>NZ_JAVLAZ010000006.1:0-26140 GCF_031581315.1 Thiohalophilus sp.
CATTCACAATTATATTTTTCGTCTCCGCGCCTCTGCGACTCCGCGAACTCTGCGTTGATTTCCAGAGCCTAGAATGTGAGCAGCGCCGAGCCCCAGGTGAAGCCGCCGCCGAAGGCTTCCAGCATGATCAGTTCGCCGCGCTTGATGCGGCCGTCACGTACGGCGATGTCGAAAGCGAGTGGGATCGAGGCGGCGGAGGTGTTGCCGTGTTCGCCGACGGTGACAACGACGTTGTCCATCGACATGTTTAGTTTGCGCGCGGTGGCGGCGATGATGCGAATGTTCGCCTGATGTGGCACCAGCCAGTCGATCATGGACTTGTCCATGTTGTTGGCTGCCAGGGTCTCATCGACGATACGGCCCAGTGTGTTGACCGCCACCTTGAAGACTTCGTTGCCCTTCATCTGTATACGGGCCGAACCGTCCTTGAATTGCTGCGGATGTTCGGCGATCCCGGCCGGCACGGTCAACAGTTCCTTGTACTGGCCGTCGGCATGAATGTGGGTGGAATGGACCCCCGGCTCGTCGCTGGCGGACAGGACCACCGCGCCGGCACCGTCGCCAAACAGTACACAGGTACTGCGATCGGTCCAGTCGATAATATTGGATAGTGTCTCGGCGCCGACGATCAACGCATTTTTGACCGTACCGGACTTGACGTAGAGATCAGCCACGCTCAGTGCATAAACGAAACCGGTACAGACCGCCTGGATATCGAACGCCGGACAACCGTGAATATCGAGGCGTTGCTGCAACAGGCAGGCGGTGCTGGGAAAGACCCGATCGGGCGTGGTAGTGGCGACGACGATCATGTCGATATCCGCCGGTTCAATACCGGCGGCGTTGATCGCGCGGCGCGCCGCCTGTTCGGCGAGATCGCAGGTGGTCTCGTTCTCCACGATATGGCGTTCCTTGATCCCGGTCCGATCGGTGATCCATTCGTCCGAGGTTTCCACGATCTTTTCCAGATCCTGATTGGTCAGAATCTTTTCGGGCAGGTAACTGCCGGTTCCTGTTATGCGTGAATAGATCAACTTGCCTGCCTCTCTGCCAACTGGCTCTCCAGCACTCGCGTAATCCGGGCCGGGACATTCTTGTTCACTTCCAGCACCGCTTCGGAGATGGCGGTGGCAAACGAATAGGCATCCGCACTGCCGTGACTTTTAATCACGATGCCCTGCAGTCCCAGCAAGCTGGCACCGTTGTATTCGCGGGGATCGATACGCTTTTTAAACGCTTTGAGTACCGGCATGGCGATCAGGCCGGCCAGCAGGGTCAGCGGGTTGCGTTTGAATTCCTGCTTCATGTAAAAGCTGATCATCTTGGCCACGCCTTCGGTGGTCTTGAGCATGACATTACCCACAAAACCATCACAAACGATCACATCGGCGGCGCCTTTGAAGATGCCGTCACCTTCAACGTAACCGATATAATTGAGTTTGCTCTTGGCCAGCAGACGTGCCGCTTCCTTGACCCGCTCGTTACCCTTGATCTCTTCCTCGCCGATATTGAGCAGGCCAATCGTCGGTTCTGATTTGTTATCGGCCGCCGCAGTCAATGCCGAACCCATCACCGCGAACTCGAGCAGCGTCTGAGCATCGGAGTCGACATTGGCACCCAGATCGAGCACATGGGTGTGGCCTTCGATGGTCGGCAAGGTGGTGCAAATAGCGGGGCGATCGATGCCGGGCAGCATCTTCAGGACAAACCGGGCGGTGGCCATCAGGGCGCCGGTGTTACCGGCACTGACACAGGCCTGGGCCTTGCCTTCCTTGACCAGATTGATAGCCACGCGCATGGAGGAGTCTTTCTTGCCGCGCAGAGCATGCGAAGGCAGTTCATCCATCCCCACTACTTCAGTGGCATGCTGGATCGTCAACCGGTCGCTGGTTTGCTTTTGCGCGGCAATTGCCTTTTCGATCACCGCTTCCTGGCCCACCAGAATCAGCTGCAATTGCGGGTATCGGGAGAGTGCCCTGAACGCCGCCGGTACTACCACGTCCGGGCCGTGGTCACCGCCCATGCAGTCCAGTGCAATTGTGATCGAAGTGTCGGTCATCAGATTGTCGATTCGAAAATTTCAGCGTTCCAAGCAAAGACGGGACATGGAAAGTCCATGTCCCGTATCCCTGTTGTTATTGTTTCATGGTATAAGCGCCTGCCAGGGGCAGACATACGCGCAATGGCGCTTTATTCGCCTTTGTCGACAACCTTGCGACCACGATAGTAGCCGTCCGGGCTGACATGGTGACGCAGGTGGGTTTCCCCCGTGGTCGGTTCGATCGACAGCGCGGCGCCGGTCAATGCATCGTGGGAACGACGCATACCACGCCGGGACGGGGATTTTTTGTTCTGCTGAACAGCCATCTGGATTACCTCGTTTAATCTTTATCCGGTGTTTTCAAATCGGCCAGAACCTGAAATGGATTGTCCTGACCGGCCTTGTCCTCTTCTTCCTCCGGCTCCACGTAGTCCTGGGCCGGACATTCCTCTAATTCATGCATCGGTATCTGCGGCAAGGCGAGGAGTAATTCATCCTCGATGATATCCGCCAGCATCACGGGTACCGACTCTACTATAAAAGGTTCATAGCCCCCGGGCAGGCGATCCGCCTCGGCCGTGGAGCTGACAAATCCGAGTGACAGGTCGATATCGACCGGACAACTCATTGCTTCAAGACAGCGCTGGCACGGTACGCTGAGATTGGCCTGGATGGTGCCCTGCAGATAATGCACGCCCATCTCATCCACCTCGAAGCGCAGGCTCACCGCCGCTGCACCCGTCTGTGTCGCCAACAGGGGCAACAGGCGCTTCATCTGGCGCAGGGGCAACTCCCCATCATATTCCCGGCCCTGTTCGGCCAGGCGGTAGGGGTCGACCTGTACCGGCAGCCGATCTTGCCGTCTTGACATAGGCCGCGAATTGTATCGGCGGATCATCAGGCTGTCAAAAAATTCCTTGAATATCGGGCTGTTCCGTGACCCCTGCCGCAGCCTGACGCGCCCGGGATAGCGGTGGCCGCTGCCGGGCCGAATCGCGGCGGCTTGACAGGCCCCGAGGGTTCACTTACACAGAGAACTCCCGACGTCGAGTCGATGACACACACGATATAAGGCATTAGATGATCAAAAAAATCCTGATAGCCAACCGCGGCGAGATCGCGGTGCGGATCATCCGTGCCTGCGCCGAACTGGGCATCAAATCGGTGGCGGTCTACTCCGAAGCCGATCGCTACGCCCTGCATGTGAAAAAGGCCGACGAGGCCTACAGCCTGGGCCCCGACACGGTGGCCGGCTACCTTAACGCCCACCGTCTGGTCAATCTGGCCGTGGCGACCGGCTGTGACGCCCTGCACCCCGGTTACGGCTTTCTGTCGGAAAACCCGGAGCTGGCGGAGATTTGCGCCCGACGTAATATCCACTTTATCGGCCCTGAATCCCGGGTCATTCGCCAGATGGGTGACAAGACCCAGGCCCGCGATCTGATGCGCAAGGCCGGGGTACCGGTCACCCCGGGCAGCGACGGCAATGTCACCGACCTGGAGGACGCGGTGGGCGTGGCCAATGCCATCGGTTACCCGGTGATGCTCAAGGCCACCTCCGGTGGCGGCGGCCGGGGCATCCGCCGCTGCGACAATGAGCAGGACCTGCGCCGCGGCTACAGCCGGGTCATCTCCGAGGCCGAAAAGGCCTTTGGCAGCGCCGAGGTCTTCATCGAAAAATATATTGGCAATCCGCGCCATATCGAGGTGCAGATCCTGGCCGACCAGCACGGCAATGTCATCCATCTGCTGGAACGTGACTGCTCCATCCAGCGCCGCCACCAGAAACTGCTGGAAATCGCCCCCTCCCCCCAGCTCAACGACGAACAGCGCCAGTTGCTCGGCGATCTGGCCGTGCGCGCCGCCGGGGCGGTCGGCTACACCAACGCCGGCACAGTCGAGTTTTTGATGGACAGCGGCGAGAATTTCTATTTTATGGAGATGAACACCCGCCTGCAGGTGGAGCACCCGGTGAGCGAGGCGATCACCGGGGTGGACATCGTCCAGGAGCAGATCCGCATCGCCTCGGGGCTGACTCTGAGCTTCAGCCAGCAGGACATCCGGCGCTACGGCTACGCCATCGAGTTTCGGATCAATGCCGAGGATCCGAAAAACGATTTTCTGCCCAGGTTCGGGCGTATCACCCGTTACTTCGCCCCCGGCGGCCCGGGCGTGCGCACCGACGGCGCCATTTACACCGGTTACGAAATACCGCCCTATTACGATTCCATGTGTGCCAAACTCATCGTCTGGGCGCCAACCTGGGACGGCGTCATTGACCGTTCATTACGCGCCTTGCAGGACATCGGCGTTTACGGTGTCAAAACCACCATTCCCTATCATATGGAAATCCTGCGCAATGCCGAATTCCAGTCCGGGCACTTCAACACCGGCTTTGTCGAAGCCCATCCGGAATTGGTCGAGTACTCGGAACGGCGCGACGACCGCGCCATCGCCGCCACCATCGCCGTGGCAATCGCCGCCAACATGGGACTGTAACCTGGTAATGTCAAAAAAATTATACAGTCCGCTAATGAACGCAAATTTACGCAAACTAAAATTATATTTATCAGGCGAAACATTCGCGTTTATTTGCGTGCATTTGCGGATTATTCTTCAACGCAACAATATCCTTAACAGCAACAGCATGAGAGCCAGTTATTAATGCCCAAGGTCAAGATTACCGACACCATTTTGCGCGATGCCCATCAATCTTTGATCGCCACGCGCATGCGCACCGAGGACATGTTGCCGATCTGTGAGAAACTGGATCAGGTCGGTTACTGGTCGCTGGAGGTCTGGGGCGGCGCGACATTCGATGCCTGCGTGCGGTTTTTAAGAGAAGACCCGTGGGAACGACTACGCAAGTTGCGTGAGGCCTTGCCCAACACGCAATTGCAAATGCTGTTACGTGGTCAGAACCTGCTCGGTTATCGCCACTACGCCGATGATGTGGTACGCGAATTCGTGGCCCGTGCCGCGGATAACGGCATGGATATTTTCCGCATCTTCGATGCCATGAACGATCTGCGCAACATCCGGGTCTCGGTCGAGGCCGTCAAGCAAAGCGGCAAACATGCCCAGGGCGCCATCTGTTATACCACCAGTCCGATTCATACCCTCGATCGCTTCGTACAACTGGGCAAGGAGATCCAGGAGATGGGCTGCGACAGCGTCGCCATCAAGGACATGGCCGGGCTGTTAACCCCGAATGTCACCGCGCAACTGGTCTCGGCGCTGGTCAGTGAACTGGATATCCCGGTATTTACCCATTCACACGCCACCGCCGGGCTGGCCGACATGTGTCACTACAAGGCGGTGGAAAACGGTGCCGCCGGTTTCGATACCGCCATCTCCTCCTTCTCCGGCGGTACCAGCCACCCGCCTACCGAAAGCATGGTCGCCGCGTTCAGGGATACCGAATATGACCCGGGGCTGGATCTGCCACTGCTGCAGGAGATCGGGTTTTACTTTCGCGAGGTGCGCAAGAAGTATCACCAGTTCGAAAGCGAATTTACCGGTATGGACACCCGCGTCCAGGTCAACCAGGTCCCCGGCGGAATGATCTCCAACCTCTCCAACCAGCTGAAAGAGCAAGGTGCCCTCACCCGCATGAATGACGTACTGGAAGAGATACCCCGGGTGCGCAAGGAACTCGGATATCCGCCGCTGGTCACGCCCACCTCGCAGATCGTTGGCAGCCAGGCAGTGATGAATGTGCTCGCCGACAAGCGTTATGCGACCATCACCAATGAGGTGAAACACTATTTGCAGGGCCGGTACGGCCAGGCCCTGGGCGAGATCAGTCCGCAGGTGCAGCACATGGCCATCGGTAACGAGGAGGTGATCAAATGCCGCCCCGCCGATCTGATCCCGCCCGAGATGGAAAAACTGCGCAAGGAGATCGGCCCCCTGGCCAAATCGGAAGAGGATGTACTGACCTACGCCATGTTCCCGGAACTGGGCCGTGATTTTCTGCAACAGCGTGAAGACGGCAAACTGTTCCCCGAACCGCTTGAGCCGCCCAACGTCAACAACGCCAACGGACAAAAAGCCGCCACCGAGTTCAACGTTACCCTGCACGGCGAAAGTTATCACATCAAGGTGACCGGGCGCGGTTATCCCAAGGAACATCTGCGCCCCTACTACGTGACAGTGGACGGCGTGCCCGAGGAGATCCTGCTCGAATCGCTGGATGAGATCGCCCTCGGCGGTGAAGGTGGCGAGACCGGCCATGCCCGTTCCGCTGCCGGCAAACGCCCCCGGGCCACCACCCCCGGCCATGTCTCCACCTCCATGCCCGGCACCATCGTCGATGTGCTGGTCAATGTCGGTGACGAGGTCGAAGCCGGGGATCCGGTGCTGATCACCGAAGCGATGAAAATGGAAACCGAGATCCAGGCGCCGATAAAAGGTATCATCAAGGCCATCCACGTCACCAAGGGCGAAAGCGTTAACCCGGACGAGGCGCTGGTAGAAATCGAATAAAGTTTACTGTGCAGATTGTAAAAAAATCAATCCGCAAATCAACGCGAATACACGCTAATATTTCTCGCCCAACATTTATTCAAATTTGCGTTCATTTGCGTTAATTTGCGGATCAATCATCAATATAAAAATAAGCTGTATGAATAAAAAACTGATACTCGCTTCCACGTCGCCGTTTCGCAAGGCCATCCTGGAAAAATTCGGTATTCCGTTTGATACCGCCTCTCCCGAGGTGGATGAAACGGCACGGGCCGGCGAGTCCGCCGAGCAACTGGTCAGGCGGCTTGCCGAAACCAAGGCCCGCGCGGTGGCTGATCAATTTCCCGAGGCGTTGATTATCGGGTCCGATCAGGTCGCGGTGATCGACGGCGAAATTCTCGGCAAGCCCGGCAGTCACGACAAAGCCATCGAACAACTGCGCGCCGCCTCCGGTAAAATTGTTACCTTCCTCACCGGCCTGTGTCTGTATAACAGTCGGACCGATCATGCCCAGTGTGACGTGGTGACTTTCAAGGTTCACTTTCGTCAGCTGGATGACGTTCAGATTGAGAACTATTTACAGAAGGAGCGCCCCTACAACTGCGCCGGCAGTTTTAAATCCGAAGGGCTGGGCATCGCCCTGTTTGAGAGATTGGAAGGTGACGATCCCAATAGCCTGATTGGACTGCCGTTGATCCGGCTGATCCGGATGCTGGAACAGGAAGAATTTCGCATCATCTAAAAAGCTATAACTTACCGCAGAGGGCGCAAAACAAAACTTACCACGAAGACACGAAGGCCCGAAGAAAAACCAGAATAATGACTTCGTGTCGTCGTGGTGAGGTTTTTTCGGCCAGCTATTTATACTCCGTGCCCTGCCCAGAGAAGCCACGACCCCGGGAGCCTCTGTCCTGTTTAACGTCACAACGGCTGCGAAAACCACCGATCGATCTGCCCTGCTCGTTTATTAGTCCAGTACTTTAAAAAGAAGTCCCAGGCAGCTGATTTATAAGCATTTATCAAAGCCAATATTAAATCCTGAACGCCTCGTTTTATTATCGCCGCTTTCCTTGACACTTAATCTCGCTCTGCTATTTATAGTACTTAGACTGACCGGTCTATTAATGATCTGAGACGAGAATGGCAACCGACACCAAACAGCTCTTACTCCAACAGGGCATGACCATGTTGCTGCGCCACGGCTACCACGATCTCGGGATCACGGCGGTACTGGAAGCGACGGATGTCCCCAAAGGTTCGTTCTACCACCACTTCAAGTCCAAGGAGGACTTTGGCCTGCAGGCCATCGACCTCTACATGGAAGAGGTGCATGCCGGACTCGACTATTGCCTGGGTGACAAAACTCTCGCCCCGCTGGAACGGGTACGCCATTTTTTCGAGCTCAGCGAGGAGAAATATCGCACCGAAGGGTACCTGGGTTGTCTGTTGGGCGGGCTGGGCCAGGAGCTGTCCGGGGTCAGTGAGGTCTTTCGTCGCAAGGTCGAACTGTGTTTCTTCGAGATCGCCCAGCGCATCGCCGTCAGCCTTGAGGAGGCGATCGAACGTGGCGATCTCGCGGAAAATACCGACCCGCAGAAATTGGCGGAGCTGCTCGTCAACTGCTGGGAAGGCGCGGCTTTGCGGACCCGTCTGCGACGTGATCCAGCACCGTTGCGGGAAATGCTGGATTTCTACTTCCGCATGGCCTCGGTTTAGGGCGTCAATATGCTACACCACTGCTGTTGCCGGGAAACGTCGCGCAAAAAATAGACCGACCGGTCTATTAGTGGAGTAAACCAAACTACCTGAAAGCAAACCATAAGGAGACAGAAAATGGAAAATACATCACTTTATGAACGTTTGGGGGGCAGTAACGGTATCCATACGCTGGTGGAGAAGATTGTCGCCAACCACATGGAGAACCCGACGATCCGGGCGCGGTTTCGTCCCTATCTGGACACCCCGGAAAAACTGGCGACAACCAAGCAACATCTCTGCGCATTTCTCGAAGCCGGTAGCGGCGGGAATGCGGAATACCAGGGACGTTCGATGCCTGAGACGCACCGTGGAATGAATATCAATGAGATCGAGTATCTTGCGGCAATAGATGACATCATGTCCGCGCTGGAAGACGAGAAAATTGATGAACAGAGCCAGAAAGATGTTCTGGCGATCGCCTATTCCCTGAAAGGCGAGATACTGCATCGCTAGTTCCTACTATATCCGGTCGTCATTCGAATATGCCGACCGGATGTGGTACCTCACCCAATGTACTGACAACGTAAAAAGGGCGGTGATACCGCCCTTTATAGAAACAAGCCGTGCTCAATTATAGAGTCATGAGTTGTTGCTGAATATTTCGGTCCAGATTCTGCACCCAGCCGTTGTAATTGGAGTGAATATTGGTACCGTCATAATTCAGATTCGTGGAATCCTTATAATGGATCGAATAACTCCTGGTGTCATAGGTAATATCCACTACAGCAACATGACTCCGGATCATGAGACGACCTTCCATCTTGCCCGGTTCTACCTTCTTGATATTCCAGCCTAGCGAACTGCCGGCACGAATAATGGCCTTTTCAACCTGTTCGATCGAAGGCTGTTTTTGCAGGGAAATTGCTGCATCATCGACATTCATCACCGGGTTCGAACGACAACCCGCCAGCGCTGTGATAGCCAGCAGTAACCCCATCATCATCCATTTTGAGAATTTCATTTTCCCTCCCATCTATATTTTGTGTTGTACCATCTGTGCTAAACTAACACAAAAATAGTGTATAAAATTATACAGTCACATGTCTAGCAGCTACGCCATCATAATTCCGGCCTATAACGAAGCCAGGACGCTACGCGATGTTGTCAAATCCGCATTAGATTTCGCTAATATAGTGATCGTGGTGAATGACGGTTCACGTGATGAAACCTCACAGGTGATTAAAGATCTCCCTGTCACACTGATTGAACACGCACAAAACCAGGGTAAGGCGGCCAGCCTCTGGGATGGCATCCAGGAAGCGAGAAAACACCGGGTAGACTATTACGTAACACTCGACGGTGACGGCCAACATTCGCCGTCGGACATACCTCGTTTGCTGAGCAAAGTGGAACAACACCCGGACGACATCATTATCGGAGCCCGACTGGCAGACAAATCGGCAATTCCGGCAAAACGCTACTATGCCAACCGGATTGCCAATTTCTGGCTGGCCTGGGCGGCAGGTTATCCGATGTCAGACAGTCAGTCCGGATTCAGAATTTACCCTGCCCGACTGTTTGAGAATCTTAAGATATCCACTTCGAAGCGCAGCAGCTTCGTCTTCGAGAGCGAGATTTTAATCAAGGCAGCACGACGCGGCATCAAGAGCAAGGCTGTCTCCATACCGGCCATCTACACCCAGGATGCGCGGCCAAGTCATTTTCGTGGGGTCAGGGATATTACACTGATTACGCTCATGGTAGCCGGACATCTATTCCGTCGCGGAATGTACCCGCAAGGTCTGTATCGCTCGGCAATCAAACCCCGATTATTACCTGATTACCAGGGCAAACCCGAATATGCCGGGTACCTTATGGGGCTGCTCTCTCTACTTGTCATGATTATGACACTGGGTATTTCACTACTGATCATCTTGTTGTATGTCACAAAGACAGCAAGAGAAGCAACCTGCAAGGCAGATCGCGATTATGTGGTGATACTGGGTAAACAACTGAAAAACAACCAGCCGGATCAAGAATACATTGCACGGCTGAAAACCGCATACCAGCTTTACAACAAGAACAAGTATCTCGAGTTTTACGTGTTAGGCGGGATTACCGTGGATTCGGAAATCAGCGAGTCCAGCGCGGGTGCAGACTACCTGATAGACCAGGGTGTAAAACCAGACCAGATTCATTGCGAGGAAAAATCGCGCAATACGCTGGAAAATCTTGCACAACTTCGCGAAAATTTTCCTTGTGGCAACCTGGAAATCACCCTGATTACGAGCCCTTACCACCTTGCGCGTGCGGGCACTATGGCCCGACAATTTGGGTTCAAGGTCAGCCTTTGCCCTGCAAATACAATCACCTCAGATAGAATGATAGCAAAATATATCGGTGAAGCGTTTTTACTCCACTGGTATATTACAGGCTTATTATATTCCAGAATCACCCATAACAGAGCCTGGCTATCGCGTATCAGCGCCAGATAGCCGACTGGTTCATTAGGAATAAAGTCCTCCGAGTTTATATCATAGCGCCGTTTACACCGATAACCTGACCGGAAACATAACTGGCAGACTCAGAGGCCAAAAACGCAACCACATTAGCGACCTCCTCCGGTTTGCCCGAACGAGACATCGGCACCAGACGTTTGATTGTTTCCTTATCAAATATCTCCTGTGTCATGGAGCCTTGAATAATACCCGGCGCGACGACATTCACAGTAATACCGCGCGATCCCATTTCCTGGGCCATAGATTTTGTGGCACCGATTATTCCAGCCTTGGCGGCTGCATAATTGGCCTGGCCACGGTTTCCCATTACCCCGGCCACCGATGAAATATTGATAATCCTTCCCCAGCGGGTCTTGATCATAGGCAAAAGCAACGGCTGGGTGACATTAAAAAAACCTGTGAGATTCACATCAATAACATTATCCCACTGTTCGGCCTGCATTCCTGCCATAACCGCGTCATCATGAACACCGGAATTATTGACCAGCACCTGAATCGTGCCAGACTCGAGAATCTCTTCAAGTCGGGTAAAGACCTCTTTTCGGTCACTAATATCAAATTGCACCGGACAAGCGTGACCTCCGTTATAATTAATCTCATCTGCCACTCGTGCAGCCTGTTCAAGATTAGTATTAGCATGAACATAGACAAAACAACCTTCCGCAGCAAGAGACCGGGCAATCGCCCCGCCAATATCCCCGCTACCCCCGGTCACCAATGCACGCTTCATAGATGCTCACCCGTTACGTCGCCACCAAATACAGTAGCACGTCCTGATACCAGTTCTTTTTCAATGGCTGATACTGAAAAATCATAAATCATATTTTTTCCATCGGAATATATCTTTTTGGCGCTAATAATGATTTCTTCCTGAATGTTCGACAAATCACCATCATAAAATCGAACATTCTTTAATGCAGCGAGATAGCCTCCCTGATGCTCGCCACACTGCTCGTTTACCAGAGCGCCGTGAATCGCCATCGTTTGTGCACCATACTCAACCAACGCGGAGACAGGTAGTTTGTTTGCATCGCGCAACGGATTATTGGTGTCAACATGCGTGCGAGATAGACAGGTAATCGAGTCCTTATCCCACTGCATGACGCTCTCTATCAGACACATATCGCCGGCATGCGGAATTCGCTTGCAAATTCTATTTTTATCGATCACGGTTGCGCTTGATTTTCTCATAATAAAATTATCAAATAGACTCATAATTATTCAAGTAACAAGAACACCATGGAGATTCAGCCAATCCTTGATATCATCCAGGCAGTCATAAAGCTTATAAAGACCCCTGCCACAATGACACCTCCCATGGCGGACAAGACAGGTATCGCAGAAAAGGCAAGAAACAAAAATAACGTTACCGTTGTTACTGCGCTGACGCTGACAGCATGAAGACTTCTTGCAAAAACAGCCGATTTTCCGCGACCATGATTAAAAAACAGGCTATAGTCAAGCCCCATCCCGATCACTAGAAATACCGCCATCAGGTGGAAGATATTTAATCCTTCCCCCCATAACAGTCCGGCAGCAAGCCCGCCGGCCACACCAATAACTACCGGAGAAATCACACGCAGTGACGTTGTGATTTTTTTGCTGTGTAAAAAAACAACTGCCGCGAGGATTGCCAGCACAAAATACACGCCGGACAGAGTGCGATTTCTGTACAACGCAAACAGGTCACTCACCTGATCTTTGATGTTAACGTGATATTGGCTAACGTCTGGATTTTCATCCAACCAATGCATAAGCCTATCCGGCGCCGACAGCCCGCTAATACGAATCACAGATAGCCACCGCCCCTGCGCTTCGATAAGCCCTTGCCGGACAAACGGCCGAGCGGGTGTCCGTAATATCTCATCATATGAAATAAAATCTTGTTGTTTTGTTCTCTCCGCCTGTCGAACAAATTCCTTAAAAGCCGACGCTTTGAATGGCATATTTTCAACAGCGCGCCGAACATGGTCATTCAGCTCCTTGCTTTGTGGTATTTTATCTTGACGAGCCTGCTGTTGTTCGCTTGAAGGTAAAAAGTCTGTAACAGGCAGAACGGATTTAACAACCCCTTCTGTGACGAGCTCATTTAGCTGTCTGGATAGCTGTTCGGTGGAAATAAGTAAGCGATCCAAATCTGTGTCAGCGAGCACAAAGACATCTGATACCTCTATTCCGCCGATAACATTTCTTAGCCTCGCATCCTGCTCTTTCCACTCAGGAGATACAGGACTGACCGCATCTACACTATCATTCCAGTAGACATCGCTTTGCATCCAGGGAAACAAAACTACGAGAACAATCAATACCAAAATCACGCTTGCAGAAAATGGCGGGATGACTTCTCCATTCACATAAACTCTCGGTTTTACTTTATCTGAACTGACAACATGAGGCAGGAAATATCGAGTTAATAGTAAAGCGATAATCAGCCCGGAAAAAGCATATACGGCGAGTTGTGAAAGTCCTTCAAAGCCGCTGAATAATAAAACAAGAAATGCAATCGCAGAAGTGAGGCCACCCAGACGCAAAACAGGCCAGATTCGTTTCGCCGTGGTTAATAATTGTTCGTCCTTGTATTTATGACTGAAAAGATGAACGGGATAATCCAGCGCAACCCCTAGCATGGTTATTCCGAAAGCGATAACGACACCATGAATGCTCGTAAAAATTAGTTGGGTAATGACCAATCCAACCAGGGCGCCGGTGATTAGAGGAATGACGGAAAACCAGATCAGATAAACCGACTGATACGCAACCCAGAAGACCAGAAGCAACAGCAGAGGGATTGCCAAACTTAATTTATGAGTGACGGACTGAATTTCAGCGCGTGTGGCGACAGCAATCGCACCGGGACCGGTTATTTCCAGCTTAGCTGATGTCGTTGGCGACAACTCCTGAAATTTGCTCCGCAGTGTAGACTGAACCCGCTCGATCGTATCAAGATCAATATTACTTGTGCCGAAGTCAACACGCAGTATCGCGCCAATTCCCTCGGCATACCAGACCGGATAATTTTCATCCAGGGAAGTCGGGCGTTTTATCAATTCGAAATATTTTTTTACAGAGAGGTAAGGATCAGACTTGATCGATTGTCCAATCACCGGCCCCTGTCCCTGGCGCAGTTCAAAAAGGCGGGATTGAAACGCCCTTTTCAACCCTTCGACAGACCAGTCTGTATCAACAAGTAGAAAACGATTTTCCTCGAGAATTTCAATGCCTGTAGTATCGAAACTGCCCTCACCGTTGCGAATCATTGCATTTTTTTCTGTGAAAGAAACCTCTTCGCGTAAGGCGCGACTCAGCTTCACGAGTCTTTCGGCATTGGCTCCATGAATATTCAGCAGCATCGATGTAGATTCATGCCCAGTCAGAATTTCGCTTTGCAAGGCATGAAACGTACCATCTTCTTTATCAACCGGCATGAACTGCTTGATATCCGTGATAACCTCCATATGCAAAATCAGATAGGCTAATAGCAGGGAAATCGCTATAAGCCATATCGCATGCAGAACTGGAGAACGGGTATTATTCATTCGGACTTATGCGAGTTATGTGGACAGAATTATCTACATAATCGACTTCAATTTCACGTAAATCATCTTCGTTACCGATGACTGTAATTTTTTTGATCTTAACTTTCTTATAGGTCGATCTTGGAAAAAGCTCAATAGCCCAGGACTGAAAATTTTTATCGGAATAACGAAGCTGGATTAGAAACATTTCCTCAAGACCATCTCGGTCACCTCGCAACAGCATTCTCATGGTGTTGATGCCCATTGCTAATTCAGGGCTGCTTGATAATTTAATATGTTGTATTTTCTCGCCCTGCTGAATCTTGACCGAATCCCCGGAAACAGTGTAAATCAACGAGTCAGGCGAAATAATTTCCTTAACCAGAATATTCGGTGGTTTGAAATGTAAAGAACCGTGATTAACAACATCCTCGTCAAGATAATCGGCCCGCCAGATTTCCGTAAACGGTGCCGTAAGCTCACTGTTGGCGGCTATACTACTCAGTCTTTGATCAAGGAAATCAGCATGCACAAGAGACGAAAAAACTACTCCAACAATAAAAATCCATAAGCGACTCACTTGGCACCCCAGTAGTCATAAAAATTGAACCAGTTGTAGGGATAACGACGCAAAATATTTTCAATTTGAAAAATATAATCGCTTGTTAGTTCTCGAATAATTTCTGATCTACGATTTCTTGGTACATCTATAGGATCACAGAGTTTTTTAAGTGTTATATGGTAGTTATTACCACCGGCATAAGTTGCGAAAAATACCACAACTGGCACCCTCAGAATCAGTGACAGTGAAAATGGTCCTGCGGGAATCTCAACCTTGTCACCTAACAAGCTGGATTGACAGACTTTCTCACCCGCAACTCCTCTATCGCCGAGCAAACCAATAACACCGCCTGTTTCAACGAACTCTTGTGCCTGTAACAAGGCGTTAGCGTCAGAAATATTAATAACAGAGTTGGCAATATCACTATTTAACTCATCAAGAATGCGGGTTATCATCGCATTATGGTCGCGATACATCAGTATTTTAAGATCAAAATCAGCTTGCTTGATTGCCAGGCAACGCATAGCCTCAAAGCTACCTATATGCGCCCCAAGTAAAATAGCCCCATCCTTGCCATCCAGTACGGCAAGAGCTTCCTGATCAAGATCATAACTGATATTGAATTTCTCGAAATGACCGGTAATAAAATAGACGCGATCAAGGATAACCGAGGCGAATGTATGGATGTGCTTGTAAATTGACCCTGTATCACTTGACATGTTCGGGTGACGACGAAGGTAGTCAGATGAAGCGCTACGGGCAGCAGGGGAAAAACAGAAAAAATAAAGGCTGATTGGCCATAACCATAAACGTGCAATGGACCTGGGCATACTCAAAGCAAATTTACATATAAATCTCAGCAGAAAAGGGTTACTGCGTTCTTTTTGTACCTCCCAGTTATCAGCCATTGCTGTCCCCGTTGAGTGCGAGTTTGATTTTCCCTGAAATCACTTTTTTATCTCCGACTTCACAAATGAAATCGTACACACAATCTTTTTTATGGGTAAATCGAATACTAACGTCTTGCTCGGGATAAATTGGCGCATGAAACTTGACTTGCGGGAAACCGTGAATATAAACGTCGTCAACCTCCCTCATAAGCGCCTCCAATATCAGCTCCAGGGCGACAACCCCTGGAACAATCGGGTTTCCGGGAAAATGTCCCTCCAGTGAGGGATGAGCCCGAGAAACACAAAACGACGATATAATCATAAAATAATGCTGCGGCAATCAGGACGGCAATTATCGATAACTTTCAACCAGGTTTTTCAGCCATAGTTGCATTCGATTCAACATAGGAGGCCAACATCCGAAGGGAAGAGAAGATATTTTGAATATCGGGATTATCGGCGCGCAGGCTTATTCCGTATTTTTGTGATAGCGCAACCGACAACTCAAGAGCATCAATAGAATCCAGACCAAGGCCTTCGTTGAACAACGGGTCTTCGGGATTAATATCCTTAACTTCCACATCCTCAAGATTAAGCGACTCGATAATCAAGCCTGCAATCTCGCTTTCAAAATTCGTCATCCCCACGACAAACTCCTCTTGTTTAGTATGCACTATTCTGCCACATCATTGACAAGCAACAATATCGAACAAAGCACCAGTTGCATAAATTGTTACTCAATGGCGGATAGACTGTTATCCTGACTATATAATTATAATTTCAAACTGGCCTGCAGTATGGGCAGCTTTGTTGTTTAACAGGAATTACTAATCGGTTATTTCAAACAAATCACCGACCTGGCAATCAAGATATCGGCACAGTTTATTGAGGACACCGATTTCGATCCGCTGTGCTGTTTCCTGATACAAACGAGTAATTGTGCCCCGACTAATCCCTGTATCCCGTGCCACATCCGATATTTTCAGCTTCTTTTCACCCATTATTTTCGAAAGATGACATTTGACCATGATTGGTTTCTTTTTAAGAATATTAACTGAAGCTAATGCGGTCTACAGCAGCGCATTTTGTACTAAAGGAAATCAATATGTTGTATAAAGAACTATATTAGATACGATCCAGCACCGTCAATAGTCAGGTTATGATTGTGGACCAGAAAATCATTAACCAACCAATTCTGATAACCCGGGAATTGCGAAAAATCCGCGATACTTAGACTAATGAATACTCTGATTCACTCAATTTACACATTGAATATTATTATTTGATTGATTTAGCATGCCAGGTTGAATAAAAATTTGCTGCTCAGAATAAACTACGTACATGGCTAAATAGATTTTCATGTTCCCAAAATTTATTATCACCAGTCCCCTGTTTTATTTTGTTTTTTCGCTCGTTTTTAGTTCATGTTCATATCTTCCGCATGCGAGCAATCCAATGAAAATGACCTGGGATCATTCCAAGGAGAATGACACCCGACAACTTGTCATACTATTACCCGGAATTTGGGATAAACCTGCTGAATTTAAAACCCATGGTTTTATCGAAATAGCACGCAAAAATGATATTGAACATGACTTTCTTTCGGTGGATGCGAACATTGCATACCTGGTACGAGGCAATTTCTCTCAACGCTTCATGGAAGACGTTATCATCCCTGCGCGTAAAAAAGGTTATCAGTCTTTCTGGCTAATCGGCATATCGTTGGGGGGATATAATGCACTTTCGTACTACCTGGATCAGCCTGAAACAATCGAAGGGGTGGTGCTTTTGTCCCCGTATGTCGGCGTCAACAAAGAAGAGGACTTTCTCCATCAAATACGCCAATTTATCGACAGTGAGAATTTATCTTCCGTATCTGAACGTGTTCCGTATACAAACTGGGAGCGCCTTGCCGCCTTCAAAAAGCGTAGTTCTTTGAAAAATATTTATCTGGCTTATGGCCGCCAGGATGGTTTTGCCTCCCGGTACAGCGAGTTCGAACGACTTCTGCCATCCGAGAATATTCATGCTATTGATGGTAATCACGATTGGCGAACCTGGTCCAGACTCTGGGAGGAACTTCTGCAAATGGGCATGATAAAGCCCTTGCAATCCGCTACCACCCAGACGCCGTAGCATTAGCGTATAACTAACCGAATTTTACCGAATCGACCCGCCTTCCAGTCCCATTGTTTTGCTTATCGCCTGACCCATGGCGGCACCGAACTGGCGTGTAAAGCGTTCGAAGAAATCCGGTCTGGGGGTATAGTCGACAATGTTTTCCGCCTGGATGATCTCGCGGGCCACGTAGCTGCTGCTTGCCAGTCCGTCAATCAAACCCAGCTCAAGACTCTGTTCACCGGTCCATATCAGGCCACTGAATAAATCGGGATTATCTGTCAGTCTATCGCCACGTCCTTTTTTGACGGTGTCGATAAACTGTTGATGTATGTTGTTCAACATAGACTTGACGTGTTGTACGTCCTCTTTATGTGCGGGACTGAAGGGATCCAGAAAACCTTTATTTTCACCGGCGGTGTACATGCGCCGCTCGATGCCGAGTTTATCCATAGCCTCAGTAAACCCGAAGTTGTTCATTATTACGCCGATAGAACCGACCAGACTGGCCTTGTCAGCATAAATTTCGTCGGCGGCGGCGGCAATGTAATAACCACCAGAAGCACCGATGTCGGTGATGACCGCATAGACCTTCGTGTTGGGATACTGTTCGCGTAGCCGGGCGATTTCGTCATTGACATAGCCGGCCTGAACGGGGCTTCCACCGGGGCTATTGATGCGCAGGATAACCCCCTGCACTTTTTCATTTTTGAATGCATTGCGCAGGCCGGTGACGATGTTATCGGCGCTCGCCGACTGGTCGTCGGCAATAACTCCTTTGATCTCAACCAGCGCGGTATGTTTTTTAGCGGTCAGGGCCGTGCCTGCCGAGTCGGGGGTGACGAATGTGGTGAAGTAGACCAGAAACAGATAGGAAATAAACAGCAGCACGAAAAATATCTTCCAGCGACGGCTTTTTTTCTGCTCGTTCAGTGCCGCAAAAGCCAGGCGATTGATAACATCCTGCTGCCATTGTTGTGTGGAAGAGTCCGGGTTCTTTTGTTCGTCACTCATGTTATCGGTTCCATTCTTGTCTATTTGATTCATTCTGCGATTGGTGTCTCCAGAACATAACAGCGTCAGGCAGCCAGATTGGCTTTCTCTTTCAGCCAGCCGTGCAATTGCTTAATGCTATCCACGCACTCCAGGGGCTGGCAATCCAGCAAGCGCTGCCTTTCATGCACGCCGTAAGTGACAGCCAGGGATTTAACACCGGCGTTGCTGGCCATCAGCAGGTCGTATTCAGTATCACCGATCATCAGTGCCCTGTCTGCCTCCACGCCCAGGTAATCCATGATTTCATGCAACATCTGTGGGTGGGGTTTGGAATGACATTCATCGGCGCAGCGGGTGGTGTGAAAATAATCATCCAGTCCGGTCTGTTCCAGGACCTTGTTCAGGCCATTGCGCCCTTTACCGGTCGCCACAGCCAGGAAATGACCGGCCTTGTGTAGTTCTTCGACCATCGTTCTGGCGCCGGCGAACAGCTCCGACGGCTGGCGCGGGGATTCGAGAAAGTGATAACGGTAGCGCGCGGTCAGTTGCAATAACTCGGCGTTACTGCCTTGCGGATACAGGGTACGCAGCGCTTCCTGCAAACCCAGACCGATAATGTTTTTCAGTTCATTGTCGGTGCGGGGCTCGAGCTGGAGATCCTCGATCGCGGCACGCATGCAGGTAAGTATCTCCCCTTCCGAATCCATCAGGGTGCCATCCCAGTCAAAAATGATCAGTTGTGTATTATTCATGGAACTCCAGCTTCAGTTCAGTCAGTACGTCATGCAACGACGCCTCCAGCGGCGCGGTGACGTCAATATGGGGGCCGTCGTCGTCAAATGCAAATACCAGCCGCCGGGCATGCAAAAACAGTCGCTTTAACCCCAGATTGCGCAGCTGTTTGTTGAAATTTTCATCACCGTATTTGTCATCGCCGGCGATCGGGTGGCCTTCGTGGGTGGCATGCACCCGGATCTGGTGGGTGCGCCCCGTTTCCAGTTTGATATCGAGCAGCGAGGCAGTCGGATTAACCGCCAGGGGGCGAAACAGGCTGATGGCAGCTTTGCCCTCGGGATCGACACGCACGATCCGCTCGCCGGAAGAGAGTACATTCTTTTTCAGCGGGGCCTCGATACGGGCCGGGCCACCATGCCATTCCCCTTTAACCAGTGCCAGATAATGCTTGTCAATACGGTTTTCGCGCAGCAGCTCGTGCAAAGTGCGCAGGGCGCTGCGTTTTTTGGCGATAATCAGACAACCGGAGGTGTCCCGATCCAGCCGGTGGACCAGCTCCAGAAACGGCGCATCCGGGCGCAATGCGCGCAGGGCCTCGATCACCCCGTAGCTGATGCCGCTGCCGCCATGGACTGCCAGGCCACTGGGTTTGTTCAAAATCACAATCCGCTTGTCCTCGAACAGGATGCTGGCCTCGACCTGGCGCAAGACCCGCTCGGCCGGCGTGGTGACCGCCCTGTCACCCAGACGCACCGGCGGAATGCGCACCTGATCCCCCTCCTTGAGCCGGTACGGCGCCTGGATGCGGCCCTTGTTGACCCGCACCTCACCCTTGCGCAGGATGCGGTAAATCAGACTGCGGGGCGCGCCCTTGAGCCGGGTAAGGAGGAAGTTGTCGATCCGCTGGCCGGCCTGTTCCGGGCCGATTGTCACCATTTTGACCCCCGTAGAGGCCGGATTGCTGCTTTTTGTCGCCATATTGCGCGCTATTCTAGCATTTCTTATCTAAAGATTGATGCTCTGGCGCAACACTGATATATTCGGCAGACTTCCGGTTAATACGGGAGCGCGTTGCTGCTGTATCTCTGAATGAATACAGGACGGCGCAGACGGTCAAAAACCGGTTTTCCATCATCTGCCTCGGGCAGGTGATCTCAGCAAGATAAATGTGGCTATT
Source organism: Thiohalophilus sp. (assembly GCF_031581315.1). Taxonomy (GTDB): domain Bacteria; phylum Pseudomonadota; class Gammaproteobacteria; order UBA6429; family Thiohalophilaceae; genus Thiohalophilus. Next base: position 20,719 of record NZ_JAVLAZ010000006.1, read on the forward strand.
CGCGACCTGTTAACACGACGAATAGCCGTGGATGAACATACGCGCTCCCCGGGTACCGCGACACGTTTCGCGACCGGGTGGGCAGACCAGCACGAAACCGGGTGAGTCTCGCGTATCACGCCGGCTGTCGGCGATTTTCGGCTTCGTGCAGCAGAAGGTCTGTTGTGGCATTGCCCACCGGTCCGGATCCATCCGACCGGGGTTAGAGCGCATGCACGTATAAAGGTTATACAATGAAAAGAATGTTGTTCAACGCAACTCAGCCGGAAGAGTTGCGGGTTGCGCTGGTTGATGGCCAGCGGCTTTACGATCTGGATATCGAAACCACCGCCCGCGAATCCAAAAAATCCAACATCTATAAAGGCAAGATTACCCGCATCGAGCCCAGCCTCGAGGCCGCCTTTGTCGATTACGGTGCCGAACGTCACGGCTTTTTGCCTCTCAAGGAAATCTCCCGCGAATATTTCCGTGAAGGTGTCGATCCCGGCGGCAAGCTGAACATCAAGGACGCGGTCAAGGAAGGCCAGGAACTGGTCATCCAGGTGGCCAAGGAAGAGCGTGGCAACAAGGGCGCGGCCCTTACCACCTTCATCAGCCTGGCCGGGCGCTATCTGGTGTTAATGCCGAATAACCCGCGTGCGGGCGGGGTCTCCCGCCGCATCGAGGGCGACGATCGTAACGAAGCGCGTGATGCCCTCGCCCAGCTGGAAATTCCCCAGGACACGGGCATCATTATCCGCACCGCCGGCGTCGGCAAGAATGTCGAAGAGCTGCAGTGGGATCTGGATTATCTGGTCAATCTCTGGAAAGCGATCGAGGAAGCCTCCGCGCAGAAAAACGCGCCGTTTCTGGTTTATCAGGAAAGCAACCTGATCACCCGCTCGATTCGCGACTATTTCCGCAACGACATCAACGAAATCATCATCGATGAACCCGGTGTTTATGAACAGGCCCGCGAGTTCATGAACCAGGTAATGCCGCACAACCTGAACAAGATCAAGTTGTATCAGGATCCGGTGCCGCTGTTTACCCGTTATCAGATCGAATCGCAGATCGAATCCGCCTTTCAACGCGAGGTGCGCCTGACGTCCGGCGGTTCGGTGGTCATCGATCACACCGAGGCGCTGATCTCCATCGATATCAACTCCTCGCGTGCCACCAAGGGCGCCGACATCGAGGAGACCGCACTCAATACCAATCTTGAGGCGGCCGAGGAGATCGCCCGCCAGCTGCGCCTGCGCGACATGGGCGGGCTGGTGGTCATCGACTTTATCGATATGACGCCGGCGCGCAATCAGCGTGAAGTGGAAAACCGGCTGCGCGAGGCGCTCAAGGCGGATCGTGCCCGGGTCCAGATCGGCCGTATCTCGCGCTTTGGCCTGCTGGAAATGTCACGCCAGCGTCTGCGTCCCTCGCTGGGTGAATCCAGCCAGATCATCTGCCCGCGCTGCAGCGGTCACGGCACCATTCGCGGTATCGAATCGCTGGCGCTGTCGATCCTGAGGCTGGTCGAAGAAGAATCCATGAAGGAAAAAACAGCGCGCGTGGTCGCGCAGTTGCCGGTCGACGCCGCGACCTTCCTGTTAAATGAAAAACGCGAGGTGTTGCAGGAGGTCGAAAGCCGGCAGAAGGTCAAAATCCTGCTGATACCGAATACCGATCTGGAAACGCCCCACTTCGAAGTCACCCGTATCCGCGATGACGATCCCTCGCTGGAGGAAAACAAACAGAGCTTCCAGCTGGTCGAACGTCAGGATGAAGAAGGCCTGGAAACCCTGTCCGCCTCCATCAGTTCCACCGCCACGCCGCCGGAAGAACCGGCCGTCAAATCCGTGGCCCCGGCGACCCCACGACCGGTCGCAACACCTGATCAACCCGTTCAACCCGGCCTGCTGGTTCGCCTGTGGCGCGCCCTGTTCGGGACCGGTGAATCCCGAGCGCGCAAACCTGCTCGCCAGGAGACTGCCAGCAGTAATCGCCCCCGTCGCAAAACCACCGCCGGCGAAGGTCAGCGCCGCAAGCCGCAGCAAAACCGCCGTAATCAAAACGGCAGCGGTCAGAGTCAGGCCAGCAACAAACCGGCGACCAAACAGGCCGAAAGTAAACCGACCGGTGAGACTGCCGTTCAGAGCGACGAAAACAAATCCAAACCAGCTGAGAGCGGCGCTCAGGGCGAACAACAACGCAGCTCCAGTAGCCGGCGTGGACGCCGAGGCGGTCGCCGGCGGCGGCGTTCATCCTCGGGAGAAAATCGCGGCGATGATCAGCAACAAAGCGACAATGGGCAACAAGGCCCGTCGGATAAAACCGCCAAAGCGGATGACAAGCCGAACCAGAATAAATCCAGCCAGCCCGATAACAAGCAAGGCGAACAAGATAAACCTGACAAGTCGGATAACAAGCCTGAACAGGACAAGTCTGGCAAGTCGGACAACAAATCTGAACAGGACAAATCTGGCAAACCGGACAACAAACCCGAGCAGAATAAGTCGGATAAAAGTGAGCAAAGCGGCAAGACCAAAACCAACGGGCGTTCCGGTGGCGGTAATCGCAACGACAGAAAGAGTGATAACAGTGGCTCGCATCCCCGCATGCGCGCCAGCGACCGTGGTGAGGAAACCCGCGCCCGGGATAAAACCGACACTCCACAGTCAAGCGATAACCCGGCCCCGGCTGCTGGGGAGAAAAACGACTCTCCCACGACGTCGGCAAGCCATACCGATCAGGGCGACACAGTCGGTTCTACTGCAACGGTAACTAAACCGGCGGAAAAACCGGTCGACAAGCCCGAAGCCTCTGCACCGTCGGCCAATGAACCGACGCAAAGCAGCTATGCCGCTTCATCAGCTCCCAAACCGGCTGCGCCAGAAAACAACACCACCAGCAGCGATTCAAAACCCGCTGAAAACAAACCGGCAGACTCCTCGTCACCGACGACAGCACCTGCGGCAGAAACGCCGTCGGCTTCCAGGTCGGCCGCGACAGAAAACACCAGGGAGTCAAAACCCGCCGAGAACAAGCCGGCAGACTCCTCGTCACCGACGACAGCACCTGCGGCAGAAACGCCGTCGGCTTCCAGGTCGGCCGCGACAGAAAACACCAGGGAGTCAAAACCCGCCGAGAACAAGCCGGCAGACTCCTCCCTGGTACAGGTGGAAACCCGTACACCGGCCAATCAGGAATCGGACGATTCGGATGATGAGCGCCGTCGGCAAGCCGACAGCAATCGGAATCTTGCTGACAAACCGGACAACTGATCAGACGATCAAGGCGATAAAAAAGGAGGCCTTGCGCCTCCTTTTTTATTGGAGATAAACAACGATTAGCCGTTACTCAAGTTTATACCAACGATAAACGGCTATAATACGCTCGCAGAGACGCAGAGCGCGCTGAGTATGAGCATTATCCGGCTTCTTTTGCGCCGTGGTGGCTCGGCGAGAGACAAGCATTTTCTGTCTACTGCCCGTCGGAACCAGAACCGGTATCACCACCGAGACAGCGAACACACCGCGCAGGGCACTCCCAAACTGGCTATATTTCCAGCCTGATCGCCTCCTCGAATACTTGTCGGATTCAAAGGGGCCACTTTCCAACGAGGCACACCGCAATGGCATAGCCTGGTTGTGTCTCACCGCCAAAGGCGGCGGTTCACCCGGGTTTAATTAAACCCATAACAGGCTCAGGCCCCCTGCGCCGCAGGCGGCCACCGCCACCGGGAACAGACGCCAGAACATTTGTCGACCGGCGATAAATAACGCCAGCGCGGTTTTAAACAGCGTATTAACGATCGCCGCAATGACGATCCCACGTATTGCCGTCTCCGCTGCCAGATCGCTTTTGGCCATGGAGGCAAGCGAGAGTGTGATAGCATCCACATCGGCAACACCCGAGATCAGGGCAACCAGATAGATGCCGGTATCACCTAGCCAGGCCAGAGCGGCCTCGGCAAGAAACATTACTGCCGCCAGCAACAGCCCGAACTGCAATGCCATCTTGATTTGAAACGGATTGGTGACCGACAGCTCCCCGTCGCCCGACTGTTCCTTGCGTCCCCAGATAATGAGAACACCCCCCAGCATAACAATCATCATGATCAATACCGGCAGCCATGCGAAAACCAGCAATTCACGATTCACCACGGCAATTTCCAGTAACATCCGTGGAAACATGATGGTTTCGGCCAACAAAATAGCGGCACAAATCACCGGTACACGCGCCTGCTTCTGAGCCAGCTTGGAGAGATTTATCGTGGCCGCGGTGGAGGAAACCAGCCCGCCAAGAAAGCCGGTTATCAGCAACCCCTTATTGGCCCCGACGATCTTGATGGAAACATAACCGGCAAACGAGATCCCGGCAATCAACACCACCATCCACCATATCTGATAAGGATTGATCGCCTGCCAGGGCCCGTAACCCTGATTGGGTAATAACGGCAGAATAACTACCCAGATCAGGGCCAGCTTTAAAATGGCACTCAGTTCGTCATAATCGATCAGCCGCAACCACCCATGCAGTAGCGACTTGAGGCTCAGGATAATGGCCGTCACAATTGCCCCGGCCACGGCAACCTGCATTTCACCACTGACAGACAGGGCGCCCAGGGCGAAGCCAATCAATGCGGCAACGATTGTGGTGATACCGAAATCACCACTTTGTTTGACTGCCAGATAATGGCCGACGATCAACAGCGCCGTCAGCGCGACAAAGGCCAGACTGACCAGGATCAACCCCTGGCCCTGTGTTTCGGCCAGAAGCGCCCACAAACCGCCCAGCAGCCCAATCAGGCCAAAGGTCCGCAAACCGGCAACCCGGCTCCCCTCTTCCCTTTCGCGTCCTTTCCAGCCCCGTTCCAGGCCGATGATCAGACCAATGGCAATGGCGATACCAAGTTGTGTAAAAGTTTCCAGCATTATGTTTGTCATATCTGTGGCCAACAGGTTAATTCTAGCGGTAGATACCACAACATGACAAATCCGTGAACAACTTACCTACTCAGATATAATTGCCATAAGAGACGCAGCGTGATTAATCTTCTGTTTATACGATATAACCTTAAATGACACCCAGGCTACTTTAAAGATTGTCATGACAGAACGCCGTATATGTGCACCCAGATACGGGATCGACAACAAAGGGCCTGTACGGCCGTCAATTTGCGGGGTTTATGACCGCCCTCCAGCAATCTTTATTGCCTAACCACGTGCTTTTTTCCTGACCGGCTTTTTCTTGCTGACTTTCTTTTTAGCGGTATTCTTTTTGGTTGTTTTTTTCCGGACAACCTTTTTCTTGGCGGCCTTTTTTGCCGCCGGTTTCTTTTTACCAGTCGCCTTCTTGGCTGTCTTCTTCTTTGCCGCTTTCTTTTTGCTTGCCGTCTTCTTTGCTATTTTCTTTTTGCTGGTTTTCTTGCCGGTTTTCTTGCCGG
>NZ_JAVLAZ010000006.1:26240-48658 GCF_031581315.1 Thiohalophilus sp.
GGTTTTCTTGCCGGTTTTCTTGCCGGGCCTGGCGAGTGCATTTTCCGTCGTTTTGCGCAACTGATTGAATCGATTCGAAACGTTATTGACCAGCTCGTCTCTCAGTTCATCGACCTCCTTGACCATCCTCTCCCAATATTCACGGGGATGTATATCGGATACCTGGTTACGCAAGTGTTCTGTCCTTTGCGAGGTCGATTTGGCGGCGGAAGAGACTTTGTTGCTGACCTTGTCGAATCCCTCATGGATTTCTTTCATCATCAGCTCGCGAATTTTCTCCGCTTCCTTCATCGCATCAGTGGCGCGGTGGCGCACCGACTCTCTGAACCTTGAACCTGCTCCCGTTTTCTTTGTCGCCATAGTATCCTCTCAGCACAAAATATTTTATCTCTTTAATCTATAGCAGATTCATTGCGATAAAAAAAGTTATCCGATGTTTTATCCATGGGATTCACTCTGTGACAGGGATAGAGGACGACCAGTTGCCGGGTTTTGTGGGTCAAATGAACGAGGCAAGAACGAAGGCTGCCTTTTATCCGCCAATGAAACGAAAAGCGGAGAGCATGATGAATAAAAAACCGGGCGATTGCCCGGTTGTGGTGGAAAGAATTATTCGTGGATGATTTCCGGCCAGAAGGTTTTCTCCGGTTCCTTCGTGGATAACTCCTCGGCTTTTTTCTTGGCTTCGCCGTAAGTCATCTCCTCGTCAAAGTGACCGCGCTCGAACTTGGTCTTGTATTTCCAGCCAATACGAAAACCTGTGGCGTCATCCGGACGGTTCAGTGGATCGGCTTTGGGTTTGTAAGTACCTGTTGCCATAAGTGACCTCCTTGCGGTTACTTGAGTATAGAACTTGGGTATAACCATTATAGGGATTCATGCATCAGTTTACAGGGGGGGATGAAAATGAATTGCAAATTCGGGCTATTCAGAAAAGCCCTTTTCTTTCAGTTATTTACATGCTGTGGCCTGAGCCGGTAAAATAACTCGATGGATTTGATCGATACCCACTGCCACCTGGATGATGCCAGTTTCGACGCCGACCGTGCCGGGGTGCTGGCACGCTGTGGCCAGGCGGGGGTGAGACGTATCGTGGTCCCCGGCGTCACTGCCACGGGCTGGGACAATCTCCTGCGCTTGTGTGGGGAACAGGAGGGACTGTATCCCGCGCTGGGACTGCATCCGATGTACCTGGAACAGCACCGCCCCGGGGATGTCCGCCAGCTGGCCGAGCAGATCGAGCAGCACCACCCGCTGGCCATCGGGGAAATTGGTCTCGATTACTACATTGAGAACCCGGATCAGGCTCAGCAGGAGAGCCTGTTATACGAACAACTGGAGATTGCCCGCCAGGCGCAATTGCCGGTCCTTCTGCATTGTCGCAAGGCCCATGACCGGATTCTCAAAGCACTGCGCGAGGTTCCCGTCCCCGGCGGCATCGCGCATGCCTTTAACGGCAGTCTGCAACAGGCCCATCAATACATCGAACTGGGTTTCAAGCTGGGGTTCGGCGGCATGCTCACCTATGAACGCTCCAGCAAGTTACGCAAGCTGGCACGCGAATTGCCACTGGAGGCGATCGTGCTGGAAACTGACGCTCCGGACATGACCGTGGCCAGTCATCGCGGCGAGCGCAACAGTCCCGAATACCTGCCTGAATGTCTGGCCGCGCTGGCCGAAGTCCGTAACGGGGAGCCTGACGAACTCGCCTGCCAGACCACCCGCAATGCCGAAACGGTCCTCGGACTCGGGTAAATGACTGACAAAAATGATTATGATGAACGCTTTGGTGGACTGCGCCGGCTTTATGGCGAGCCGGGGTACTCCCTGTTAGCCCGACTGCATATGGTCGTCGTCGGCCTGGGCGGAGTCGGCTCATGGAGCGCGGAAGCACTGGCCCGCACCGGCATCGGCCGGATTACGCTCATCGATTACGATACCGTCGCTAAAAGCAATATCAACCGCCAGCTTGTGGGATTGACCGAGACCCTGGATGAGAAAAAATCGAGCGTAATGCGTGCGCGCATCCACAATATCAACCCGGACTGTCAGATCAATGTGATTGACGATTTTATTAACAGCGATAATCTTGCCGATTATCTCTCTGCCGAAAGATCTTATGATTATGTGATCGATGCCATCGACAGTATTCGCTTTAAAACTGAAATGATCGCGCATTGTCGACGTAACAAGCTGCCAATTATCACCACCGGCGGAGCCGGAGGTGTGACCGATCCCACCTCGATCCATGTTGCCGATTTGAGCAAAACCTATAACGACGCCCTGGCTGCCAGGGTGCGCAATAACCTGCGCAGCCGCTACGGCTTCAGTAAAAATCCACAACGCCGCTTCGGGGTGGAATGTGTATTTTCCTCACAACACAAGCTGTATCCCAGAGAGGATGGCAGCGTTAGCCATCAAAAGCCCGGAATACACGGCGTTAATCTTGATTGCCGTTTCGGATATGGCTCGAGTGTGACCGTTACTGCCACTTTCGGCATGCTTGCCGCTTCCCGCGCCATCAATAAGACCCTGCATAAACATCAGCGCCAGGAAAAAGAGGCTGCGCATGGTTGATATTACCCTCTGCACACTCAACGCCCGCTATTTCCACAGTTCGCTGGGTTTGCGTTATTTGTATGCCAACCTTGGCGATCTGCAATCGCGCGCCCGGATTCGGGAGTTTATAATCAATCAGCGCCCCATCGAGATTGCCGAGAAGCTGTTGGCGGACAACCCGAAGATCATCGGACTGGGTGTTTATATCTGGAATATCGAGCAAACCCGTGAGGTGATCGCCATCCTGCGTCGTGTGCGCCCGGATCTCATCATTATTGTCGGCGGGCCGGAAGTCAGCTACGAGCAGTCCACGCTGCCCTTTTATGACGAGGTGGATCATATTGTCAGTGGCCAGGGTGATCTGGCTTTTGCCAGGCTCTGTACACAGCGACTGGCTGGCGAATCAGTTGAGGAAAAGGTCGTAAAGCCGGAACCGTTCAAGCTGGCGGATCTGGCCTTTCCCTATCCCTGTTATACCGAAGAGGATATCCGCAACCGATTCATCTATGTCGAGGCCTCGCGCGGCTGTCCCTTCAAGTGTGAATTCTGTCTCTCGGCACTGGACAAAACCGCCTGGCCGTTCGATCTGGATCGGTTTCTCGAACACATGGAAACTCTGTATCAGCGCGGTGCGCGGCATTTCAAGTTCATCGATCGCACTTTCAATCTCAAGATAGCCAGCAGCCTGAAGATCATGGAATTCTTTTTGGCACGGATCAATGACGGGCTGTTTTTGCATTTTGAACTGATTCCGGATCATTTACCGGATCAACTGAAAACCATGATTCAGCAATTCCCGCCCGGAACACTGCAATTTGAAATCGGTATCCAGAGTTTCAACCCCGAGGTACAGGAACGCATCAGCCGCCGCCAGGATGATGACAAGGCCGAGACGAATATCCGTTTCCTGCGCGAGCAAACCCATGCGCATCTGCATACAGATCTGATCATGGGCCTGCCGGGAGAAGATGTGGCGAGTATCGCCCGGGGCTTTGATCGATTGGTCGAACTGAACCCACATGAAATTCAGGTCGGCATACTCAAGCGATTGCGCGGTGCGCCAATCATACGTCATATCGACGAGTATCAACTGTGCTTTAATCCCGCGCCACCCTATAATATTCTCTGTACCCGCGACATTGACTTTGCCACGATGCAACGATTGAGCCGATTCGCCCGTTACTGGGATATGATCGGCAATTCGGGCCGTTTCAGCCGGACCCGCCCGTTACTGCTCGGCAATAGCCCTTTTGAACGCTTCCTCCAGTTGTCCGACTGGTTATATGCCACTACCGGGCAGACCCACAAGATCGCCCTGCCCCGGCTATTTCGCCTGATCTACCAGGGCGCAAAAGAACTATTCGACCTCGACGAACAGCAACTGTATGACGCGATGCACGAGGATTACACCACCTGTGGCATGAAAGGCGAGCCCGAATTCGACACCAACCTTAACTCGACGTCACGAAAAACCGGCCTGTCGAGCAGACAAGCACGTCATAATTAGTGCTTAGAACTCAGAACTCGGAACTCGGAACTAGATATATATGGGCCGTTACCGCCCCCCACAACCAAAACCTTCACCGTACATCACCCGTGAAGGTTACGAGCGATTGCAAAATGAATTACGCGCCCTGTGGGTGCGCCGTGCGGAGGTGACCCAGGCCCTTGCCGCCGCGGCCGCCGAAGGCGATCGCTCCGAGAACGCCGAATACATTTACCGTAAAAAGGAATTGGGCGGAATCGACCGACGCATCCGTTATCTGCAAAAACGGCTGCCGGAACTGACCATTGCGTCCGATGCCCCGTCCAATCCACAACAGGTCTTTTTCGGTGCCCGGGTAACCCTGGAGAGCGACAATGGCGAAACGGTAGAATACCGCATCGTCGGACCCGATGAGCTGGCACCGGATCGGGGGGATATCAGCGTCGATTCGCCGCTGGCAAGGGCCCTGTTGAAAAAGGGAATCGACGATGAAGTCACCGTCGAGACGCCGGGTGGGCAGGTCACCTATTATATCAATGCAGTTCGCTATAACCCGGAGCGGGATTGAGATGCAACCGATCGTGCGCGCCCGACATCTGCAAAAGCATTTTCCCGGCTTCACCGCGGTGAAGGATGTCAGTTTCGATATCCCGCGTGGACAATGCTTCGGTTTTCTCGGCCCCAACGGCGCCGGCAAAACGACTACCTTGCGTATGCTGCTGGGCCTGTCCCCCTCCACCGGCGGGGAACTGACGCTATTCGATCTGGATATTCGCTCACATGCCCGGGACATTCGTCGCCGGATTGGCGTGGTACCGCAACAGGACAATCTCGATCCCGATTTTACCGTGCGTGAGAACCTGCAAATCTACGCCAGCTACTTCGCTATTCCCGCCAGTGAGGTCAAAAGCCGGATCACTTCCCTGCTGGAGTTCGCCGCACTGAGCGATCGCGCCGATGCCAAAACCAATCATCTGTCCGGTGGCATGCAGCGTCGTTTAACCATTGCCCGGGCCCTGATCAACGATCCGGAACTGGTGATTCTGGACGAGCCAACCACCGGTCTGGATCCCCAGGCGCGGCATGTTATCTGGGCCAAGCTCAATGAACTGCGCGAACGCGGCAAAACCCTGATTCTGACGAGCCATTATATGGAGGAAGCCGAACGGCTCTGTGATGAACTGGTTATCATGGATCACGGCGAAATTCTGGACCAGGGCACACCGGCCGAACTGATCCGCCGGCATGTGGAACCGGAAGTGATCGAAATTCGTGGCATGTTGTCCGATAGCCGGGAAATCGAACAACTTTGCCGGGTCGAACATATCGGGCGTTCACACTACTGCTATACGCATAACCCACGGCCCCTCCTGGACCATTTGCAACATCAACACGAGCTGGTTTTTCTTCACCGCCCGGCGGGGCTGGAGGATGTTTTCCTTAATCTGACTGGCCGGGCATTGCGCGATATATGAGTGGTATGAACTGGCAATTACCTCTAATCCGCCGTGGCAGCCTGACCATCTGGCGTCGCAATATCCTGGTCTGGCGCAAGTTAATTGGCCCGGCGATCGTGATGAACTTTGGCGAACCGGCACTCTATCTGCTGGGGCTGGGCTTTGGCCTGGGTTTTTTCATCGGCGAGATGGCCAACATGCCCTATCTGACCTTTCTTGCCTCCGGCATTATTGCCTCCACTGCCATGACCACCGCCTCCTTCGAGGGGATGTATTCGGTTTATACCCGTATGGTGCCACAAAATACCTATGAGGCGATCCTGACCACTCCGCTGGATATCGACGACATACTGGCCGGTGAAATGCTCTGGTGTGGCACCAAAAGTATCTTCAGCGGCATTGCCATTTTGCTGGTTGCCACGCTGCTGGGCGCGGTACACAGCTGGCATGCACTGTGGACCATACCTGTTGTATTCCTGACCGGTCTTTGCTTTGCCGGCCCGGCGATTATCATGAGCGCCCTCTCCCCCGGCTATGATTTTTTCAATTATTACTTCGTGCTGGCGGTGACGCCGATGTTCATTATGTGCGGCGTTTTCTATCCCATCTCGACCCTGCCCGAGGTGATGCAGTCGATCGTGTATATTCTCCCGTTGACTCACGCGGTGGAACTGACCCGCCCGCTGATTGCCGGTAATCCGGTGGAAAATCCGTTATTGCATATCGGTGTGCTGGCTACTTATACCCTGATAGGCTACTACCTGGCCGTCGTACTGACACGCAAACGACTCATCGTCTGAGGACTTATGGTCAAACTGATACAACACATCCCGACTAACGTTATCACCGGCTTTCTGGGGGTTGGCAAAACCACCGCGATTTTGCAGTTACTGAAACAGAAGCCTTCGGAGCAGACCTGGGCGGTGCTGGTCAACGAATTTGGCCAGATCGGCATTGACGGACAAATTCTGGAACAGGAGGGAGTGGCTATCAAGGAGTTGCCCGGTGGCTGCATGTGTTGTGCCGCCGGTGTTTCGGTAAAGGTCGGGATCAATACCCTGCTGGCCAATGCCCACCCCGACCGACTGTTGATCGAACCGACAGGAATTGGTCATCCCGAACAGATCATCAAACAACTGTCTGAATCCCCGTTCGATCAAACTCTCGATATGCGGGCCTGCATTACTCTGGTCGATCCCCGTCATCTCGACAATCCCCGTTACCGGGAGAACGAATACTACCGTGAGCAGCTCAATATCGCCGATGTGCTGGTGGCCAACAAGGTCGATCAATGTACGCAAGAAGATATGGACGCGTTCGCCCAACTGGTCGGGACACGTCAGCCGCGTGCCAGCGGTCAGGTTACCCACGGGGAGCTGGATATAGCCTGGCTGGACCTGCCGCATGCCAGGCAGCAGGAAAACAGGCCATCGTGGCTACAGGCTACCCCAACGCCGGAACTCGAACCCGACATTGAATCCATTCGACTTGAGGCGGGAGAAACCATGCGGCGACTGGAGAACCACAGCGGTGAGTTTGCCAGTTGTGGCTGGTTGTTTGCCGAACAGCTTTGTTTTGATCATCAAAAGATAATCAGCCTGTTTTCGGCCATGACCGCAGAACGTATCAAGGCCTCTTTGAGAACGGATCAGGGCAATTATCTGTTCAACAGCATCGACGGCGATATGCAGGCCAGCAGCCGGGAAACCCCGCCACAAAACCGCGTCGAAATCATCATGCAAGGGGAGCCGGACTGGGACAAAATCGAAGACGCATTGCTATCCTGCCTGATTTGAAGAGCCTTACCACCAAGACACGAAGACACCAAGAAAACATAAATAATAACTTTAAAAAATCTGATGGGTACGAGCGTCGAAGTAACCTGCTAAGGATTTCCTGAACTTATAATTACTTTCTTCGTGTCTTGGTGTCTTGGTGGTGAATATATTTAATGTTTTCACCCGAGATGGCGCTGGCGGATATCCTCGAGCAACCCGCGCGACGCGGCTTCCACCATATCGAAGACCCGGTCGAAGCCCTGTGGGCCGCCATAATACGGGTCCGGCACCTCGGACTCATTCAGATGAGGCGCAAAATCGAGGAACATGTGCAATTTCTCGCGCTGTTCTGGCGGACAGATTCGCGACAGGTTGTGATAATTCTCGCGGTCCATAGCCAGGACATAATCGAACTTCTCGAAATCGTCGACCAGCGCCTTGCGCCCGCGCAGGTCGCTGAGATCGATTCCGCGACCACGAGCGGTCTCCTGGGCGCGTGAATCCGGTGGCGATCCGACGTGATAGGCATGGGTTCCGGCCGAATCGGTCACAATCTGTTCATCCAGGCCTTCCTCGCGCAACAAATGGCGAAACACCCCTTCGGCGGTCGGAGACCGGCAGATATTGCCCAGGCAGACAAATAACACATATACTTTTTTCATCGACTTTTCAAACACCTATAGAACCTTCTCGAATTTTATCAGATTCTGTGCCCATTTTGTCAGTAGTGATTCCCTGCCCTGGATCAGGGCTGCCGGTTTAAAAGCGGGCCAATTAACCCTATATTGTGGGTACACCGAGCAAACTTACCGAGCGTTCATCATGCAAGATACTGTCCCCACCCTTTACTGGCACAAACTCGATGACGGTCGCATCCAGTGCGACCTCTGCCCACGCTTTTGCAAGCTGCACGAAGGACAGCGCGGACTCTGTTTTGTACGTCAGAACATTCACGACCAGATTATGCTGACGACCTACGGGCGCTCCAGCGGTTACTGCATCGATCCCATCGAGAAAAAACCGCTGAATCATTTCTTGCCCGGCACGCCGGTGCTCTCATTTGGTACCGCCGGTTGCAACCTGGCCTGCAAATTCTGCCAGAACTGGGACATCAGCAAATCCCGGGAGATCGATACCCTGGCCGACGAGGCCTCGCCGGAGCTGATCGCCAGCGCGGCCGAACAGCTCGGTTGTCGCAGCGTTGCCTATACCTATAATGATCCGGTGATTTTCCACGAGTATGCGATCGACGTGGCCAAAGCCTGCCATGAAAAGGGTATCAAATCGGTCGCTGTGACAGCCGGTTATGTCACACCGGAGCCACGCAAGGAATTTTACCAGTATATAGATGCGGCTAATGTCGATCTCAAAGCCTTCACGGAAAATTTTTATTACAAACTGACGGGCGGTCACCTCGAGCCAGTGCTTGATACGATTAAATATCTCAAGCATGAAACCGATGTCTGGATGGAACTCACCACGTTACTGATTCCCGACAAAAACGACTCGGACAAAGAAATCGAGTCAATGAGCCAATGGATTCTCGACGAACTGGGCCCGGATGTACCGCTGCACTTCAGTGCGTTTCATCCCGATTTCAAGATGCAAGACATACCACCGACCCCGGCTGCAACACTTACCCGGGCACGTAATATCGCCATGCAAAACGGCCTGCGCTATGTATATACCGGTAATGTCCACGACGAGTCCGGCGGCAGCACCTATTGCCATCACTGTGGCAACATGCTGATTGGGCGGGACTGGTATGTGCTAGGTGAATGGAACCTGACCCCGGATGGCAAATGCAATGCGTGTGGAACAGCCTGTGCCGGCATCTTTGAAGCGCAACCCGGCCACTGGGGTGCAAAACGTCAGCCTGTACGTCTCAAGGATTTTGCGGCATGACCCCGATCCTTCTGCCCAGCCGGAACAAACAGTGTATTGTGCTATGAGCGAACTTGATATCAGCCTGCAGCAACTTCGCGGCATGATAGGTTTACGTGTGGTACATAACGGGATTGTGTGCCAGGTTATCGAAGTGCTGGATGACGGCCCCTCGATCGTTTTGCAAAATCACGGGCCCGCCAGACCCGTCCAGTCCAATCAGCATGGTGAAGGCAGCCGACGGACACCCGAGACCTTCACCATTCCTGTCCTGACCCGTGATAAACGGGAGTTCCATCCCCAGTATCTGGCACTTGAACTTACCTGAAGATGCCTGGATTCCACGCACCGTTATCCAGTCGTAATTAAGCCCGGCTATAATATTCTCGCAGAGACGCAGAGCGCGCCGAGAATAAGGGATATCAGGTTTCCTGGCGCCGTGGCGTCTCTGCGAGAGATAAGCTTTTTCTTCTACTGCACAAAAAGTGTCACCACCGAAACGCTAATTTTCAACGAAATACGCTGCAGCGGCATAGCTTGGTTTATGTCTCGCCGCCAAAGTCGGCGGTTTATCCGTGTTTAATTAAACTTCTTCTTCCGGGTTGAGCTGGCGGGCTTCGTCTTCGAGCATAACGGGGATTTCATCCCGAATCGGATAGGCCAGTCGATCAACCTTGCAAATCAATTCCCGGGTTTCTTTATTATACACCAGCGGTCCCTTGCAGATTGGACAGGCCAGGATATCAAGCAGTTTTTTGTCCACGTTTGGCCTCCAGTATGTTCAGTAAGTGAAAATCAAATTTCTTGCCAATTTGTGCCTGAATCGGTACATACCAGGCATTTTCCAGTGCCAGGCGCTCACACTTGACCGCATCTTTTTCGGTCATCAGGATTGGCAATGACTCTTCAAACTCGAAGTCAGAGCGTACAAATGCGTGATGATCCGGGTAGGTATGTTCAATCACATCCATTCCTTCATCCCGTAACATATTGAAAAAGCGCTGTGGGTTACCAACACCCGCGATGGCGTGGACACGCTGGCCGGTAAACTGCTGCATCGTCGCGCTGCGGGTATTGTCATGGACATGGACCCACTCGCGGCCTGCGTAGTCCATCGGGTATTCATCCCCGACCGGACTACCGTTGCTTACGATCAGATCCGCTTCGTCGAGGCGGGCCACCGGTTCACGCAGGGGGCCGGCCGGCAAACACCAGCCATTGCCGAAACGGCGCATGCCGTCGACCACCACCACTTCGACGTCCCTTTCCAGAGCATAATGTTGCAAGCCATCGTCACTGACGACAATATCACAATCATGATGTGTCAGCAGCGCCCTGACCGCCTCGACCCGGTTTGGGCCAACCGCCATGGGGCAACCGGTTCGACGAGCAATGATGACCGGTTCATCCCCGACCATAACCGGATCCGCATCAGGACGAACCTGCTGTGGCCAGGAACTGGCCTTGCCACCATAGCCCCGGCTGATAATACCGGGATTGAAGCCGGCCTGTTTGAGGATATTGACTACCGCAATGACCAGCGGGGTTTTTCCCGTGCCACCGGTAGTGATGTTGCCGACCACGATGACCGGCACGGAAATCCGGGTGCTTGAAAATACCCGTTTGCGATAGGCATAACGTCGCAGCCAGACCAGAAGACAAAACAAACCGCTTAGTGGCAGTAATAACACAGCGGCCACTGAACGGCTTTCCCATATTTTTTGCAGATTTTGTTGCAACACGTCTTGCTTTTCCGTTTATCAGGTATTCGCACCAAACTGCAGACCATGCAGTCCTGCATAATAGCCATTTTTGGCAAGTAATTCGTCGTGCCGGCCGACTTCGACGATCCGACCTGCCTCGAGTACAACAATTTTGTCAACTTGTTCGATGGTTGACAGCCGGTGCGCGATTACCAGTGTGGTACGATCTTTCATCAATTCTTCAATTGCCTGCTGTATATAACGTTCTGACTCGGTATCCAGCGCGGAGGTCGCCTCGTCGAGAATCAGGATCGGCGCATTTTTGAGAATGGCGCGTGCAATGGCCAGACGTTGACGCTGACCGCCGGATAACAACACGCCGTTTTCACCCACTATCGTATCAAAACCTTCAGGCAGCCGTTCGATAAAATCCAGAGCGTAAGCCGCCCTGGCCGCCTCTCGAATGGCCGTGATATCGACCGAGTCCTGTGCCCCATAGGCAATGTTATGGGCAATCGTGTCATTAAACAGGGTCACGTGCTGGCTTACCAGGGCAATCTGGCTGCGCAGGCTGGGCAACCTGATCTCCCGGATATCGACATCGTCGATCAAAACGCGGCCCTGTGTGACCTCGTAAAAGCGTGGCAACAGGCTCACCAGCGTAGACTTGCCGGCGCCGGAACGCCCGACAAAGGCAACGCTTTCTCCCGGCTCGATGGTCAGATTAATGTCCTGCAGAACCGTGGCGCTTTGCTGGTCGCTGTAACCGAATGTGACATCGTCATAGTGTACCTTGCCGTCTACCTGTTTGATTTCTCGCGTGCCGCTATCGGGTTCCGGCTCGGTGTCGACGAAAGTAAACACGCTGTAAGCGGCGGCGATGCCTCGTTGCAGTTGGGCATTGATACTGGTCAGACGCTTGGCGTGTTGCAGCAGCAGGATCATTGCCAGCATAAAAGACATGAATTTGCCGACGGTCATCTCGTCGAGAAAACCGGGTTTGGTCGCAATATAAACAATGCCGGCGAAGGCGGTCACCACAATCTGCTGGATTAAGGGGGAGCTGATCGCATTGGTCGCGACCAGCTTGAGATGCTGGCGCCGGTTATACGCGTTGACCTGCTCAAAGCGGTTGGATTCGTATTCCTGCCCGCCGAAAATCTTGATTTCACGATTGGCTTCAATCGCCTCTTCGGTCACATTGGAAACATCGCCCATCGAGCGCTGGATACGATAACTGAGCTTGCGAAACCGACGGCTGACAGCCACCACAGCCACGGCGACAACCGGGATGACCAGCAGCAGTATCAAAGTCAGGGTGATGCTCAGATACATCATCAGTCCCAGCAGGACCAGAATGGTCAGCGTATCACGAATCACTGTCGTTATGACTTTGGAAGAGGCTTCGGCCAGTTGCTCGATGTCATAGACCATTTTGGACAGCAACCCGCCCGAGGAAGTTGTATCATAATAGCTGATTGGCAGTGCTAGCAGCTTGTCGAAGACCAGGCTGCGCAGGTTGCGAATGACGCTTCGGGCAATCCAGGCCATACCGTATTCGGAGAGGAAGCTGCCGACCGTGCGCGCGGCAAACACGATAATCATCAGAATCGGGATCCATTTAATCGTAGCCGGATCCTTGTCGACAAAGCTGCCATCGACCATCGGTTCAATCAGCTTGGCGAAAGCCCCTTCGGTCAGGGAAAAAATCACCATGCCAAGCACAGCCACCAGAAAAACCTTCCAGTAGGGATACGCGTACCTTAAAAGACGACGATATATGACAAACCCATCGGTATTGTCGTCAGATGATGAGCGCATCAGCGGCTACTTCCCGGATTCCTGTCGAGTGGCGAAAGTCAGGTTAACCATTCCAACCTGGCGTGCCGCGTCCATCGCCCGTATAACGGCCTGATGCGGTGTGTTTTTGTCCGCGCTGATAATCAGTTTCGGATCCTGGTGATCGGCTCGCGTTTCGCGCAAGGCGGTTTTCAGTGTGGGCAGTTGTTTATCACGAATGCGTTTTTCATTGACAAAATAATGGCCCTCACCATCGATGGTGATTTCAATGGTAAAACGTTCTTCCTGGCTTTTTTCACCCGCCGCTTCGGGCAGTTCGATGTTGATTTCGGATTCTTTCTCAAAAGTCGTGGAAACCATGAAAAAGATCAGCAGCAGGAACACCACATCGATCAATGGCGTCAGATTAAGTTCCGGTTCCTTGTTACGATCGTGGCGCAACATCATATGACGTTATCTCGACCGGTTTCCCGCTCTCCATGCATGACATCCACGACTTTCATCGCTTCTTCTTCCATTTTCAGCACCAGTGCATCAACCTTGCCCCGGAAATAGCGATAGAAAATCAGGCTGGGAATCGCCACTGACAAACCGGTTGCGGTCGTAATCAGCGCTTCGGAAATACCGCCAGCCAGAACCGATGGATTACCGACACCCTGGGTCGTGATCGCGGCGAATACCTTGATCATGCCGATGACCGTACCCAGCAAACCAAGCAAGGGTGTGATCGAGGCGATAGTGCCGAGCGTATTGAGATAACGTTCCAGTTCCAGGATCACCTGGCGTCCCGTTTCCTCGATACTTTCTTTCATAATGTCACGCGGATGCTGGCGATTGACCAGACCCGCGGCCAGAATCCGGCCCAGTGGCGAGCTACGGGAAAGCGACTGAATGTGTGTTTCATCCAGTGACTGACTTTTGTACCACTGCCAGACCTGGGCCACCAGATAGGCCGGCGCTATCCGTTTTTGCTGCAGGGCCCAGAATCGTTCGCCAATAATGGCCAGGGCAATTACCGAACACAACAGAATCGGCAGCATCAGCCAGCCGCCCGCCTGAATCATCTCAAACACGTCGCACGCCCTTTTGAAAACAAATAATAGAAGGAGACAGAAAAACTGCGGCTAACTTTAACAAAGACCGGGCACCCCTGAAAGTGCGGGTTCACAGAATCATCAATCAATCCGCACAACACGACTGTGCCAGTAACGACGTTTCGCGACCCGGTAACTGAACCGTTTACGCACCCCGCCCGGTTCGCCCAGCACAAACTGCAGGGCCCCCTGTTCATCCACCCGGAACTGTCGGGCCCCCGAATCGCTATAGCGGGCCACCACCGCCGGGCGTGGAAATCGGTAACGATTGCGATAACCAACGGGATAGAGCACATAATCGGGATTGACCGCGGCGACAAAGGCGGGGGTTGAGGAGGTCAGGCTGCCATGATGGGGCGCCACCAGGATATCAGCGGCCAGATTCGCCCGTTGCTGTTCTAACAGTGCCCGTTCACCGGCCTTTTCAATATCGCCACTGAGTAGCGCCACCTGCCCCCCGGCCTCGACCCGCAGGACACAGGAGGCATCATTGCCTCCCGAACGCGCTGGTCCCGGCGCCAGAAACTCAAAATTCACCCCATCCCATTGCCATTGCTGGCCGGCCTGGCAGCGTCGACGCCCTGCTCCGGGAACCTGCTCCGGCACACTGGTCGACAGCGTGCCAACCGGCAACGCCTCACGCACCGACGCCAGCCCGCCGATATGATCGTTATCGCCGTGACTGATCACCAGGTGGTTGATCCTGGTGTAGCCGCTGTGGCGGACATAGGGCACCACCACCGCCGCACCGGTATCAAAGCTTGCGCTGTACCGGGGTCCGGTATCGAAAATCAACAGACGGGAACGGGTCTGTACCGCCGCCGCCAGCCCCTGCCCCACATCCAGCAATGTCAGCCAGGCCTCTCCCGGCGGCGGGCGCGGCCCGCTGCCGAACAGCAGCGGCAGGCAGAGTACCGGCGCCAGGTAACGCCCCGGCAGGCCTCGCGGGGCCAGTAACAACAGCAATCCCACCCCCAGCAGGAGCAGTGCGCCAGCACCACCCGTTCCCGTCTGCCAGTGGGAGAACGGCCAGGCCGCCATACTTCCCAGTACCTCGAGCAGGCCCTCAAGCAACCAGCCCAATCCCGTTAAAAGCACGCTGCCCGCCTCGGGAAACGTCAACGCCGCCAGTGTGCCCAGCAGCGCCAGCGGCACGATCAGCAGACTGACCAGGGGGATCGCCAGTAGATTGGCCAGCGGGGCCACCAGCGAGACTTGCTGAAACCAGGCTATTAATAAAGGGGCCAGCCCCAGCGTAATCCAGCCCTGGATCCGCAACCACTGGCGAATCCGGGAAAGGGGGCGCGTCCCGCCCAGGGCATAGAGAATCAGGGCCACCGCCACAAACGACAACCAGAAACCGGCCGACAGCACCGCCAGCGGATCCAGCAGCAGCACCAGCAGCGCTGCCCACGCCAGAGTCCGTCCCGGCGCCAGCGGTCGCATTCGCCACAGGGCCAGCATCACCACCGCCAGCATCACCAGGGCTCGCTGGGTCGGGATGGCAAAGCCCGCCATGGCCGCATAGACCAGCGCGGCCAGGGTCGCCAGCAGCGCTGCGGCCCGCGGGGCCGGCAGCCACAGCAACAACCGTTCACCGCCCAGCCGCCACAGATGTCGGGTCAGCCAGAACACCAGCGCGGCCAGCAGCCCGATATGCATCCCCGAGATCGCCAGCAGATGGGCCGTGCCGGTCACCCGCAACACCTCCCAGGTGGACTGGTTGATACCGCGCCGGTCCCCCACACTCAGGGCGCGAAACAGCTCACCGGCCTGACCCGGCAGTTGTTGTTGTAACGCCTCGCTGAGATGCTGGCGCCAGCGATCCAGCCGGTAACGCCAGGGAACCGATGCTGCCGTTAGTGGCCGGTTGTCATAACGCACATAGCCGGTGGCCCGAATCCGCTGGGCAAACAACCAGCGTTCGTAATCAAAACTGCCCGGATTACGGAATCCCCACGGGCGCTTGAGGCGCGCCTGCAAACGCCACGCCTCACCAGCCTGCAGATCGGGCGGTTGCTGGCCATACCAGTTCAGCCGTACCCGTGCCGGCCAAGCATGCCGTTGCCCCTCGACGATATAGTGCTCGACATCGAACAGAAAACGGGTACGTCGATCTTGTGCTTCAGGCAGGCCGGCCACATGTCCGACCAGGATCAGATCCTCGCCCTCAAGTTCCGGCGGCAGGCTGACGCCTAAAATGGTATGCGCGCTCCACAGGCACCAGAGAAAGCCGCTGACCAGCCACCCGATCAGGCGCCAGGGAAACGGTAACCACAGTGCAGCGGGAATCGACGCCACCAGAAGAAAGAGCCAGCCGATGGCCGGCAAGGCAGAAAATAATTGCAGGCAGAGAATTCCTGCCAGAAATGCTATCGTCCCTGATCGCATAAAAGATTATGGCTTGTAATACAATTATTGGATAATAGCCCGGCTGACAACGTCCCTGAATCGCCAGACATGCCTCGCAAGTTTATAAGAAAATATATGCCGGATCACGACAAGATCCGCAACCATGTCCAGCTCAACCGCATCTTCGGGACACTGCTGCACGATCCCAACCTGTTGCATCTGAACCGCCGCTCGGTCTCCAGTGCCTTTGCGGTCGGCCTGTTCATGGCATTTGTCCCGGTCCCCTTCCAGATGCTGCTGGCGGCGGCGGCCGCCATTATCGTGCGCTGCAACCTGGCCATTGCCGTGGCACTGGTCTGGATCACCAACCCGGTGACCATGGGACCCATCTTTTTCTTCTGCTACAAGGTCGGCACCTGGTTTCTGGGTACGCCGGTCCGCGCGGTGGAATTTGCGCCCTCCTGGGAGTGGTTCAGTAGTGAACTGGGCGTGATCTGGCAACCGCTGCTGCTGGGCTGTTTCGTGGTCGGCACGCTCACGGCAGCGCTGGGTTACGGGCTGGTACGACTGCTCTGGCGCCTGCATCTGCTCAGCCATATCCGTAACCGGCAACTGCAGTTTGCGCTGCGGCGGCGGGAAAACCACAAGCACAAGGACCGCTGAGCGGAGACCTTTTCGGGTGGCCGGATCAGGCGAGAAACAACATCAAGTTCACATTAACTATATAATGTAACTTTCTGTTTAATAGGAACTAAAAACTCCATCCTTGAGATGCAGCACACGGTCCATCCGCTCGGCAAATGCCGTATCGTGGGTCACCACCACAAAACTGGTGCCCAGCGCGGTATTCAATTCCAGCATGCGCTGGTAAACCTGCTCGGCCGTCTGGCTGTCGAGATTCCCGGTCGGCTCGTCGGCCAGAATGCATTTGGGCCGGGTCACCAGCGCCCGGGCGATGGCCGCCCGCTGACGCTCGCCGCCGGACAGGGCGTTGGGCTTGTGACGCAGGCGATCGCCCAGGCCGACTTCGCCGAGCATGGCCCCCGCCTGCGCTGACGCCTCCGCCGTGGTGAGCCCGCGAATCAGTAACGGCATGGCCACATTTTCCAGCGCGGTGAATTCCGGTAACAGATGGTGAAACTGATAAACAAAACCGAGATCGCGATTGCGCAGCAGACCGCGTCGGGCGTCGTCCAGTTGGGCCATGTTCTCGCCGTTGACCTCCACCTCGCCGGCGCTGGGCAGATCCAGGCCGCCCAGCAGGTGCAACAGGGTGCTTTTACCGGAGCCAGAGGCGCCAACGATGGCCACCTGCTCGCCGCGACGGACGCTCAGATCCACCCCCTTGAGCACGGCGACTTCACGGCTCCCCTCGCGGAACACCTTGGTCAGGTTGCGACAGGCCAGAATCGTCTCACTCATAGCGTAACGCCTCCGCCGGTTGGGTCCGGCTGGCACGCCAGGCCGGATACACGGTCGCCACAATGCCCAGCAGGAACGACACACTGGTAATCATCCAGACATCGTCCCAGTGCAGATCGGAGGGCAGTTCGCTGATGTAATACACGCCCGGATCCAGAAACTGAATGCCGAACAGCCCTTCGAGCCACGGCACCACAATATCCAGATTCAGCGCCAGACTGACGCCAAGCACGGTTCCCAGCACGGTGCCTACTACACCGATGACCGTCCCCTGCACCATGAAGATGCGCATGATGCGGCCCGGCGAGGCGCCCAGCGTACGCAGAATGGCGATATCGCTCTCCTTGTCGGTCACCACCATCACCAGCGTGGAGACAATATTGAACGCCGCCACGGCAATGATCAGCAGCAACAGCAAAAAGATCATCCGCTTTTCGATTTTAACGGCGCGAAACCAGTTGGCGTGATAGGAACTCCAGTCGCGCACATAAAAGTCGCTCAACAGGCCATCCTGCAGTTCGTGGCGAATCTGCGGCGCCAGAAACAGATCGCTCAGTTTGGCACGCACGCCGGTGACCCGGGAGCCGAGCTTGAACAATCGCTGGGCATCTTCCAGATGGACGACGGCCAGCGCACTGTCGTATTCGTACATACCAATATGAAACAGGCCGACAACTTCAAAGCGTTTCAAACGGGGCGCCATGCCGGCCGGAGTGACATTGAGGCTGGGCGTGACCATGGTGACCTTGTCACCCACGTCCACGCCGAGAATCCGGGCCAGATCCCGTCCCAGGATCACGCTGAAGTTCCCCGGCTTGAGATCAGTCAGTTGTCCCACTTCCATTTTGCCCGCCACCGCCGACACCCCCGGCTCCTGCTCCGGCAGCACGCCGCGAATACGGGAACCGTTCACGCCCTTGCCACGAATCAACATGCCCTCGCCTTCCACATACGGCGCGGTGGCGATCACCTTGGGATGGGATTCGGTCGCGCGGGCCACGGACGGCCAGTCGGCGATGCCGTGACGATAGTCGGTAACAGTCAAGTGCGAGACCATATCGAGGATCCGCTCGCGCACTTCTTTTTCGAAACCGTTCATCACCGACAACACGGTGATCAACGCCATCACGCCCAGCGCGATGCCCAGCATCGAAGTCAGCGAGATGAACGAGATGAAGTGATTGCGGCGCTTGGCGCGGGTATAGCGCAGGCCGACATACAATTCGAATGGTCTAAACATGGAGCGGCATTATACAGGTTCGCGGTGAAATGACATCAATGCCAGGCGGTGATTGCGTCAGAGTTCACACCCGGCCCGGTAAAGCATTTTCACCAGCGATTCAGGACAGGTGCACAGGAATCGAACGGGCAATGCGGATCGATTCGGGTGTCATCTGTGATACCCAGGCGTGAACTTCCACGCCCTGATCGCACACGGCGGCCAGCTGTTGGGCATAGGCAGGATCGATCTCTGCGGCCGCACGAAACTGGTCGACATCATCCCGGGCCACGTGTAACAGCAACACCGCCCGGTACCCCTCACGGACCATTGCCGCCAGCTCCTGCAGGTGCTTGCGCCCCCGTTCGGTGGGCGCATCGGGGAAGATGGCATAACCGTCACGATCGACCGCGGTGACGTTCTTCACCTCCACGTAACACTCGACGCGTCCGGGATCGGCCAGCAACAGATCGATCCGGCTGTTGGTGCCGTATTTCACCTCGCGACGCAACGTCCGATAGCCCTGCAGGGGCTCGATCACGCCGGATTCGATCCCCTCCTGCACGAGCGCGTTGGCCAGATGCGTGTTGACCCCCACCAGGGTGCCCGCGAGGGTCGAGGCCAGCTCCCAGGAATAGCGGTATTTGCGGGTCGGGCTGGCGCTGTCGCGCAGCCATATCCGGGTTCCCGGCTCGGCACAGCCGAGCATGGAACCGGTATTGGGCGTGTGAACGGTCAGTTCGTCGCCATTGTCCAGCTGCACATCGGCCAGAAACCGTTTGTAGCGCCGCAGCAGGGTGGCGGGAATCAGCGGTGGATCGAATTTCACAATTACAGCAACCTGTCAGGCCGGATTCTGGAAAAACTGGTTAAACTTTTGCGTGTAAGCCATTGATAGAGTATATTTTACCGCAGATTCGGCCGAACACTGTGCCAGAGGAACCCGATGATGACCAGGCTGTGGAATATCCCGACTTTATTCGCGCTTTTGGGCGCCGCTGTCCTGTTGCAGGCCGCAACGGCTGCCGCCGACACCGTCGATATGCCTGCCCCGCCGGCCCTGCAGGAACCGGATCACAGCGTAACCCTGCCCGGCCGCGGCATGTCCATGCTGCAGGTCGAGGAACGTTTTGGCACCCCCCGTGAGAAATTCGACGAAGTGGGCGATCCCCCGATTACCCGCTGGGTCTATTCCGATTTTACCGTCTATTTCGAGTACCAGTACGTGATCAATGCCGTGGCCCACGACACCATGGCCGGCCCGGGTTCCCCCTGACCGCGACATCCCCAAAATGACAGGCCGACGCGTATGACTCACCGCCGGTTACCCGCCGAATGGGCCCCCCAGAGCGGCGTCATGCTCACCTGGCCCCATGCCGAGACCGACTGGGCCGCGAACCTTCATGCGGTGGAATCGGTCTTTGCCGAAATCGCCAGCCAGATCGCCCGCCATGAAGCGGTACTGATCGTGGTAAGTGGCACGTCCCATCGCCAGCACGTCGAACAACAGCTGATTCGCCATTCCTGTTTGCTGACCCAGGTCCGCTTCGCCATCGCCCCAAGCAATGACACCTGGGCCCGGGATCATGGCCCCGTCGGCGTGTTGGCCCACGATCAACCGCGACTGCTCGACTTTACCTTTAACGGCTGGGGCAACAAGCACCCCGCCGGGCTGGATAACGGCATCACCCGCGAGCTGCAACGCCAAAAAAGTTTCGGCAACACCCCGCTCGAGACGATCGACTTTGTCCTGGAAGGCGGCAGCTTCGACAGCGACGGCGCGGGCAGCCTGCTCACCACTCGCGCCTGTCTGCTCAATCCCTCGCGCAACCCCGATCACAATCAAGCGCAGATCGAACAGCAGCTCAAGCAGTCGCTGGGCGTCGAACAGATACTCTGGTTAAGCCACGGCTATCTGGCCGGCGATGATACCGACAGCCACATCGACATGCTGGCCCGTTTTTGCCCGGACAGCACCATTGCCTATATGCACTGTGACGATTCGCAGGATGAACATTATGCCGAGTTACAGGCCATGCAACAGGAACTGCAGCAATTGCGTAACGGCAATGGCGAATCCTATCGTCTGCTGCCGTTGCCCTGGCCGGCGCCGATCTTTAATGCCCAGGGCGAACGCCTGCCGGCCAGCTACGCCAATTTCCTGGTGATCAACGATGCCGTGCTGGTACCGCAATACGGCGATAACAACGATCAACGGGCTTGCGCACAACTGCAAACGGCATTTCCCGATCGGGTGATCATCGGCATCGACTGCCGGCCATTGATTGAACAGTTCGGCAGTCTGCACTGTCTGACCATGCAATTCCCGGTGGGCGTGCTTTAACAGGTCCCCAGGTACGATCAACACCCGCCATCGATATGACAGCCAGGCAAAAATCCCTCAGTTGGCATTACACAATAAAAATGTTACTTTTTGGCTGCGGATTCGGCATACAAAATAACAAGACCGAACCCGAAACTGATTGACCGACATTCTCGTCCGTTCGTTATATCGACGCATTCCGGTCGATCAACTGGACGAGATAGTTGTCTATCGTCCTGACTAATTACCCGGGACTTCCTTAATGGATCACACCACCGATCAACCGACAAACGCCCGGGAAGGCAAGCCGCATCGCTGCCAGGTGCTGGTAATCGGTGGCGGACCCGCCGGTTCAACTGTCGCCGCCCGGCTGGCGCAAAAAGGGCGCGACGTGGTGTTACTGGAAAAGGACCACCATCCCCGTTTTCATATCGGGGAATCGCTGCTGCCAATGAACCTGCCACTGTTCAAGGCGCTGGAGATCGACCAGGAGGTGCAAGAGATTGGCGTAGTGAAATATGGTGCCGAATTCAATACTCCCGAGGCGCCGGACAAACCCCGCACCTATTACTTCGAGCGCGCATTAAATGCCGATACCCCGCCCCATGCTTATGAAGTACGGCGCTCCGAATTTGATCACCTGTTACTGAAAAATTGTGCCCGCCTCGGCGCCCGGGTCCGGGAAGGCATGAAAGTTATCCAGGTCGAGTTCGATCAGGATCACACCCGGCAGGTTGTCGCGCAGGACGAGTCCGGCAATCAGCATCATTACGAGACAGACTTTGTCATCGATGCCTCCGGCCGTGATACATTCCTCTCTCGTCGGCTAAACCTCAAACAACGCAATCCGGCCCACAACAGCGCAGCAATCTTTGGCCATTTCGAAAATGTTAGCCGGCGACCGGGTCGCGATGCCGGCAACATCAGTATCTACTGGTTTGCACACGGCTGGTTCTGGATGATTCCCCTGCGTGATGGAATCATGAGTGTCGGCGCGGTCTGCTTCCCCGAATACCTGAAACAGCGCCAGTGCCCCCCGGAAGAATTTCTCTGGCAGACCCTGGCCCTGTGCCCCCCGGCCCTGGAGCGCATGAAAGAAGCCCGCTGCGTTGGCGAAGTCAACGCGACCGGTAATTTCTCTTATATTTCCGACACGGCACACGGCCCCGGCTATCTGCTGGTCGGTGATGCCTTTACCTTTGTTGACCCGGTCTTCTCCAGTGGCGTGTACATTGCCATGTCCAGCGCATTTCGCGCCGCCGATACCGTCGACTGTTGCCTGCAACAACCGCACAAGGCCGCACGCATACAGAAAGCCTATGAGCGAAATGTGCGCCGGGC
>NZ_JAVLAZ010000166.1:0-2319 GCF_031581315.1 Thiohalophilus sp.
GGATAGGCGTAACCGACATCTTTATAGTCGGAGATCATGTAGAACGGGCCCTTGTATTTGCCCATTCGCAGCTCGAGTTCGTCATTGAAATGGTAGGAGGCGTAGGCCCACTGGGTATCGATATCGTAGTTATCGGCGCCGCCCTGGGCGTGCAGGACCACGGTCATAT
This sequence comes from Thiohalophilus sp., assembly GCF_031581315.1. Lineage (GTDB taxonomy): Bacteria > Pseudomonadota > Gammaproteobacteria > UBA6429 > Thiohalophilaceae > Thiohalophilus. The sequence continues at coordinate 170 of NZ_JAVLAZ010000166.1, forward strand.
CGACTTTCTCGGAGACCGAGGCGGAAAACTGCAGACCGATATCGTTATCTTCGGTATCGAACCGGGCGGTGTCATCCGCCAGTTCGAAATAATAGGGAACCGAAACGCCGGTAGTGGCGTTTTCGCTGTCGCTATAGGTGCCGGCGAAGGAGGCATAGCCGCTGACGGTGACTTCCACCGCCTGAACCGGCAGTGACGCGCACACCAGCAACCCGCCCGCCAGGGCAAGAATATGCTTGTTCATTGTTGTTCTCCCATGTGTGTGTCCGGGCCGGATCGCCAATCGGACAAGAGTGCGAACCGTCGGACAGAAATACCAAAATGGTATGACCCCAAAACGTCGCTCATTCTAGCGAAACGCTGGTCAGAATTAAACCAGAATGCAACAGGAATGTAACAAAAGGAGGCGGAATATTATCGGGAATATCACCGGGTTAGGGTTTACCCTGAGTTATGACATTGCCGACAAGAGGGCTATTTGCCCCGTTTAGCCACGAAGCGACGCAGGCGCTGGCGCTTTTGAACCTGGCGGGCGGTGAGTTTGTTTTTCTTGCCGGCGAAGGGATTGTCACCACTGCGAAATTCCACCTGCACCGGTGTCCCTTCCAGCTTCAGATGTTTCTGAAAGCCGTTGATCAGATAACGCCGGTAACTGTCCGACACGGCGGCGGTCTGATTGCCGTGGATGACGATCACCGGGGGGTTCTGCCCCCCCTGGTGCGCAAAACGCAGCTTGATGCGACGACCGCGCACCAGTGGCGGCGGATGAGCCTCGACCAGATCGTGCAGCAGCCGGGTCAGGGCCGCCGTGGAGAGGGTCCGGGTGGCCGATTTATAGGCGGTGATGATCGACTCGAACAGATGCCCGACATTGGTGCCGTGCAGGGCCGAGATAAAATGCACTTCGGCGAAACCGAGAAACGGGAGCTTGGCTTCCAGCTCGCGCCGGATCCAGTCGCGCTGCTCCTTTTCCAGGCCGTCCCATTTGTTGACCGCCAGCACCAGTGCCCGACCGGACTCCAGCACAAACCCGAGCAGACTGGCATCCTGATCGCTGATACCCTGGTGGGCATCGAGCAGCATCAACACCACATGGGCATCCTTGATGGCCTGCAGCGTCTTGATAACACTGAACTTTTCCACCGTTTCCTTGACCCGGCTGCGGCGCCGCACCCCGGCAGTATCGATCAGCACGTAGGTCTGATCGTCACGCTCGAAGGGCAGATAGAGACTGTCCCGGGTGGTGCCCGGCATGTCATAGGCCAGCACCCGTTCCTCACCGAGAATGCGGTTGACCAGGGTCGATTTGCCCACATTGGGCCGGCCGATGATCGCCACCTTGATACCGGCTGGCACCTCCTCCGGCGACGCCCCGGCCTCGGGCAGGCTCTCCAGCACACTGTTAATTAACGGCTTGATCCCTCGCCCCTGACTGGCGGCGATCGCGTGGGGCGGCCCCAGCCCCAGGGCGTGGAACTCGGCGCTGACCAGATCGGCATCGCGGCCATCGGCCTTGTTGACCACCACAAACACCGGCTTGCCCGTTTGACGCAGGCGCTCGGCGATCTGTTGATCATCCGGCATCAGCCCGGCATGGGCGTCGACCAGAAACAGCACTACATCGGCCTGCTCCACCGCCAGCCAGGCCTGGCTGGCCATCAGGCTGTCGAGGGTCTCATCCTCGCCGCTGAGACCGCCGGTATCCACCACGATATAGGGCCTGTCGCCCAGTTTGCCGTCGCCAAACTGGCGATCCCGGGTGAGGCCCGGTTGATCGGCCACCAGCGCGTCCCGCGAGCGGGTCAGGCGGTTGAACAGGGTGGACTTGCCGACATTGGGACGACCGACGAGAGCGATGACCGGTTGCATGGACGTTCCTGAATCAGATGGCTGGCAAGTTGAAACGCGACACCGTTATTCGGCCCGCCCGAAGGCGGCCACATAACCTTTGCGATCCACCGCGATGACTCGCTCGCCGGCCACCAGTGGCCGGGTCAACACGTTGTTTTCCTTTCGAAAAGCGGGATCGTAGCCGTCGTATTCATCGGTCATCAGATAAAACCCGGCGTTGATCCGGGCGCGCCCGGCCAGCTCACCGCTTTCGCGCAACAGCCAGTGCAAATAGCCGTCGTAATCGGCCACCACCAGAT
>NZ_JAVLAZ010000167.1:0-2313 GCF_031581315.1 Thiohalophilus sp.
TAACATCATGATCGTTTTAAATTGTCCGTCACTGGCAGAAATCATCCCGCCGCTGCTTGGCATGGCTGAAGATTTCGAGTAATTGTTGGCTGTCCTGCCGGCGTATCGCGTCGGTCAGGGCGTGTAAATCGGCGGTGAAGCGTTCCAGGCTCTCGACCAGCGCGTCGCGATTGGCCAGACAGATGTCGTGCCACATTTGCGGGTCGCTGGAGGCGATGCGGGTGAAGTCGCGAAAACCGCCGGCAGCATAATCGAAGATCTCCTGGCTGTCATCCTGGCGGGCCAGGCTGTCGACCAGCGCGTAGGCCAGCATATGCGGCAAATGGCTGGTGGCGGCCAGTACCGCGTCATGGTGAGCCACGCTCATTTCCATGACGTCGGCGCCGGCCGCTTCCCAGAGCCGGCGGACGGTTTGCACGGCCGCCGGGCTGGTGGTGGCGCCGGGGGTGAGAATCACCCGGCGTTGATCGAACAGTTCGGCGAACGAGGCTTCCACCCCGCTTTGCTCGGTGCCTGCGATGGGATGGCCTGGCACAAAATTGGCTGGCAAACCGTGAAATACCTGCTCCGCATCGGCCACCACACTGCCCTTGGCGCTACCCACATCGGTCACAATCGTATTCGCCGACAGGGCCGGGGCAATCTGTTCCAGTACCGGGCGGATCGCCCCCAGGGGAACGGCCAGCACCACCAGCTCCGAATCCTGGCAGGCTCTGGCCAGATCGGTTTCGACGGCGTCCACTACGCCCAGCTTGCGGGCAATCTCCAGCTGTTCACGATGGCGACCGGCGCCAACAAGGGTGGTGACGGCATTGGCCCGACGCAGCGCCCGCGCCAGCGAGCCGCCGATGAGGCCGACACCGATGATGGTCAATTTGTTGATGATCACAGGGTTCCCAGTCACGGTATTTGCAGAATCGTTTCCAGTGCCTCGATGCAGCGCTGGTTTTCCTTCTCGCTGCCGACCGAGATACGCACATGTTCCGGCAGATCGTAATTGGCCACCGGGCGCACGATAATCCCCCGGCGCAATAACTGCTCGTTAATCCCGGCGGCCTCACCGACCTTCACCGTGACAAAATTACCCGCCGAGGGAATGTAATCCAGTCCCAGCCGGTCGAACGCGGCGTAATACTGTTTCAGCCCGGCCGCATTGAGCGCGACGCTGCGTTGCAGATGTGCCGTGTCGGTCAACGCCGTTGCCGCGGCGGCAAGCGCCAGGTGATTGACGTTAAATGGCTGGCGGACGCGGTTTAAATAATCAGCCACATCGGGATGCGAAACCGCGTAACCGACCCGCAACCCGGCCAGGCCGTAAGCCTTGGAGAAAGTGCGCGTCACGATCAGGTTGGGAAACTCTGCCAGCCATTGCAGGCCATCGGGATAATCCGCCACCCCCATCATCGGATCGGCGGCGTATTCAAAATAAGCTTCATCCAGCACCACCAGCACATGCGGTGGAATCTGTTTTAAAAAATCATGTAATGCCGGTTTCGAGAGCCAGGTGCCGGTCGGGTTATTCGGGTTGGCAATAAAAATCAGCCGCGTGTTTTCGGTAATCGCTTCGTGCATCGCATCGAGATCATGTCCCCAGGCGCTGGCCGGCGTCATCACCGCTTTGGCACCGATGGCCCGGGTCACCAGCGGATAGACCGCGAAGGCGTGCTGCGAAAAAATAACTTCATTGTCCGGCGTCACGAAGGCCCGGGCGATCAGTTCCAGCACATCATTCGAGCCGTTACCCAGCGTAATCTGCCCCGGCTCGAGATCAAAACGCTTGCATAACGCCTGCTTGAGAACAAAACCGTTCCCGTCCGGATAGCGACTGAGTTCACTCAGGCTGTCGCTGATCGTTCTCAATACATCCGGCGACGGTCCCAGCGGGTTTTCATTCGAGGCCAGTTTGATAACCCCCGACAGCCCGTACTCTCGCTCCAGCTCTTCAATCGGCTTGCCCGGCTGGTACGGCATCAATTCACGGACCCCGGGAGCGGCCAGATCGCATACATCAAATTGTTGGGCGGACATCGGCATGTTCTGGTACGTCACTCTTTTATGGAATCGTATTTAAACGCGGAGGGCGCAGAGGCGCGGAGCCGCGGAGTTAATCATTTTCAATCCTACTTTCTGATTAATTGATCATTCAGGTGATCATTTAATTCAAATCGTTTTCTCTGCGCCTTTGCGTCTCTGCGATCTCCGCGTTTTATTCCAGAGAGTTTGCTATTAGTCGTTTGCCGGACACCGCTATCGCTATGTCCGGCCTACCCACTGGCCGGAGGGTCTTGTGGGAGGCGATTTCATCGGCGACGG
>NZ_JAVLAZ010000168.1:0-2313 GCF_031581315.1 Thiohalophilus sp.
GAAGGGATGGATCGACGAACTTTTGGCAATTTGTCTCGATCTGATGGTCGAGGCACCCCACGCCAATCGCTGGATGGCCACCACGGTGAACTACTGGGAAGGCGAGGTGGAGGTAACCGACCACGCCAGCGGCGCGCCTCGAGGACAGGGCTATCTCGAGATGACCGGCTACTGAGCCTGTAAAGGACGGCAGCTCGTCGCCATGCGCAAGCCCTGACACGACGCTGATGGTGTCCCATGGGCACGATGTCATCGCCCATGACAACCCGGTGGGCCCCTTCGGCAAGGTGCAGGTGCTCGAGGACACCGGCCTGGTGAACCGACTCGACGGCGAGGACCTGGCGGTGTCGATCACCGCCCGCGACGCGACCCGGGAGCTCGCCGATGTGCTGGTCTAGACACCTGCTGAAGGGCGGCTGGGCCGCCCAAGCCGTGCTGCTCACCGGGTCGAGTGGCGGCATTCCGCTGCGCGGCCTCAACGCCTTGGTCGTCGGCGCGTCCAATAGCGTTGGTGTATCAAGGGCGACTGGATCAAGGAAGGCGCAATTGTCATCGATGTGGGCATCAACCGTTTGGATGAAGGGTCGCTGTGCGGCGACATGACGTTAGACGTGGCCAAGGAGAAAGCGAGAGGGCGCATCCCGCTTTACCCTTTCGATTCATCCCAGAACACCCGTCACAACTTTTTCTCGTTTGCACTAAACTAGCCTCATGAACAGAAAATCGATCTACTCCTGGGCGCTATACGACTGGGCCAACTCGGCTTACGCCACCACCGTAATGGCGGGCTTCTTCCCGATCTTTTTCAAGGAGTATTTTAGCGCCTCCGCCGAAGTGACCACCTCGACCGCGCAGCTGGGGTTTGCCAACGCCCTCTCCAGTCTGATCATCGTGATCCTCGCCCCACTTTTAGGCGCGATTGCCGATGCCGGTGGCATCAAAAAATACTTCTTATACTTTTTTGCTTATCTTGGCATTCTAATGACCGCCTGTCTGGCCCTGGTCAGCGAAGGCGCGTGGGAGCTGGCCGTGCTTCTCTACGTCGGCGGCAATATCGGTTTTATGGGCGCCAATGTCTTTTACGATGCGCTGCTGCCGACGGTTTCGGAGGAGAAATCCTTCGACAAGGTCTCCGGACTCGGTTTTGCCTTTGGCTATCTGGGCGGTGGTATCTTGTTCGCCGTCAATGTCTGGATGGTGCAGTCGCCGCATAGCTTCGGCCTAGCCGATGCCACCCAGGCGGTTCAGGCCTCGTTCATTTCCGTGGCCGTCTGGTGGGCACTGTTTTCGCTGCCGCTGCTCTTCTTCGTCAAGGAGGAGCGCCGTCACGTGATCGCCAAGAGTGCGCTGACCGTAGTCAAAGACGGCTACCGTCGCTTGGCGAGGACTTTCCGCAATATCGCCGGCTTCAAGGGACTCTCGCTGTTTCTGATCGCCTACTGGCTCTATATCGACGGAGTGGATACGGTGATTCGCATGGCGGTCGATTACGGCATGTCGATCGGTTTCGAATCCAACGACCTGATTCTGGCGTTGCTTATTGTCCAGTTCATCGGCTTCCCGGCCACGCTCGCCTATGCCAAACTGGCCGCCTTCTTGGGCACCAAAAACGCCCTGCTCTTCGCCATCGCCTTTTATCTGGTAATTATTGTATTTGCGGTCATGATGACCGAGGTGCACGAATTCTATATGCTGGCGGTTATGATTGCGCTGGTGCAGGGCGGTATTCAGTCACTGAGCCGCTCCTACTATGCGAGCATGATCCCCAAGGGCTATGCGGCAGAGTTCTTTGGCTTCTACAACTTTCTGGGAAAGTTCGCCGCCATTTTCGGCCCGATGCTGCTGGCGGTGGTCGCGCTGGTGACCGAAGATTCCCGCGCAGCGATCGCTTCCACCGCCGTCTTTTTCATTCTCGGCGCACTGCTGTTAATGAAAGTGGACGCCGAACAGACCGCCAAAGAAGTGCGCGAGAAACTGCGCTAAAATGCTTTTTTGATTGTCAAATCATTCGGCCGCCCTCCCGCCGGACAACATCTGCCATGATGGATTTATTATGGTGCCATCCTTGAATGAAAAACCCCGGGGAGGATAAACACGACGGGCTCAGTGAAACGAAACTGCTGAACCTGATCACCGAGCTGATGATACAGATCCATCCGCATCATCGTGCACCGGAATACCTGACCCTGGACAGTCAGTTCGAAACCGATCCAGGGCGCGACAGCCTCTCCCGCGTGGAGCTGATCTCGCGGGTGGAATCGACATTTCACCTGACCTGCCCGAACGCACCCTGGCAGAAGTCCAGCCCCCTAG
>NZ_JAVLAZ010000007.1:0-20664 GCF_031581315.1 Thiohalophilus sp.
CGGTATCGGGCAATTCTCCGGGTGCCGGACACCGCTTTGCTATGTCCGGCCTACCCCTGAAACTGTCAGCATGGATTCCGGCCTGCGCCGGAATGACAACCAGAGGCTGAATTTCACCTTCGTTCCTTCGAGTCTTCGTGGTTCAGTTTTTTACTCGTCCCTCGTAACTCGTCCCTCGGCCCTGTGTAATAAATGGTATGATCCCGCCCCTCGCAACCACAGCCTCGAATACCCCTATGTCGAACCTCACACCCAAAGTCGGTTTTATCAGCCTCGGCTGCCCCAAGGCGCTGGTAGACTCGGAACAGATCCTCACCCGCCTGCGCGCCGAGGGCTATGACATCGTCTCCAGCTACGATGACGCGCAACTGGTTGTGGTCAATACCTGCGGCTTCATCGACAGCGCGGTGGAAGAATCGCTGGACACCATCGGCGAGGCGCTGGATGAAAACGGCAAGGTGATCGTCACCGGCTGCCTGGGCGCCAAGGGCGATATCGTGCAGCAGACCCACCCGCAGGTACTGGCAGTGACCGGCCCGCACGCCCTGCAGGAGGTAATGGATCATGTTCATCAGCAGCTGCCCAAACCGCATGACCCTTACACCGATCTGATCCCGGCCGAAGGCCTCAAGCTGACACCGCAGCATTATGCCTATTTAAAGATCTCCGAAGGCTGCAACCACCGCTGCAGTTTCTGCATTATTCCGTCCATGCGCGGCGATCTGGTCAGCCGACCCGTCGGCGAAGTCATGCAGGAGGCGGAAAACCTGTTCAAATCGGGGGTGAAGGAACTGCTGGTCATCTCCCAGGACACCAGTGCCTACGGCGTGGATATCAAATACCGCACCGACTTCTGGGGCGGGCGGCCGCTAAAAACGCGTATGACCGAACTGGCCGCCGCGCTGGGCAAGCTGGCCCGCGAGTATGGCGCGTGGGTGCGACTACACTATGTCTACCCCTACCCGCACGTGGACGAAGTCATCCCGCTGATGGCCGAAGGATTGATCCTGCCCTACCTGGACGTGCCGTTTCAGCATGCCTCGCCGCGCATCCTCAAATTAATGAAGCGCCCCGGCAACATTGAAAAAACCCTGCGCCGCATCGAAGACTGGCGCGCGATCTGCCCGGACATCACCCTGCGCAGCACCTTCATCGTCGGCTTCCCCGGCGAGACCGAACAGGAATTCGAGGAACTGCTGGAATTTTTAAAAGAAGCACAGCTGGATCGGGTCGGCGCCTTCGCCTATTCCCCGGTGGAAGGCGCCAGCGCCAACGACCTGCCCGATCCCGTCCCCGAGGAAGTGCAGCAGGAACGGCTGGAACGCTTCATGCAATTACAGGCCGGGATCAGCGCCGACAAGCTGCAACAGAAGATCGGTCAAAGGATGCAGGTTATCGTCGATGGCTTCAGCGAAGAGAACCTGCTGCTGGGTCGTTCGTCTGCGGATGCTCCGGAAATTGACGGCGCCGTCATCCTGGATCAGGTCGAGGACGAGGTACAGCCGGGGCAGTTTATGGAAGTCGACATCACTGCTGCTACCGAACACGATCTGATTGCCGTCCCTGTAAACGAATAACGCTCAACAACCCCTGAATACAAAGAGTACGGACTATCCAGAGAACCGCCGTAACTGTATACGCTTACCAATACCCTTAATTATAATAAGATTAATATCAACAACTGAATCGGTCGGTGAATTACAGCCCTGTGCCATAATCCTGCTATGAAACGATTGCGTACCAGCTTGTTGGTTACTGTCGGATTACTGAGCGCCTGTGGGAGCAACCCGCATTACGACCCGACAAAACCGCACCACACAGAATCCGGTTTCACCAATATCGATTATGAGGACGACAAGGGCTTCTGGGCATTTATGAAGTGGCGCTGGCAGCGATGGTTTAAACAGATCCCAGACGCCGGGGATTATGATTTTGAACTGGTAAAAGCCAATTACACACATCTGGCACATAACCCCCAGATTCCAAGCCTTACCTGGATAGGCCATGCCACCTTTTTAATCCAGTTTGCCGATCTCAATATTCTGACCGATCCTCACTTTTCCGATCGAGCCTCACCGCTCTCCTGGGCCGGCCCCAAACGGGTCGTCCCGCCGGCCTTAACGGTTGCCGAGTTACCGGAGATCGATGCGGTGATCATCTCTCATGATCACTATGACTCCCTGGATGTCGAGTCGGTAAAACAACTTGCCCGACATAATCGCGAGCGCACACTGACCTTCATCGTCCCGCTTGGACTGAAAGCCTGGTTCGATAATCTGGAACTGGCCTCTGTCCGGATTGTTGAGCTGGACTGGGGGCAAAGCCATGCAGTAGGAGACGTCCGTTTTACGGCCGAACCGAGTCAACACTGGAGCAAGCGCAGCCTGTTCGATGCCTATGAGAGACTCTGGGCCTCCTGGGTGATCGAGTACGATGATAATCGGATATTTTTCGGTGGCGATACCGGCTATGCCAGCCACTTCAAGGAAATTGGTAAAAAATATGGTGACTTCGAGCTTGCCTTATTACCCATCGGAGCTTATGAGCCGAGATGGTTTATGAAACCGTATCATGTCAATCCGGAGGAAGCGGTCAAAATTCACCAGGATATTAACGCCAGGCATTCGGTTGCCATGCACTGGGGCACCTTCATCCTGACCGATGAGCCGCTGGATGAGCCGCCGGTAAAACTTGCAGAAGCTCTGGAGAAATACCAGATTCCTGATAAAGAATTCGAAGTTTACCAGCACGGCGAGAGCCGCCATATCGGTCACCTGTTAGCTGACTGAACCGATATAACAGGCTCACCATTAAAAAATAGAAAAAGCTCTGGCTTTCAGAGATAGACTCCTCTACAGCAACTGCATGATATTTGGCGCGGCCTATTTGATCTGGCTGGGGGCATGTTGCGGCGCAGCCGTAACGAGTCTGCCGTTGACGAACAGGCCGGTAATGGCTCGCCGGCTTCGATCTTCCTGGCAGGCCTGTTACTATCCGCTACAGGATCAGATCATGCCTTTTGCCATTCTGCTATAAACGATTCAGGCTTGGTAAAGCCTCATACCGATCTGGAGAGCCGATTGAACCAGCCATTTTATCTCCGTCTCACCCATAAAGGCCTGACGCTTATAGCAGTGCTTTTTGGTGTGATAACGATTTTTGCAGGCAGCGGTGTCCTGACCGGTTCCGATCCGGGGTATGTCGTCTTTTTCCCCTTGCTCGTCTATAACACGGTGATGGGATTTATTTATATCGGTGTAGGCGTTGTCGCGTGGCGTAACGTTCATTACGGGCGAAACGGGGCGGCGGCTGTCTTTGTACTGAACCTGCTTGTCCTGGTCGCCATCTGGCTGCTTTACAACTCGGGCGGTGCCGTGGCGATTGACAGTCTTCGCGCCATGACATTGCGTACCATCATCTGGCTGCTGCTCTTTACCGGCCTGTTCTGGCTCAGCCGCCGCAACCCCGGCACTTGAGACCGGGATCCACAAGCCCCGTATAGTTTCTGAACAAAATGTTTGCAACTCGAAATTGCCGGATCGGCACCGTTCAGAGCTTGCCGCCAATGTGAACGCGACGTACCCTGCACAATAGCATCCCGGCCGGGAAAACCTGCCGGTTATAATGTTATTGTGAATAGTTACCGTGCATCCCGGGCTCTTAAATCGGCATACCAACCAGAACCGCATACTATGGCGATGAAGCTGAAAAAATTTCTGGGTTATGAGTGGGACGCCATTGCGGGGATCTTCGCCGCGGTGATTGCCGTTATTCTGCATCTTCTGCATGTGGTGGATGAGAAGGTGGTACTGCCTATTCTTCTTGCGCTGCTGGGTTTGCTTTTTATCAACTTCATGCGCCATACCCGCAACAATGAACTGACCGCCGAGAAGGTCGAATCCACGGCACAGACGGTAGAGCGTATCCAGGCCTCGCTCAAGACACCCGATGTGGTACTGGTCGGGCCGCGTCATCTGCGCCCGGTGAATGAAAATTTTGTCCGCAATATGAGCGGGGAGACGATCTGGTTTAATGTCTGCCTCTCTATGTATGTCCCGCAGACCCTGTTCGATGCACTGCTCAAACCGGCTATCGACAATCCGCGGGTTACCTCCATCCAGTTTGTGCTGGACGTGTCCCAGAAGGATTTGTGGCAGGTCCTGCAGCCCCAAATCGCCGAATGCTCCGGCCAGTTCAAGGTCAAGGAGCCGCGCTGGTGCCACTTGAGCAAAACCACTTCGTTTATTCTGGCCGACAGTCAGTCAAGTGGCGGAACCGAGGCGCTGCTCAGCTTCTGGGGTGAACCTTTCATGGCGCAAAGCACCGAGCAGGATGTGCCGCGCTTTATTTTCCATATCCAGAATAATTCAGAACTCTTATCTCACCTTATCGAGCTACAACGCACACAATCCCGTTCCAACCGGTTATCCTGACAGTTAATGACCTCTTGTCAGCGATCGATGGTATACAGAATATCCGCGCTTTGATGTTCGCCGCTCTCGCCCTTGATATACCAGTGGTCGGATAGCTGATAACGCACGGCGAAGGTATTGAATGACTCGACGATCCCCACGCCGTAACTGACATAGAGTCTGGGGGCCAGATAGCGTCCCATGACCAGCGAAGCCTGTTCGCCGCTGTCGCTGGCTTCGACCCGCATCTCATCCAGCCCGAACTTGTCACCGATCTGTCTTGCCAGGCTGTCGCCGCCACTCAGGCTCAGGGCCAGTGCCGCTTTGGCCATCATACTGCCCTCCTCGCCGGAGGCGGTCTCCAGCGGGCGGCCCAGCATCAGATAGGCGAGCGCATCGGTCTGACCCATGGCCGGGATGGAGAACAATTCAATCTCGGGCTGGTTGAGACTGCCGCGCACCCGGATCCCCGCGGTGACATTATTGACCTGGCGCACTGCACGCAGATCCAGGCCGGGGTTGCCGACCGGCCCGCCGGTATACAGCAGACGCCCGTGCTCCACGGTCAGGCGCTGACCGTAGGCGGTATAGCGACCTTCGACCACGTTGATCTCACCGATCGCGGTGGTCAGTTCCCCGGGGCTGTCCACGAGCTGCAGATCGCCGCCCAGTCGTCCCTCGAAGCCAAAGCCGTAAATACTGACCCGATCGCCCAGCGTCACCCGCACCCGGCTGTGGATTTGCCATTTCTCCTCGACCGGTTCCTCACCGCCGACGATCACCACATCCTCCGACACCCGCGCCGCGGTAGTCACATCTTTCGGCTGCAGGCGGGCGAAGGGCACATGGACCTGTCCGTCTATATCAATCCGGCGCCCCTGCAGTTTGAGTTGCAGATCGGGCGTAACGACAACCCGGGCCTCGGGAATGCGGGCCACTTCGAAGTTTTCACCTTCTATACGGATTGTTGTCGGCCAGCCGGTCTCCCTGTCCAGTACGCTGTGGCCCTCAACTCGCAGTTCACCCTCACCGGAGTGAGCGGCCACTGTGTAGCGAAGTCTGTCCAGCCCTTCGCTGCGGGCATCCACACGGATTTGCGTCAGCTGCAGACCGAGCCGGGGAATGCGCAGCCCGCCCTGTTGCAGATTCGCGCTGCCGCTGTAGCGCGGTTTGGCCAACATCCCGTCGACCTCAAGCTGCATGCGCAGTTCACCCTCCAGGTCCTGCACGTCGGGCAAAAATGCTTCGATAATGCCGAGTTTGTTAATCGTCACACTGGCGCTGCCCTGCACCGGCTGGCTGTCGTGTTGAAGGTTCAGAAGTTGCGCACCGGGCAAGGTCAGTCTGGCCGCAAATTGATCGCCGTTGTCCATGGCCAGGCGGGATGTCGCCCGTAACCCCTTCTCATCCACCGTCAGATCGAGATTACCCGTGCGGTATTCCCAGCGATCCTGTTCTCCCTCCAGCACGGGATAGACAACAGCGCCCGCCGGCAATTCGATGTGGGCCCGGCCGCTCAATTGCCCGGGGGCATTCAACTGGAAGCTCGCATTGGCATCGGTCAGCCCGTCGAGCACCAGTTCCCCTGGCAACCAGGGAGTGAAGGCCTGCAGCGGGAAGTTCACCAGCTCAAGTTCCGAGCGCCAGTTTTTTCCGGTTTGTTGCAGTTGCCCGCACAGGCGGGCTGTTTCACTTTGCACACAGAACGGCGCTACCAGAAGCTTATCCCGGATCAGGTTCAGGGCGACAGGACGTTGCAGATGCCAGTTGTCCTGTTGCGGTCGTAACAGATCGATCGCTTCGATCCGCCCGCGCCAGCCTTCGGCGTCGACCTCACCCTTCAGTTCAAGCCGGGCGCTATTGCTGCCGGCCTGGGCCGTGAGTTGCAACCGGCCCGGGTCGGCGTTGATCTGCAGCGCGTCAATCTGCTGGTCATGAACGCCCAGCTCTTGTGCGGCAAGCTCGATATCCACCTGTTGCCAGCGGAACAGATCCACGCCCAGCTTGCCGGACAGGTTGCCAATGCGGTAATCCGGCAGACTCAGTCGCTCGCCGTTGAGCGTGGCGCCGATCACCGGTTCGGCCCGGGTGCCGCTGATTTGTCCCGAGGCCTGCAGCCGGCCGCCGGCTTGCGGATAAAGCTGCGCCAGATCGGCGGCGTCGATGGACCAGTCGAGGTTCATGCGCTCGCCGATCTCCCCCTGCGCACTCACGTTTGCCGAACCGGATTGCAGATCAAACTGTTTAACCTGTAGCTGTGCCCGCTTCCAGGCCAGCTGGCTGTGCAGATTAACCGGCTGGCCGCGCAACTTGCCGCTGACGCGGGTAATGTCGACCTGCGCGCTTAACTGGTCATCCTGCATCCGTCCCGTGCTGCTCAGGTTTGCCTCGAGCTGCCCGGGCCATTGGGGCCACAGCCCGGCCGGATTGATGTCCTTGCCGGTGGCGCGCACATCCCAGGCGAGCCGGGGCGACCAGTCGAGTCGGCCCCTCAGGGTGGTTTCGCCACTTAGTGCTGTAATACGCAGGCTGTCGAGATCGAGCCCTTCGAGATCGCCGGTCGCTTTGGCATACCAGGTCGATGGCGGTGCCTGGGGCAGGGGACGATCGGCGCTGAGTGACAGCCGATACTGATCCGGGCTGCCCTCGAGCTGGCCCTCTCCGTTGGCGCTATCTATCCAGGCATTGCCGGTCAGCGGCCAGCGCAGGTTCTGCCAGTCGAACTCCAGGGCAAGCTCGCCGCCTTGAAGTCCTTCGCTGCCGGGCGTCCACTGCCCCCGGGCATTGACCGAGGTGCTGGTAAGCGGTGAGCGCAATGACAACTGTTCGATGCGTAACGCGCCACCGGATGCCAGTTGCAGTTTTGTATCAGCCTCGAAGGGACCCTGGTCAGGGTACTCGCCCGCCAGTTGTCCGCTGAGTGACGCGGTATGTCGATCCCCTTCGCCCTGCACCTGCAGCGCACCCCTGATGGCCGGCCATCTGGTATTGAGTTGCGCGAGGTTCACCTCGCTCACATCCGCGCGGGCCTGCCAATGAAGCTGACTTAGCAGCTCACGTGCTTCAACCTCCATATTCATCCGGAGCGGCCCGCTGATCTGCTGACGCAATGCGAGTTTGTCCAGATTGCCCCGGCTCTGGCCCTGGCCTGTCAACTCGGGTTGATCCGCCAGTCGAAGTCGCCACTGCATATTCAGCGTGTGCGGATAATTGCCGATCGGTTTCAACGTGCCATCGAGGTGCAGGTCGAATTCCGTCGCGCTGACATCGAGCGCATTGAGATGGATTTTTCTGCCCCGGCTGCTGGCATCAAGGGTGACCTGTTGCAGGACAAATTGCTGCTCATCCTGCATGATATGAATGTCATCGATTCGGATATCCTCAAGTGCCACATTGAGCGGCAGACGAATGGCCGGCAGCTCAACGGCCTGCTCCGCCTGGTTTTGCTGCGCGGCGGGCAGCGTGATGGCCATCGACTGGACGTGCAGTTGGCTGACAACCAGATTACCTGTCAGTAATTCAAAGGGCCGCCACTTCAATGTCGCCCGTTCAAGGACAAGCCGGGTATCCGCGTGCTGATAGACCAGATCGCTGGTGGTGATACGACCCAACAACCTCCCTTCGAGTTTACCAATAGCCAACTCGCCGGGGATGAACTCGTTGCTTTGTTGATATACCCAGCGCAAACCGCTCTCGGTCGCACCCAGCCAGAACAACCCGCTGCCGGCGAGCAACAACAGCAGCACGAGCAGGGCGAGCAGGTTTTTTTTCAACCCCGGGCGCATCATAGATCCGGACCGATATTAATATGCAGTCGCCAGGGCTTGCCCGGTTCCGTGAGCGCGGAGGCGACGTCGATACGTACCGGACCGATGGGCGACTTCCAGCGCAACCCGAACCCGGCGCCGCGTTCGAGTTTGTCATCGAAATCGTCGATAGCGTTGCCGGCATCATAAAACACCGCCACACCCCACTTGCCTCCCAGGCTGCGTTCGAGTTCGATACTGCCGGTCATCAGGTGCTTGCCGCCGACCACCCGACCGCTGTCGTCGACCGGTCCCAGTGACTGGAAGGCATAGCCGCGCACGCTTTGTGAACCACCGGCGAAGAAGCGCACCGAGGATGGCAACTGGTTGAATTCATCGGTACGGGTACTGCCCAGACGGCCGCGAGCAATAAGCCGATAGTTACTGCCCAGCGAGGTAATCCCCTTCAGGCCGCCCTGAACCTGGAAAAAATCTGTATCGGACATCAGTTTTTCGCTGGCACCGCGAAATTCAATATCGAATCGCAAACCATCCAGCACATGCACAAACTCCCGGCCCCAGGTGCGGCTCCAGTCCACGCCGGGAATCAACAGAGTCGAATCACCCCGATCGCCGGCAACGACAAACTCCTCCTGTTGATAGTTCAGCGCAATCGATTCACGCCACTGCCCCCGACTTTGATTCAAGGCAACACCGAGAGTGTGCAAGGTACTCTCGCTGGTATCGGTTTCTTCATTGACCACGCCGGCGCTGTAGATCAATTGATCGGTTCGGGGATCGAGGACCGGAATCCGGTAGCGAACGCCGAGACTGTAGCCTATTTCGGAGACCCCAACATCGGTGTTGAGACGATGGCCCGACTCATTGAGACGCGGCATCTCCCAGCCGAATCTGGCGCGGGCCCCGGTATCCGTTCCGTAACCCAGCCCCAACGTATAGCGATGTGGCTTGCGCGGGATCAGCTTGACGTTGATGGGCACCTCGCGCGCCGTCTCTTCTACCTCGCCGGGGGAAACCTCGACACGGGAAAAATAATCAGTGTCGTTGAGCGCATGTTGCAGATCGATAACCTGATTAAGGTTATAGGGATCGCCCTGATTGAACGGAATATAGCGTTGCAGCAGTTGCGGTTCGAGTACATCCTGTTGCAGTGACACTTCGCCAAACCGATAGCGGGGACCACCCTCATAATGAAGTCGGACTCGAGCTTCGTAAGTGTTGAGATCGATCTCCACCTGTTTTTCAACAAAGCGGGCGCGAAAGTAGCCCCGCTCCGCGGCCAGTCTGGCCAGGTTGCTCTTGATGGATTCGTATTGAGCGTGGTTAAATACACCACCTTCCTGTAAGGGCAGGTCGCCGATTAACTTCAGGAAAGCCGGGTCCTGTTGCAACTCGCCGCCGAGCTGCAACCGGAATTCGGCAACAGGCAGGGGCGGCCCTTTATCAATCGTATAAGTCGCCCGCCATTGCCCGGCATCCGACCTTGTCAACTCGCTACTGATTTCGGGCCGATAGTAACCATAAGGCTTTAGCGCATTGGCGATTTCCTGTGGTGCCTTGGTATGCAGTCGCTTAATGCGCCCTTCAGTCAGCAAAGGACTCTCTTTTTGCTGTTCGAGGCTCAGGTAAAGCCTGACGTTCTTCTCCAGCTCAGCATCGACTCCCCGTATATCCAGCCCCAGGCTTACTTGTGCAAAAAGCGTATTGCAATAAAAGCAGGCCACCAGAGCCAACAGCCATTGCCACGTCTTGCACATCAAGTTTCCTTATTACATTTGGTGTAGCCGGGCCTGTGTCACGACAGTTGTTGCTAAAAGCCGGCATAGACGAACATTGTATATTATATAGTCAATAAAAGGCCGGTTTCGGTTCCCCTCGCGACCGGGACCCCGGCATCCGGACTATTTACTTAGTTTAACAAATTCATCATATATCAATGACTATGCCTATCAGCACACAATAGGCAAAATACTATATCCACACAAAATATAGAACCTTGTTAACATGCCCCCCGTCAACCCGGCCTATCCGTTCACACCAGATACAAATGCAGGCGGAACAGGACATAATTATCAAGTAGACTGCGATGGCAAATTGCAATAGAAAAAGGTTCATACTTCCTTTACAGGCACTGCGCCGGGCAAACAAGCTTGATATAACGCTATTGTCTTACTTCCAATACAGACGGATAGTTCAATCACTAAATCATCAATCACTTTGATTATTATTTAGCTCATGACGCTCACAGACATAACCGCATTGTTCGCTGCCATGCTTGTTCTGGCAGCCGTTCCGAGCATCAGCGTCCTGGCGGTCACAGCCCGCGCGGTGACCGGCGGTTTTTCGCACGCTGCGGCAACCACCGCCGGTATTGTGGCCGGCGATCTGGTTTTTATATTGCTGTCACTTTTCGGCCTGGCTGTTCTTTTCGAGATACTTGATGAGCAGTTTTATCTCATAAAATATCTTGGCAGTGCCTATTTAATCTGGCTGGGTATCATCCTGTGGCGAGGTAATAACCGAATGGCCTCCCGCGAACCGGCAGGCAATGGTTCGCTGCTTTCCAGCTTCCTGGCGGGATTGCTAATTACCCTGGGCGATCATAAGGCGATTCTCTTTTATCTGGGCTTTCTGCCGGCTTTTGTCGATCTCGGCTCAGTCACCTCCGTGGAAGTCTTTCAGATTATTACCATCACCATCGTCGCCGTCGGTGGTGTTAAACTCACCTATGCCTGGGTAGCTATACGAGCCGGTTCCTTGCTCGGAGCGAGTGCGGCCAGCGTTATGAACAGGCTGGCGGCTGGATTGCTCATCGCCATTGGTCTTTTTTTACTGGTAACGGCCTGAACCTCAAACGCTACGACTACATATGCGGCACAATCTGCTATTCTGCAAGTCCCCTTTTCGAACACGAGGTTACATCATGTCTTTTCTGTCACGTACTGTTGCCAGCTTCACTCTGCTCCTCGGTACTGCTTTGCCAGCTTCGGCTGCAAACAATCTCGAGCTGGTCGAGCTTACTGATTCCGCCTATGCCATCGTCGGCGAGCTGGGCAACCGCAGCACGGAGAATCTGGGTAACAATGCCACGTTCGGTTTTATTGTCACACAGGAGGGGGTTGTTCTGATCGATCCGGGCGCGGTTTATCAGGGTGCCGAGGCACTGCATGAGGTGATTCGCACCGTCACCGATAAACCGGTCAGCCATGTCATCAATACCGGCGGGCAGGATCATCGCTGGATGGGCAATGACTACTTTAAACAACAGGGCGCGACGATTATTGCCAGTGCCCGCGCGGTCGAGGACCAGAAAGCCCGTACCCGGGATCAGTTCTCCCGCCTGGCCGGCCTGATGGGCAGCGAGGCGATCGAGGCCACCCGGCCGGTATACGCGGACAAAACCTTCGAGCGAGAACTGACCCTGACAGTCGGTGGTACAATCTTTGAACTGCGCCATCCCGGACAGGCCCACACGCCCGGTGACAGCTTTGTCTGGCTGCCTGACGAGAAGATTCTGTTCACCGGCGATATTGTCTATACCGAACGCATGCTGAGTATCGGCGATTATTCCAGCAGTCAAAGCTGGGTGGAGAGTTTCCGCGCCATGGCCGCCTATGAGCCGGAGGTGGTGGTCCCCGGCCACGGCGCGCCAACTACGCTGGAAAAGGCACGGGCCGATACCCTGGACTATCTGGTTTTTCTGCGCGAGACCATTCGCGAGTTTATGGATAACGGCGGGGATATTACCCGTATCGGCAGCATTGACCAGTCACAGTTTGATTATCTGAAAAATTTCGATGCGCTGTCCGGACGTAACGCCCAGCGTGTTTATTCCGAGCTCGAATGGGAATAATTCCGGGAAACAGGTGTCAGGCAGCGCGTTGCGCAGCCTGACCTGCCTCTTTGATCTGTTAGTTCGATTGCAGGTCGCGCTATAAACCCGATAGCGATCTCGCCAACGGCTTTATTCGATCTGCAAGTCCTGCACTGTCTGCCCCGATTTATGGTGAATGACGATCTCCACCCGCCGGTTGGCCGAGCGCCCTTCCGGGCTGTCGTTCTCTGCCAAAGGCCGGGTGTCGGCATAGCCGACCGCCCGCAGGCGATCGGACGCGATCCCCTGGCGCTGCAGATAGCGCACCACACTGGCAGCGCGGGCCGCGGCCAGCTCCCAGTTGGAGGGAAACTGGTCGGTGGTAATCGGGAGGTTGTCGGTGTGTCCTTCCACCGTAATCCGGTGTGGCTCATTTTTCAGAATCGGGATCAACGGATCGAGGGTCGCCAGTCCTTCCGGTCTCAACTCGGCTTCGGCCACATCGAACAGGATGCGATCGCTGATCACCAGGTTGACCCGATCCTTTTCCACCTGGACCTGGACCGAGTCATCCAGGCCGTCCAGCAGCACACCACCCAGTGGCGTTACCGCCTCCTCCACCGGCTCCTGCTCTGACTCGATTGGCGGTTGAGGAATGACTTCCGGTTTTGGCACCACCTTGACGGCCTCGGGCGTCTCCTCGTCGGTGAAATCGGCAAAGGTCAGCAACACGACGAACATGGTCAGCAGCAGGGTCAGGGTATCGAGGTAGGAGATCAGCCAGCTTTCGCCCTCGGTATCCTGGGCCTCGGGATCATCCAGGCTCTGTAGTGCCAGGTTATTGCGCGCCTTGCCGCTTTCGCCCATCGCCGCCTGCCACTGGCTCATGTCTTGCTGTCCTGTTGTTGCTGTTTATCAGCGTAAATATCCACGCCCGTGTCTTTCTGCTCGTCGGGCAGATCCTCGTAGGGTTGATCGCGAATATCATCCCGGTACTGGGCCATGAACGAGCGCAGGGTCTCACGCACGAACGCGGGATTGCGTTTTTGCGAAATCAGTACAACACCTTCGAGAATCATGTTCATCACCACCAATCGCTGCTCGGTGCGCCGTTCCAGCTTGAGGGCAATCGGCTTGAAAACCAGATTGGCCAGCAAAATGCCGTAAAAGGTCGTAATAAGTGCTACGCCCATATACTGACCTATCTGTGAAATCTCACTTTTATCCAGGATCAGCATCATGTTAATCAATCCCACCAGGGTGCCGATCATGCCAAAGGCCGGGGCGAATGAAGCCATGCTGCGAAAGATCTGTGCCTCGGCCCGTTCCCGGGCCCGCATGCGCGAGATGCGCCATTGCAACATGGAAACGACATCATCCATTGGCGCGAGGTCGATCACCAGCTGCACACCGGTACGCAAAAACGGGTTAGTGGAGGTGGCCAGCTTCTGTTCGACGGCCTGCAACTTGCCCTGAAACCAGAGGCGGGCAATGTCCGTCAGCTCTTCCATGTCATCGTGCAGGGACGACTTCTCGTGCCGCAATACAATCCCGAACACCCGGAACACGCGCAGTACTTCGCGCAGGGGATAAGCGATAAAGGTTGCCGCCATCGTCCCCACCAGCACGATGGCCAGGCCCGGCAGGTTGATATAAGCGGCCGGATCCTCGGCGCCGATATTCAAGACATAAAACAATAAGCCAACGCCGGCAAGCATGCCGATTAACGTCGATGGATTCATTCCCCGCTCCTGAAATTGCTATAAATCATTTATCGGATACCCAACCGCTAACTTGATGTTGCAGCGAACGATTGGCCGGCCGCTTAGACGGCTTCTCCGGGGGGGGGCCTTGCCATCGCAACACCGATACGCCATGGCGGATAATGAGAAGAACATTTTCAGAGCAATAACCAAATAAGCCACTGAGCTATAAATCTGGAGAACATGATGCCACTCAGCTTCTCTTATACACCTTAACTCCCCAGCCGCTCCCTCTGTCAGTTCCTTTTTCCACAACCAGGGTTTTTCCTGAGCATGCCGGGACTGTTCCTGAGCCGAGCAGGTCACGCTATAATGTTTCACGTTTTATCCGGCTATTTGATGCGCGTCACACTCCGGATGGCGATTCTGTCGCCGGGTATTGCCCCGCATTTGCGGCGTCACCTGCTGCCCACAATACCATCAAGTACCACAGAACACGCTCGTCTTTGGCGACTTAAAAAATTATCCCCGTTTGAATGGCTGGATGAGCAGGAAGATCTACGCCACCGCCTTGCCCGAACAGGAGTTCCTGCACTTTGTCGACAAGTGGTCCGGACGCCTGCACTGCTCTGCAGCCTATCGGCCCGCTATTTGTAAAAAATATGCTGGCCAATCGTGGCCACTTTACGTTTGGCACGGGCCCAGCTGGGACGGATATAACTGGCATGATAAAACAGGGCACCTTCCACCAGTGGCTCATTGCGCCGGTAATAGACATCTTCGGCAATCCGACGGGCGGTTTTGTATGCCGGGTCGCTCACATCAGCCGTGAGTTCCAGTTCGGTCCATGAAAACGCGCCAACATGGCGTTTGCGTATTCTGTCCCAGCGTTGCTCATGCACCACTTCGCATAGCGTGTCAGGAAATCGCTCTGACGCCACACGGTTCAGGGTCACTTCCGCCACGGCATACTGACCAGCTACCGACTCGCCACGCGCTTCGTGATAAACATTCAATGTCAGACACCGCACATCAAGCGCCGCCTGTCTGTCCTGTTGCGCCTGGGTAATCAATGCATTAATGCCCAGCGGGATGGCCAGCAATACCGCGAACACGCCGGCTACAAAAGCCAGTCGAGATTTATCCCGGGTATACCACCAGGATTGCAGGCCCAGGCGCCAGCCATACCAGGTGGAAGGCCAGGTCAATTCGCGCAGTTTTTCCCATAATCGATACATGATTCAATTATACCTTCCCCAATGACATTTACACGCGATCAACCTGTCAATTTGAGCCACAGGGCACAACCCGCCCCGGCCACAAACCGACTTTTAAATAGCTAGCATACAAGCGCTTGATTTGATTACCTGCCAGGAGTAGATTTTATGCTAAAGAAAAGCCGGGGACGCATGGATGGCCAAGACACTCTTTATTTGCACCGACGGCACCTGGAACACGGCCGATCAGAAAGATGGCGGCATTATCTCCCCGACCAATGTCGCCAAAATGGCCCGCATTCTTCTCAGCATTCCCGAACAACAGATCACCTGGTATGACGAAGGTGTCGGCACCCGGGACTGGCTGGATAAAATCACCGGTGGCGCCTTCGGCCACGGTCTGTTCGAAAATGTCCAGCAGGCCTACCGGTATATCGTGGAAAATTACCAGCCCGGCGACAGGCTGGTACTGCTCGGCTTTAGCCGTGGCGCCTATACTGCCCGCAGTCTTGCCGGGCTCATTGCCAAAATGGGAATCCTGCGCAAGAAGTACATCAGTAAAATCGATCAGGTCTACAAACTCTACCGCAAAGATAATATCGATCCGGACGAACTGGATGCGTATCGCGAGCGATTCAGCCATGTGGATCGAGATATCCATTTCCTTGGCATCTGGGATACGGTCGGCGCGCTGGGCATTCCGTTGAAATCACTCAACTGGATGACCTCATGGATGTACAAGTTCCATGACACCCGGCTCTCCCCTTATGTCAAGCACGCCTTTCACGCGATCGCGGTGGATGAAAAACGTCGCTCATTTTCCCCAACCCTGTGGCAGGCCAGTAACCTCGGCGATGAGCAGATTGTAGAGCAGCGCTGGTTTGCCGGCGTTCATTCCAACGTCGGTGGCGGCTACAAGGAGGGAGGCTTATCCGACATCACCTTGCACTGGATGCTCGACAAACTGAAAGCGTCACTACCCGACGTGCAACTGGATGAGGACTATATTGAACGAACTGTCCTGCCTGATCACACAGACACGCTGCGTGAGTCCCGCAGCTGGCTTTATATCTGCTCCTGGATCAAACCGCATATTCGCGACACTCACCGTTCACATATTTGCAACCAGGTTATCGATGAAACCGTTTATCAACGGATGGGTTGTGAGCCATGCAACTACAAGCCGATAAATATCACAAAGTCCTGAGCGCACTGATTTATAGTTGAGTTAAAGCGGTAATAATCTCGCGGAGCCGCAGAGCCCGCCAGGTTTTTCTTGGCGTCTCTGCGGCTTTGCGAGAGTATTCAGGCTTTCTCTGCAATGATGATCGCCCGTCTTGGCGCCGGATAGCCTTCAATTGACTTGCTGTGATCGTCGGGGTCGAGAAAGTCGGCCAGCGATTGGAAAGTCATCCACTCGGTGGCCCGCTGTTCGTCGGTGGAGGTAGTCGTCACATCGACCGTGCGTATGTTGCTAAAGCGGCAACGGCGCAACCAGCGCTCGAGCATGGGCACCGAGGGCAGGAACCAGACGTTGCCCATGCGTGCGTAGCGATCTTCGGGAAACAAGGCTGTATTCTCGTCGCCGTCGACGATCAGAGTTTCCAGCACCAGTTCGCCGCCGGGGGCCAGGCAGTCACGCAACTGCAACAGATGGTCGAGGGGCGAGCGACGGTGATACAACACCCCCATGGAGAAGACGGTATCGAAGGCGGCCAGCTCTGCCGGCAAATCGTCGATCCCCAGTGGCAACACGTATACCCCCTGCTCGCCGGCATAGCGATGCATCACTTCATACTGCAGGGTAAACAGTGGAGTGGGATCGACGCCGATCACCAGTTCGGCGCCGGCACCTCGCATGCGCCAGCAGTGATAACCATTGCCGCAACCCACATCCAGCACCGTACGTCCATCCAGGGGCGCGATATGAGCATTTAATCGCTCCCATTTCCAGTCGGAGCGCCATTCGGTATCGATATCAATGCCGAACAGTTCGAACGGTCCCTTGCGCCAGGGATGCAGTTGTTGCAACTGCTGTTTTAACGCCTCCCGTTGCGGTTCATCCAGTTCGCTGCCATCGCCTATGCGCACCGCGGCCCGGTTGAGGTCATAACTGACCGGTTGCACTACAGGCATGTCCTCGACCGCGGCCTGCCATTTTGGCAGATCGCCGTAGCGTTTGGGATCCAGTCGTTTTTCGATCTGCCCCGGCAGTTGTTGCGCCCAGTCGGCCAGCAGAGTATTCGCCATGCGTTGATACAGACAGGAGTAATCGGTCATTTGACTGCCAGCAGGGAGGCGAAGTTAAAACATTGAAACCACTGATACGTTTCTGCGAACCCCGCCTGTTGCAGGCGTTTGCGGTGGATATCGAAGCTGTCGGGAATCAGCACCTTCTCCAGCGCGGTGCGCTTCTGGCTGATCTCCAGTTCGCTGTAGCCGTTGGCTTTTTTAAACGCCAGGTGCATATCCGTCTGCAGTTGTTGTTCACTTTCGTTATCGAAGGCAAGTTTTTCCGACAATACCAGCGCACCGCCGGGCAACAGACCGACGTAAATACGGTCCAGCAGCGCCTGACGTTCATCGGCCGGAATAAACTGCAGGGTAAAGTTGAGCACCACCAGCGAGGCTCGCTCCACCTTGATGTCGCGGATATCGGCGCAGATCACATCCACCTCAACCGGTGAATTGTTCTCCGCCAGAAACTGTTGGCAGCGTTCGGTCATGGCGGTGGAGTTGTCGACCGCGATGATGCGGCAACTGTCATGCGCAATCCGCTGGCGCATGGAGAGCGTAGCTGCGCCCAGTGAACTGCCAAAATCATAGATCCGGCTGTCGGGTTGTGCGTAACGTTCCGCCAACAGGCCAAGCAAAGAAATGACCGTCTCGTAGCCGGGCACCGAGCGGCGGATCATATCCGGAAACACCCCGGCTACCTTCTCGTCGAAAGCGAAGTCCACAATCATCGATTGCGGCGTGGCATAGATATTATCGCGGCGTTTGTCGCTCATAATCGCTTACATAAAGATGTATAACAGCCCGGCGCCCAGCAATAACCGGTAGATAACAAAGGGCAGCATGCCGATGCGATCCAGCAGCTTCAAAAACCAGTGGATGCACAGGTAGGCGGTGAGTGCCGAGATCACCGCGCCGAGTAACAGCGGCAACCATTCCACGCTGCCCTGCTCGATCAGCTTCAGGGTCTTGTAGGCCCCGGCCATGAGTATGGCCGGAATGGACAGCAAAAAAGAGAACCGCGCCGCCGCTGTGCGGGTCAGGCCCATCAACAAGCCGGCGGTCATGGTGATCCCCGAGCGCGAGGTGCCGGGGATCAGGGCCACGGCCTGGGCCAGGCCGATCACCACCACATCTTTCCAGCCGAGGCGGTGTTCATCGCGCAACCGGCGGCCGCTGACATCGGCCAGCCACAACAGTAATCCGAAACCGATGGTCGCCCAGGCGATGATCAGCGGCGAACGCAAGGTGGTATCCACCAGATCGTGTAATAACAAACCGAACACCGCCACCGGAATACTGCCCAGGATCACCGCCCAGGCCAGGCGGCTTTCACCGGTTTGCTGGCGCTGTACGCAGGAACTGCCCCAGTCGCGCGCCATGGTGATCACTTCGCAACGAAAATACCAGATCACCGCCGACAGGGTGCCGACATGCACCGCCACATCAAAGGCCAGCCCCTGATCGGGCCAGTCGCTCAGTTGCGGCACCAGGATCAGATGCGCGGAACTGGAGATAGGCAGAAACTCGGTCAGTCCCTGGATAATCGCCAGAATAATAATCTGAATCAGCAGCATCTCAGGTTCTCGTTATAATTGATGGCGCAGATCGCGCCCGCTGAAACCTTTCGGCAATACTTCGCTGCCTTTATTGAGCAACATCACCTTGAATATCTCGCCCATCTCCTGCGGCAGGGTCAGGCGCTTGACCTCGCCGGCACGTTGCAGATAGTCAGCTTCATCACCACCATGCTGTTCGAGGCGCTGCATCAGGCCGGCATCCAGCAGAAAGTGGGCCTGGGTGGTATAACCGGCCACGCCAAATCCGGCGGCCAGGGCGCTGTCCGCCAGATGGGTAAAATCCACATGCGCGGTGATATCCTGCAATCCCGGATAAACAAAGGGATCGTCGTGGGCACGATGACGATAGTGGCACATGAGGGTGCCGCGCTGGCGCTGGGGATGGTAATACTCGTGGCGTGGATAGCCGTAATCGAGCAACAACACGATACCCTGTTGCATCTGTTCACCAAGCGATGCGATCCACTGCGCCGCATCCAGGTTGATTTCGCTCAGATAATCATCGGGTAATGGCTGCGGTTGTTCGATCGCCGCCAGCTGGCGTTGCAATGCCTCGTTGTTCAACGCCTGTTCGCCGGTAACAAAACCATCCTGTTCGAACCCGACAGTCTGCTCGTACCACTGACCCTTGTGTTTGTGAACCCGGTGCACGGGCATCGCGTCCAGCAGCTCGTTGGCCAGCACGATGCCGTTAAAATCATCCGGCCAGTGTTGCAGCCACTGCACCCGGGGCAACAGTTCGGGACAGTGTTGTTCGATCTGCTGGTGCTGGCGTTCGCGCAGATCGCCGCTCAGCTCCAGTATAAAATAGCGTTGCGGCAGACAATCCTGTGTCTGCCAGTCCTGTAACAACCGCGCGGCCAGGATGCCGCTGCCAGCCCCCGCTTCCAGCAGATCCCAGTCAGGCCGGCTCGTCAATACGGGCGACAGGGCTTCGGCGAGACATTCAGCAAATAAAGCGGAAATCTCCGGCGCGGTGACAAAATCGCCGGCGGCGCCGAACTTGCTGCTGCCGGCAGCGTAGTAACCCAGTCCCGGTGTATACAGAGCCGCCTGCATGTAGTCGTGAAAAGGGATCGCACCGCCGGCGGCGGCGATCTGTTCGCGGATCGCCTCGATCAGATGCAGGCTGTGTTGCTGTGCCGCCGCATCGGGTTCAGGCCAGTCGGCCAGAGCCGCCTGACTCTGGCGCAGGCGCCGGGGAAAGCGCTCGACCGGCGCTCCGCGCCCGGAATGGGGATCCGCTGTATTCATCGGCTGATTACGTTTAAAGTGTACGGCTGGTGGCGAAAACCGAAGGATAACACAGCATGTCTGAACACAAGGTGGTTTTGATAACCGGCGCGGCCCACCGGATCGGCGCCACGACCGCGCGGTTACTGCACGAGCAGGGCATGAACATCGTGCTGCACTACCGCCACTCCCGCGAGGCGGCGGAACAACTGCAACTGGAACTGGAACACCAGCGCGCCGATTCAGTGGTGCTGGCACAGGCCGATCTGCATCACACCAATGAGCTGCGGCAACTGGCCAAACAGGCCGCGCAGGTCTGGGGGCGACTGGATGTATTGATCAACAATGCCTCGACTTTCTACCCGACCCCCATCGAATCCGCCAGTGTCGAGCAGTGGGACGACCTGATGGGGTCCAACGTCAAGGCGCCGTTTTTTCTGAGCCAGGCGGCGGCTCCCTATCTGCAAGAACAGCGAGGCTGCATCGTCAATATCGTCGACATCCATGCCGAACGGCCGCTGCGCAACTTTCCCCTCTACAGCATGGCCAAGGCGTCACTGGGCATGATGACCAAGGCCCTGGCCGCCGAACTCGGCCCCGAGATCCGCGTCAATGGCATCGCCCCCGGCGCCATTTTGTGGCCCGAAAACCTGGAAGATGAGGACAAAGAAAAGATCATCTCACGCACCTTCCTCAAACGCCG
>NZ_JAVLAZ010000007.1:20764-32287 GCF_031581315.1 Thiohalophilus sp.
AATCGGCCAGAGCGACTGGCTGGCCTTGTCGAACTGTTGCCACAGTTCGGCCATGGTGGTCTGTTGCTGGGGGTGTTTGAGAGCCGGGGCGATCTCGGCCAGGGGTTGCAGGACGAAGGCGTTATGGGTGATCTCCTCGCGCGGAAGATCGATACCCTGATCCTGCAGATCCAGATCGTCATACAGCAGCAGATCCAGATCCAGGGTCCTGGATGAAAAGCGCGGGCCGGTGCGTTTGCGCCCGTAGCGGTTTTCGATATCGTGCAGGGTATCAAGGACCTGTTGTACGGGCTGATCCGTTTTCAATCCGGCGACCAGGTTAAGGAAGTTGTCACCTTCGAATCCGACCGAAGCGCTTTCGTACACGCTGGAGAGGACCAGTTCACCGTACTGCTCTCTCAGTGCATGAATGGCACCGCGAATATTGTGTTCCGCGTCGATATTGCTGCCGATGCTGATGTAGATCTGTGCCATATCAGGCCTGCGCGCCGCGCTCGATGATCACGCCCACATCCCGGGCGCCGCGCACCGCGCCCTGCTTGTTGAGCCGGATCCGTACCCAGGGCACACTGAATTCGCCCAGAATGATTTCGGCGACTTTTTCCGCCAGGGTTTCGACCAGCTGGTATTCGCTTTCTTCCACAAAGCCGATGATGCGTTTGGCCACCGCCTTGTAGTTGAGGGTGTCGTCGATGTGGTCGCTGGCGGCTGCCTGACGGATGTCGGCACCCATCTCCAGATCCAGCACCACGGTCTGCTTGATGCGCCGCTCCCAGTCATAAATACCGATGACGGTATCGATGCGCAGATCGTTGAGGTAGATAATATCCATACTCGTACAACTTTGCCTGATCAACTGGCGCCCAACTATACACGGCTTGCGCCAATCCCTCTATAATCCGGCCTCCAGTGGGGAGGATTTATCCATGGAAATCATCGACTACAGTCTGATAGCGGGCGCTTATCTGCTCGGCTCGCTCTCATCGGCCATCATCGTCTGCAAGCTGGCGGGGCTGCCCGATCCGCGCGGCACGGGCTCCGGCAATCCCGGCGCCACCAATGTGCTGCGCCTGGGCAGCAAGAAAGCGGCCGTCGTCACGTTGCTCGGCGATATGCTCAAGGGGTTGCTACCGGTGCTGCTGGCGGTCGCGCTGCAGGTCAACCCGCTGGTGCTGGGACTGGTTGGATTCGCGGCCTTCGTTGGCCATTTGTATCCGGTGTTTTTCCGGTTCAGGGGCGGCAAGGGCGTGGCGACGCTGCTGGGCGTGTTGTTCGGGTTTAATCTCTGGGTGGGTCTGGCGACGGCCGCCACCTGGCTGTTTATTGCCAAAGGCTTGAAGATCTCTTCCCTGTCAGCGCTGGTCGCCATGGCGCTGGCGCCGGTTTATGTGTGGCTGATTCTCGGTCCGGTATGGGAACTGGTGATCGCCACCGCCGCCATGGCGGTGCTCTCCTTCTGGCGCCATCGCAGCAACATCGCCCGGCTGGTCAAAGGGGAAGAGAGCCTGATCGGGAAAAACTGATTTTATCCCCGCAGTGACGCGGGAAACATTTCAGGTGTGCTTTTGGGTCCGCCAATGCACGCAAATAAACGCAAACTAACTTAAAACACATTAGATTATATTCGCGTTGATTCGCGTGCATTTGCGGACTGAAAATATTCCTTTCCCTGCGTTCTCGTTCCTGGCACCTCTGCAAGGATTCTCGAGAGTTTAGAAAAAGGTCCCGTCCAGTGGCGACGAGGCACTGGCGTACTGCTTGCGGGGTACACGCCCGGCCAGGTAGGCCTCGCGGCCGGCCTCGATGGCTTTTTTCATGGCCGAGGCCATCAGCACCGGATTCTGCGCGCCGGCGATGGCGGTGTTCATCAACACGCCGTCGCACCCCAGCTCCATGGCCACCGCCGCATCGGAGGCAGTGCCGACCCCGGCGTCCACCAGCACCGGCACGCTCAATTCGTCGATAATAAAGCGGATGTTATAGGGATTGCGGATCCCCAGCCCTGAACCGATGGGCGCGGCCAGCGGCATCACCGCCACGCAACCCATGGCTTCGAGTTCCCTGGCGATGATCAGATCGTCGGTGGTATAGACCATCACCTTGAAGCCGTCCTGGATCAGGGTCTCGGCCGCCTTGAGGGTCTGCTGCACATCGGGGAACAGGGTCTTCTCGTCGCCCAGCACTTCCAGTTTGACCAGATCGTGACCGTCCAGCAGCTCGCGGGCCAGGCGGCAGGTGCGCACGGCATCCTCGGCGGTATAGCAACCGGCGGTGTTGGGAAGGATGGTGTATTTGTCCGTCGGGATGGCATCGAGCAGGTTGGGCTCTTCCGGGTTCTGGCCGATGTTGCTGCGACGTACCGCCACGGTGACGATCTCGGCGCCGGAGGCCTCGGTGGCCAGGCGGGTCTCTTCCAGATCTTTGTATTTACCACTGCCGACCAGCAGACGGGAATGGTATTCCTTGCCGGCGATCGTCAACGGGGTGTCGTGTTTACTGCTGCTCATGGTCCATCCTGAAAATCGGGCGGGTGAAAAAAGCGATTATACCCTTTCGGGCAGGCCGACAGATCAACCGCCGCCCACGGCGTGGACGATTTCGACCCGATCGCCGTCGGCAAAGGTATGTTCGGCATAACGGCTGCGCGGCAGAATCTCCCGATTCACCTCCATGGCGATACGCCGCCCCCCGAGCCCCATCTGCTCGACCAGTGTCGCCGCGGTCAGCCCCGGCTCGATCTGCTTGTCTTCGCCATTGACGATAATCTGCATCCTTCCGTCCACCCGAATATCACGTAATAACAGGGAGTCGGCCGCGCAGGCCGTTTGCGAGAGTCACTATATTACCAGTTGCGGGCTTACTGCGTCAGGATCAAGGGGCCAGGGGCTAGAGACCAGAACCGGCCCGGGTCCGGGTTTTCCTCGTCACTCGTCCCTGGTACCTCGCCCCTGCTCGCGCTAGAATAGCGCGAGCCCGCGGGTGTAGTTCAATGGTAGAACCGGAGCTTCCCAAGCTTCTAATGTGGGTTCGATTCCCATCACCCGCTCCATCTTTAAAACCATTATTCCTGCCAGTTAATTATTCCCGGGTTTGTTCATGCTGTTCGGCCAGCCCCGAACAGGCGTTGCGTAACTGATCCAGCCGGATTTCGGTCTGGCGGCTGATCTCGCGTAACTGGCGCAAAAGAGCCAGCGCCTGTCCGGCTATCTCTTCTGTTGTTTCCGGGGGACTATCCGATATGGCGCCGTTATCTTGCATCTTGACGGCCTCACTGATTTCCCCGACATACTGGCGAATTTTCCAGGCCAGGCTGCCGGTTTCACGCGTCACCGTGACAATATTCTCCGACCGCTCACCACTGCGCGCGGCCTCGATCGCCGCGTTGAGGGCAATTCTATCGGTCTGCTCGGCCAGTTCCTCGAGAATGGCCAGCACACTGTGCAACGAGAGATCCACTTCTTCGCCGAGGGCCTCGACCACGCCGGGCTTGCTGTCGAGACAGCGCTCCAGTAATTCCAGCATCGCCTGCTGCAGCTCCAGATCCTGTTGAATGTCGACTACGGTCCGGGCCAATAGCCGGGCCTGTCGTGCGGGCAGTGAAAAAACGTTGTCCGCCTGGGATTGGCCAGCCAAACGGCCGTAAAGGAGATCGCGCAGCGCCGAGCGAAACTGACGGACCATGGTGAGACGCGGCGTACTCGATGGCATGGCGGGTGTGCAGTGTTGTTCCCTGAGACAAACAGTGGCCCATTTCAGGGTGTCCCGGTACTGGCGGTTTCGGTACCAGAGCCAGCCGGCCCCACCGGCCAGTAGCACAAACAGCAGCGACTGGAACCAGGGCAAAACCATGCCCCGGCTTGCAAGCACGACAAGCAGGACACTACCCAGCAACAGGAGGGCACCTGGCCAGAGCTGTTTCAACGTCATCACCCTTGCGCTGTGCATGGTGTGCCTGCCTGTGCCGACAAATCGGCACGCCAAAAAGACCCACTGCAATCATAGACAATGTGCGCTAATTTCCTATAGGGGAAACTACTTATAATACAGTACGATTCACAAGGTTATTTGTCCCTGAACTCAAACCGCAATCCGGCACGACCCAATCATCCGACGAAGTCGTATAAACGTCGCCAGAATCTGGCCGACCGCTGCGCCTTGCTGAAGGAGAGTCTGCCGTTACACGTCTTCGCCATTCCCGTTCATAATTCCGGCCCAGTGAAGGGCAACACATAAACAAACCGGCGAACAAGCGGCATCGCAGACGTGTTCCCTCTACCGAAGCCGATGAGACACTGATACTTTATAGGACCGACCCACCGGCCCTGACAGGAATGCCATGAGAGCCTTTTTCAAAATCGTACTGATAATCCTGGTGGCGATCGTCTTGTTGCTGCTGGCGACCATCGCCGTCGTCACCCTGGTGATTGACCCGAATGATTACAAAGACCAGATCAGCGAGACCGTCGAGGCACAGACCGGTCGCCAGCTGAGTATTCCCGGTGAAATTAACTGGAGCTTCTTCCCCTGGCTGGGCGTGGAGCTGGGTGAAGTGCGCCTGGGCAACGCACCGGGCTTTGAACCGGAAACCTTTGCCGCCGTGCAGCAGGTCGAGGTACGGGTCCGCCTGTGGCCGTTGCTGTTCGCCGAGCTGGAAGTCGGCCAGATTATCCTCGACGGACTGGATGTGACCCTGCAACGCAATGCGGCCGGTGTCAGCAACTGGGACGATTTACTGCAACCGGCCCCCGCGCAGGCCGAACCGACGCCTGAACCGAGCCAGGCCTCGGGACCGCCACCGCTGGCCGCGCTGGCGGTGGCCGGGCTGGAAATTCGTCAGGCGCGCATCGTCTGGGACGATCGCAGTAGCGGGCAATATTTCGCTGTGGATCCGCTCAACCTGAGCCTCGGTCGGGTGGCCCTGGCCACGCCAGTCCCCCTGCAGGCCGACTTTCGGCTGCAAAGTCGTGCACCGCAAATGGATGGACGGGGCAAACTGTCACTGCAGTTCACCGCCCATCTGGAGCGCCAGCAATTGCTGCTGGAAGACCTGCAGTTTCAGACCGACCTGAACAGCCCGTTGCTGCCCGGCGGCCAGGGCGAGGCGCGCCTGGCGGCTCCACGACTCCACCTGGATCTGGCCCGGCAAACCGCCACGGCCGAAGCGCTGTCCTTGCGCAGTTTCGATCTACGCCTGCAAGCGGATATCGAGGCCAGTCGGATACTGCAGGCCCCACGCTACCAGGCCAGCGTGACACTGGCCCCGTTCTCGCCCCAAACGCTGTTACAACAACTGCAGATCGATCTGCCGCCGATGGCCGACGACGAAGCCCTGAGCACGGCGCAACTGAACGCACAAATCAGTGGTGACAGCCAGCAGGCCACGGTCTCCGATCTGTTTGTCCAGTTTGACGAGAGTGAATTGAGCGGGGAACTGGCTGTCAGCAACTTCACCCGGCCTGCGATCACCTACGCACTGACGCTCAATCAAATTGATGTGGATCGTTATCTGCCCCCTGCGACCGACACACCGGCCACGGGGGCGAATGAAACACCCGCCGATCAACGCAAACCGGTTCCCGCAACCCCGGCCAGCGCGACGGCAGCGGCGGCGGATCTGATTCCGGTCGAGGTGATTCGTCCCCTGGACATCGACGGGACACTGCGCATCAATCGACTCAAGGCGATGAACCTGCACTCCCGCGAGATTCGCATTACCACCCGTGCCCGGGACGGCCGGATTCGGTTGCATCCACTGGGCGCGCAACTTTACGAGGGCAACTACAGCGGGGATATCCGCCTGGATGTGACCGGCAACACCCCGCGAATGAATCTGGATGAGAGTATTACCGGCGTTCAGATCGGCCCGCTGCTGCAGGATCTGTGGGGCGATGACAAACTGCGTGGGCGCACCGACCTGTCACTGGCTTTGAGCGCTACCGGCAATGACCCGCAGGCTATTCGCCAGACCCTCAGCGGTAACACCCGGTTTGCCGTGCACGAGGCCGAGGTCAGGGACATCGACATGGCGCAACTGCAAAACGTCGTCAACGAGATCGACAATGACCTCAAGGCCGTCATCAACGCCGGCAACCTGCTGGAAGCCAAACAGCGACTGGATCATATTCAACAGAAGTTCGACAACATCAAGAACCCGCAAGCGGACAACGCCAGTTACTTCTCCGAGATTACCGGCACCGTGAATATCAAAAACGGACTGGCACGCAACGAGGATCTGCAGGCCCGCCTGCCGTTTGGTCGGATTCGGGGTGAAGGCACTTTTGATCTGGTGCGGCTCTACAGCGACTATACAGCCTTTATCAAACTGACCTCCAAAGGCGAGGTCGAACAGGGTAAAACCTACGCGCAGATGGATCGCACGCCCTTCAAGATTCATTTCAAGGGACCGCTTGACGAACTGAAGCCACAGCCGGACTTCAGCGATTATCTGCGCAGCGAAGGCCAAAAAGCACTCGATGACATTGAAGAGAAGGCCAAAGCCGAGCTGAAAAAGAAAGCGGACGAGAAAGTCGAGGAAGAAAAGGACAAGCTGAAACAGAAACTCGAGGAGAAAGCTGGCGACATGCTCAAGAATTTGTTCAAGTAGGCCGGTGACCCGACGACTCGCCAGCCTGCTGTTGTTGTTATGCCTGTGCGTGCCGTTATCCGCCGGGGAAGTGCTGCACTCGCAGGTCCGCCGCGATGGCGATCATTTTCTCCTTCACCTGCAAATGCGCATTGACGCCCCGCACGGGCGGGTTTACCGGCATCTGACCGATTACGCCCGGCTCGATCAACTGAGTAACGTGATCGTCCGCAGCCGGATCCTCGAGGAGGGTGACAACCGGCAGCGCATCGAGGTCATCAGCGAGGGCTGTGTGCTGATGTTCTGTCGGCAGGTCACCCAGGTCCAGATCGCCACCACGCTGGGACAGGGCTATATCCGCCTGATCGACGATCCGCAGCACAGCGATTTTCAATCGGGTCGCACCCTGTGGCATATTGCCCCGGCCGACGACGGCACCCATGTGACCCTCAGCGCCGATTTGCAACCGGGTTTCTGGGTCCCGCCGGTGATCGGCACGGCCATCTTCAAGCACAAACTGCTCAACGAAAGCACCACCTTGATCAATAACCTGGAGCAACAGGCCCGAAATGCCCCCTGAAGCCAAACCCACTACACAGGCCACATTCAGCGGGCGGCTGCTCGACTGGTTCGATCGCTGCGGCCGACACGATCTGCCCTGGCAAGCGGGACGCTCCGCCTACCGGGTCTGGGTGTCGGAGATCATGCTGCAACAGACCCAGGTGGCGACCGTGATTCCCTATTTCGAACGCTTCATGGCGCGCTTTCCCGATATCCGTGCGCTGGCCGACGCCGAACTGGACGAGGTGCTGCACCTGTGGACCGGGCTGGGGTATTACGCCCGGGGACGCAACCTGCACAGGGCGGCGCAGCAGATCCGCGATCAGCACGGCGGCCAATTCCCGACCGATTTCGAGCAGGTACTGGCCCTGCCCGGTATCGGGCGTTCCACCGCCGGGGCTATCCTGGCCCAGGCGCACGAACAGCGTTTCGCAATTCTCGATGGCAACGTCAAACGGGTTCTCGCCCGCTATCACGCCGTACCCGGCTGGCCGGGCGAAAAAGCGGTGGAGAGACGCCTGTGGGAACTGGCCGAGACCTATACGCCGACAGACCGGATTCGCGACTACACCCAGGCGATCATGGATCTCGGTGCCACGATTTGCCGCCGGCGCCAGCCCGACTGCCCGGCCTGCCCGCTGGCGGAGGGGTGTCAGGCCCGCCGGCAGGGCAACCCCCACGATTATCCCGGGCGCAAGCCGCGCAAGGCGCTGCCGGTACGCCAGACCACCATGCTGATTCTGCAAAACAGCGCGGGCGAGGTCCTGCTGGAGCAGCGTCCGCCAGCCGGCATCTGGGGCGGACTGTGGAGCTTTCCCGAGTGCCCGGCGCAGACGCCCGCCCGGCAGTGGTGCGCCAAGCAGCTGGGCCTGGAGACCACAGAACTGGCCCCGCAACCGCCACTGCGCCATACCTTCAGCCATTACCATCTGGATATTCAGCCGCTGCGCGGACACATCACGGCGCAGGATTCGCGAATTATGGAACCGAGTAAAAGAGTCTGGTATAACACACGCCGGCCTGACGAACGGGGCCTGCCCGCGCCGGTCAAGGCCCTGCTGCAGGAACTGGCCGCCACATCCGATTAAATACCCGAGCGAAGGAGATTTTCATGGCCCGTATGGTGCATTGCGCGAAACTCAATAAAGAAGCCGAAGGGCTGGACATGCCCCCCTACCCGGGCGAACTGGGCAAACGGATCTACGAGAACGTCTCCAAGGAAGCCTGGCAGAAGTGGCTCCAGCAGCAGACCATGCTGATCAACGAATACCGCCTCAGCCCCATGAACCCCGAACACCGTAAAATGCTCGAGGACCAGATGGAGAAATTCTTCTTCGGCGAAGGGGCCGACACCCCTGAAGGCTACGTGCCGCCCTCCGCCTGATTCGACTTGACGCCGGGGTCGCTTTTCACGTTAAATACGCGGCTCTTGCCCATAAGGGCCAAGGGACGAGTAACGAGTGACGAGGAACAGCCTTTCGTCACCCGACAGGCAGAAAACAGCGGCATGACCCGGTTTTACTCGCCCCTCGTCCCTCGTAACTCGTCACTGATATTGGCCGGGTAGCTCAGTCGGTAGAGCAGGGGATTGAAAATCCCCGTGTCGGCAGTTCGATTCTGTCCCCGGCCACCATCTTTCCAGTAACTAGGAGCTAGATACTAGTGACTAGACACTGTTCCATAGCTCCCTCCGGCCAGCATGCCCTGTCCGGTAATTCTGTACCAATAGCCGGAAATATCCTCCGCATTTATCGCGATTGTGCCTGTAGCGCCGATCAAGCGCCATTTGCAAACGCCTGAGCCCGACTTCTACCCCGGCCCATGACTCTCGATGATCCCAAGCTCAGTCAGTATCTTGATCACCTCTGCAATCAGGGATGCACAGCGGTCCGCGAGGCAATAGAACAGATGGAAGCCGGTGACAATATTCCTGAACTGGCCAGTTTGAGCCCGGCCGAACAAGGGCGTGTGTTAGAGGAACTCAAGGCCATTATGGCGGTGTACGACAGCCGCGGTTATCACTGAAGGTATTCGGCCCAGTTGATCGAGCGATCGCCGAACACCAGAAAGTGGGGATTGAGCAGTTCTTCCTTGGTGTTGTAACGCAGCGGTTGCATGCTGGTATCGGTCATGCATCCGCCGGCCTCTTCCACGATACACTGCGCCGCCGCAGTATCCCATTCCGAAGTCGGCCCGAGACGGGCATACAGATCGGCCGTGCCTTCGGCCACCAGGCAGGACTTGAGTGCGCTGCCCATACTGATGATTTCGTAATTATCAAGCTGGGCGATGAAATTCTTGAACTCGGGAGTCTGGTGCGAACGACTTCCGGCGATGATCATCTTATCCGGACAGTGTTCCCGCACCCGGATGGCTTGTGGGTCATCCAGGCCGCTGCGCTTGTAGGCGCCCAGTCCGTGGGCGGCATAATAGAGACTGCCAATCACCGGCGCATACACCACGCCAAGGATCGGCTCGTGATCGTCGATCAGCGCAATATTCACGGTGAACTCGCCGTTGCGCTTTATGAATTCGCGGGTACCGTCCAGCGGATCCACCAGCCAGTAAGTCGACCAGCTGGCCCGTTCGTCAAAGCTCATCGGCTTTGACTCCTCGGAGAGAATCGGCAACTGCGGCGTCAACGCTCTCAGGCCGGCTTCGACTGCCTCATGGGCCGCCATATCGGCTTCGGTCAGCGGCGTGCTGTCTTCCTTCTCCTCAACCGAGAAGCCCTGTTCGTAGATCACCATGATTCGCCGGCCGGCTTCATAGGCGATCCTTTTCACCGGATCGATGAGGGTTTTCAGTTGCTTGTGACTCATGGGAGCACGATACACCTGGGTAGCCGAATGCTGGCGCGTATTGTGCCAGCATTCCCCGGCCAACTCCATGTATCAATGCCGAGCCGGTCGCCAGGGATTTCGGCACGACCCGCACGACAGATCGCAGCCTCAGTTAACCGCGGCAAGCCGAAACATCAACTCGGTATTCAGACGCCCTTCAAACCAGGCATTGAAACTGATCCCATCGCGACGCTGATCGACATCAAAGCCGGTTTGCTGTTGCGGTGACACGGACACCAGTTGCAAGCCGGTGCCACTGTAGTCGATATCCATGCTGACCCGCATCGGATAATAGCCATCCAGGAACTTGCGCATGAACGGACCGTTATGCATGGTAAAGCGCCCATTCTCACGGCTTTGCAGCGCCCGGGTCCAGCCCGAGACACACAGCCGGGCGCCGGCACGCACGTCCCGCAGCTGGACACTGTTATCCTCTACCCAGCTTTCGCTGATGTTATCGGCCCGGGTAATAGCCAGATCGCGGATGCGCCCCTTTTTGAACAGGATCTGAACCCGGCTGAACTCGTCCATATTATCGTGGCATTGCTGCAACCTGACCCAGCCGGTGGCCAGACTCAATTCACTGATCACCAGTTTGTTATGGTGATGATGCACCGGCTTGCCTGGCGGCTGCCGGAGAAAAACCAGATTACCTTCATTGACATTCGCCGCCGAGCTGGCAGGCGGATGGGGGTCATCGCTCTCGAACCAGCGCTCCAGCTCCTCCTGCGACAGTTGCTGTCCCGTTGCCGGACCGCCGCCAACCAGTAGCAGCAGGCCGGCCAGAAAAATTTTGCCATAGCTGTTCATAACCGCCTCCAACACACTGCCCTACACGATAAGCCTAGATCAAAATCCTGCAATCGGGTACGTTTACGGGATACCGTTTCACCCCGCACAACCCGTCGAAAACCGCTTTTGCGGGAAGGGTTAATCACAAACCGGACCTGGCTTACCCTGGTTGACACCGATGCTTGACTGGAATTCCATCGAAACCGTGCTGCTGGACATGGATGGCACCCTGCTGGACCTGAATTTTGATACCTATTTCTGGACCGAGCATGTACCGCGTCGCTATGCCGAAAAACACGCGATGGAAATCGCGGCTGCCAAGCAGGCGTTATACCCGGTATTTCGCCGCATCGAGGGCACCCTCAACTGGTACTGTGTGGATTACTGGAGCGAGACCCTGGATATGGATATCGCCGCCCTCAAGGCCGAGATCGATCACCTGATTGCCATTCACCCTTACGTGACCGACTTCCTCGATCAATTACGCGAGCAGGGCAAAACCAGCGTGCTGGTAACCAACGCCCACCCCAAGAGCCTGCAGCTCAAGTTCGAACGCACCGCCCTGCACAATCATGTTGAACATGTAGTTTGCTCTCACGAGTTCGGTACCCCCAAGGAGGAGCAGGATTTCTGGCACCGGCTGCACGACAGACTCCCCTACCACAACGACCGCACCCTGCTGATCGACGACAGCCTGCCGGTCCTGCGCTCGGCACGTAAATACGGCATAGGCCACCTGCTGGC
>NZ_JAVLAZ010000007.1:32387-48461 GCF_031581315.1 Thiohalophilus sp.
CACTATGATTTAAACCGCTTATCCCATTTCTTGAAGCGCTTGCGGCAATAATTGTCGAGCTCGGTGTAGGTTTGAAAATAGAACTCAAACCCTTCTTCCGCCGGCGCATCGAATTCGCAGTAATCGTTGCTGTAATCCCGGCAGACCTGCGGCCGGGTCTCATAAATACCGCAGTTGCCATCTTTTTGCAGGTGGTTGCAGCGTGTCATCACTACCAGGAACCAGCCATCCTCATCCTTGTAGGCCTGGATATTCGCGTGAGCCAGTTGCCAGAGCAAATGGTCAAAATCGTCAATGGATCGCGGCGTATCGATCTGCTGGGTGATGTAATTGCAGCACTTGGTGCCAGGGCAGAAGCTGCATTTGTTCTCGGGGGTCAGTTTGACAGGGATTGATTGCTTGACGGACATTCTGAAATACCATTAATTTTGTATTGAAACTACCATAAAAAGCCGGTCATACTGGCACGGATGGTCCAGGAAAGCCTTCCAGGGAATGATATATGCTACAAAAACAACTCGACCATTTTGTCGCCTATCTGAAAACCACACGCATGTGGTCCAACCCGGATTTCAGTCAGGCTGTCGCCCGGCTGGTCATCTGGATCTTTGCCTTTGTCCATATCGGCGCCGGTATTCACACCGGTTATTATCCGGATAACACCTCCCAGTACTATCTGTTCGCGACATTTTTCCTGATCTACACCCTGACCGTGCTGATCAGTGTCTTTGTCTATCCGGATTCGCGCCTGCGTCCCTACGTTACCATCCCGCTGGACATCGTCGCCATCAGCACAGCCATGATCGTAACCGATGCCGGCCCCTTCAGTCCCTATTTTCTGTTCTATCCCTGGATTTATATAGGCTACGGGGTTCGCTACGGCCGCGGGGAATTGTTCTCCGCGACCGCGGCCAGTCTGGTCGCCTTTTTGTCAATCCTGGTTTATAGCGACACCTGGCATTCCCATTATATCGATGCAATCGCATATATCATCTTTCTCATGGCACTACCATTTTACCTTAATGTCATGATTGGCCGGATCAAAACTGCGCGCATGGAAGCCGACAAGGCCAACCGCGCCAAAAGTGAATTCCTCGCCACCATGAGCCATGAAATACGCACGCCCATGAGCGGCATCATCGGCATGACCGAACTGCTTGACAAAACGGACCTGAACGATAAACAGCGCGAGTATGTCACCAATCTGAAAGAAGCCTCTACCACCCTGCACTCGATCATCAATGACGTACTGGATCTGTCCAAGGTCGAGGCCGGAAAATATAATTTTAAGCATACCCGCTTTAATCTGGAGGCCGTTTGTCACGGCGTCACTAATATTTTTTCTCCTTCCGCGGCGGAAAAGGATATCAGCATCGAATGTGATGTCGATGAGTCACTTCCACACTATTTCATCGGGGATCCAAACCGGCTACGCCAGATTCTTTTGAATCTGATCAGCAATGCGATAAAATATACTGAGCAGGGCAGTGTCCATGTACACGTCACCCAGCGCCGGCGTCAGGATGCAGTCTATCTGGTGCATTTTGAGGTCAGGGATACCGGGATAGGCATCGAAAAATCAAAGCTGACCCATATTTTTGATCCTTTTTATCAATGCCATAATGAACATCCCGCGCAGAAATCCGGCACGGGACTGGGAACCACTATCTCTTATAATCTGGTCGTCGCCATGGGCGGCAGAATGGGCGTCACGAGTCGTCCCGGAGAAGGAACCTGTTTCTGGTTTGGTCTGCCACTCGAGGCTGCCGATGATCAGCAGCAGAGTTCGGACAACGAGCCTGTTACCCGGCCTGTTGAAACGGAAAAAACCAATCTGCATGTTCTGCTTGCCGAGGACAGTGAAATCAATGCCAAAGTCATCACCACCTTCCTGCGCATGGACGGACATCAGGTAACGCATGTTACGGATGGCGACCAGGCATTGCGTAGCCTGATTAAAACTCCATTTGATCTCGTTCTGATGGACATGCGCATGCCGGGTCTCAATGGTATCGAGGTCACCCGTGCCTGGCGCAAGCAGGAACCGGAGGGCCAGCATACCCCCATTATTGCACTGACCGCCAATGCTACTACCGAGGACAGAAAAAAATCTCTGGCTGCCGGGATGGATCATTTTCTGGCCAAACCGGTCGGTCACGACACATTGCAGGCAGTAATTAACACCTTTTTTGAAACATCAACGGATGAGAGTCATGAGCAACAACGCTCTGCTCGATGAAAATCGCCAGTTACGGCGAAAACTCAAGGCCTACGAGGCGAACGCCAGCCGCAACGAACAGAAGCTGCGTCGTTTCCAGGATCATGAGCTGCGCTTTATCAGCGCCAGTGGTGTACATGAATTACTGGTAGCCATCTTCAACGAATACC
This sequence comes from Thiohalophilus sp., assembly GCF_031581315.1. Taxonomy (GTDB): domain Bacteria; phylum Pseudomonadota; class Gammaproteobacteria; order UBA6429; family Thiohalophilaceae; genus Thiohalophilus. The sequence goes on from NZ_JAVLAZ010000007.1 coordinate 34,776, forward strand.
GTGACGAATTTCGCCTTGATGCTCTCACACTATTATTGATCGATCCCGAATACGAGATCCGTCGCGTGATGGAGAATCTCGACATCACAGCCCACAGCCACCCGGATCTGTTATTTGTTGAAGATGCCGCACCGCTGCAAGCCTATTTTAATGAGCACTTCCATCCCCGACTTGGCAGCTGTAACGAATCCTGTTATCAGTTTCTGTTTCCCAATACCGGCACACTGCCTTCGTGCATGGCCCTGTTTCCCCTGGTACGTCAGGGAAAACTCATTGGTAGCCTGAATATCGGCAGTTACGAACCGCAACGCTATATTCAGGGTGTCGCTACCGACTTTCTTGAGCGACTGGCGGCGATCGTCGCCGTTTGCCTGGAAAGTGCCATCAATAGTGAAAAACTCAAGTTACTGGGTCTGCTCGATCCCTTGACCGGGGTGCACAACCGGCGCTATTTCGACGAACGCCTTGAGGAAGAGACCGATCGCAGCCTGCGCGAGCAGGCCGAGCTAAGCTGTCTGTTTCTGGATATCGATCACTTCAAGCAGTTCAATGACAATCACGGTCATCATATCGGCGATCTGGTCTTGCGTGATGTAGCAACACTGATAAAGCGACAGATGCGTTCCAGCGATGTAATGGCCCGCTTTGGCGGGGAGGAATTTGCCGCCCTGCTGGTACGTACGGATAAACACGAGGCCATGGACATCGCCGAGCGCATTCGTGCATCGATTGCCCGGCATCAGCCGCATGATGCAGATGGTCAGCCATTACACATCACCATCTCCATCGGTTGTGCCAGCCTGGCCGGCAACCCGGATGTAGCGGCCCAGTCTGCCGCACACCATTTGCTACAACAGGCCGACAAGGCGTTGTACCGGGCCAAGCAATCCGGACGTAACCGTATTGATTACTCCCTCGCAGAAACGTCCGATCTCAGGAATCGATCTGCCTGAGTAAAGGCTGACGCACCCGCTCGAAATCCCTGGGGGCGACATACTGCAGCAGTTCCTTGCCATCATCGTCCAGAAGCAGGTCCAGCCCCTTATCCGGATAGAGCCAGTGACGCTTGCCTTCCTCCAGGGGGATAATGTCATCAGGCAATCCGAATCGCTGGCGGATCATCTCCTCGTCAAGATTCGTATACGGTATATAACTCAAGGCACTGATCGCCATGCTGCCCAACTGCTCACGATCCGCTGGTGCCATGCGATAGCGCCGGGCGCCGCTTTCCATCCGTTTGCTACCGGTGGCTCGTTGCTTGATCGCCTGCAATTGCGACGGTGGGGCGTCAAGCAGCAGAATAAATTTACCGCTAAGCCCGCCCAGGGTCACTTCGTTGAAATAGATCTCCAGCGATAAACTGCCATCCGGGTTTTCGAACAGACCTTCGTCATAACGTGTACCGAGAACCGCCCGGGCACTTTCAAGGGTAGTATGGTTAAACTGGATACCGAAAACACGACTGCTACCATCGGGCAGGCGGGTAATCTGCCAGGGATAGATCTGTTCAGTCGGTGGCGTCTGCTGTTCACAACCGACCACAAACAATAAAACAAATAGGGCAACCCAGAGTTTGTACATCATTTATCACCATTAATTTAGTCGCAGCTTCACGATCCCGGTCCACGCGCACAGGACTGTCGGGCACAATGCCGCCATCGACAAGGCGGCTTGTCATGGATTATTCCGCGTCGGGCGGAACCTGAAGCCAGAAAGTAACCGGCCCGTCATTGACAAGGCTGACCTGCATATCCGCGCCAAAACGTCCCGCAGCGACCGGGGCATGTTGCTGCCGGGCCTGTGCCAGCAACAGGTTGAACAGCCGCTCGCCCTCGTCAGGCGCTGCGGCCCGACTGAAACTCGGGCGCATCCCCTTGCGGGTATCCGCCGCGAGGGTGAATTGCGGCACCAGCAGCAGGCCACCACCGGTATCGCGCAATCCCAGATTCATTTTACCCTGCGCATCGGCAAATATCCGGTAGCCCAGCAGGCGTTGCAAAAGCCGCTCGACCCGGGGCTCGGTGTCACCCTGCTCAATACCGATTAACGCCAGCAGACCGGGACCAATCTCGCCGGTCAGCTCCTCCCGGACATGCACCGCGGCCGTGGTCACACGCTGGATCAGGGCAATCATGCCGGAGCAAGTTCGTCGGCCATGTTGCGGGTTGCCCGCACCAGGGCGTCGACCATGCCCGGTTCCGAGGCCGCATGACCGGCATCGGCAATGATCGACAACTCCGCACGTGGCCAGGCACGATGCAGTTGCCAGGCACTTTCCAGCGGACAGATCATGTCATAACGGCCGTGCACGATATAGCCGGGGATGTCCTTGAGACGCCCGGCATCCTCCAGGATCTGGTTATCGCGCAAAAACGCGTTATGCATAAAATAGTGAGCTTCGATCCGGGCCAGGCTGAGCGCGGTATGGATATCCCCGAAATGGTTCAACACCCCTTTGCTGGGTCGCAGCGTCGCCGCGCGCCCTTCCCACAAGGACCAGGACTTGGCCGCTGTCAGCCGGGCAATATCGTCATTGCCGGTCAGGCGCTGGTAATAGGCACCCAGCATGTCGTTACGTTCTTCCGGTGGGATCGGCCGCAGGTACTCTTCCCAGTAATCGGGAAATATGCGGTGCGCACCGTGCTGATAAAACCACTGGATTTCCTCAGATCGGCACAAAAAGATACCGCGCAGGATGAGTCCAAGCACCCGTTCGGGATGGGCTTCGGCGTAAACCAGAGAGAGGGTTGAACCCCAGGAACCGCCGAACAGGACCCACTGTTCGATGCCAAGATACTCGCGCAGCGCCTCCATGTCCGCCATCAGTGCCTGGGTGGTGTTGTTTTCCAGCGACGCGTGCGGGGTGGAATGTCCCGCACCGCGCTGGTCGAACAATATGATGCGGTATTTTTCCGGATCAAAAAATTGCCGATGATAGGCCTCACATCCGGAACCCGGCCCACCGTGGACGAACAGCACGGGAATGCCCTCGGGACTACCGCACTCCTCCACATGCAGGATGTGCGGCGCCTCGACGGCAAAGCTGTGCGTTACATAGGGCTTGATCGCCGGATAGAGGTTCTCCACTCGGTCGTCCTAGTCCTTCACCGGTTCGCCCCGATAGCCCATGGCGGCGGCAATGCCGGCCAGAGCCAGACCGATCAGGATCAGAAACGGACCAATCCCGGTGTTCAGGATCGTATTGGCCCAGCCCAGACCAAAGACAGTCCCCAGATAGAGCATGCCCGAATGCAGCAGCGCGCCGGCAATGAAAATCCAGCTGATCACCTGCTTGAAGATGACATTCACCGCCAGAAAACCGAGCACCACGCCGACAGCAATATTCAGCAACGATTCAAGGTTGCCGTGGGCGTGCGCACCGCCCTTGATGCCGTCGATCTCACTTTCCAGGTTCAGCAATTTGTTGAGCGACAGGACGCCGGCTGTATTGGCCTTCGCAATTTCTTCGCCACTGAGTGGTTCCAGCATCTCCTCGAAATCATTGGTCTGCAGCTGCTGCAGACGGCCAACGGAGGCCTGCTTGTCCTGTACCGCCGCGCCATAGGCTTCATATTTGTCAACCATGACAAGGCCCAGTGCCGCGGTAAAAACCAGATAAATAAAACCGAAAACGATATTCTTTTTACCAACCATGACCGCCTCCTTGTGCTACTTGCTTTTTATTGATGGGCATCCATCATAAAGCCTTCACCAGACGGCGCCAAGGTGTCACAAGGGGAAATACGACTTAACTGCCGGGGCGACGTCGACGATCGACAAAAATTCGGCTGCCCTGAAGTGCTTTGGCCTCCCGCTTGGCAGCGGTCGCCATGGCGGCAATATCATGGTGAGAATAGCAATACTCGATGTCCGGCAAGACCAGCCCGATAGAGACGGTCAGCAAGGGAAAGAAACTTTCCTGGCCCTGTCGATTCCGGGCCCGAATTCCTGCGGCTTGCTGGTCATCCACACTGTAAAAGCGGGGAACCCGGCTATGAAAATCCTGCTGGATATTACTGCAGATCTTTTGCCAGTCGTCGCTTTGCAGAATCAGAATAAAGTCATCGCCGCCGATATGGCCGACAAAATCCTGCTTTGCATCGGTCTGCTCCACCATCACCGTAGCCAGACATTGCAATACCTCATCGCCCGCCGCATAACCGTAAACATCATTGAATGGCTTGAAGTTATCCAGATCACAATAGGCCACCGCAAATGTAGCTTTTTGCCTGATCAGATCGTCCAGTAGTTCGTAGATAGGTACGTTGCCAGGCAACAGTGTCAGTGGATTGGCATAACGGGCATTGCGGATCTGAAGATCCGTAATTTTACGCAACAGATCGACGACCCGGCCAATACCGAGCAACTTTTGACCTTCCGTGATGATAAAATCATCTTCCAGGCGAACCTGCATGCTGTCAGTAACAAGCTGACTGACTTCCTCTATCCGCATGTTCTGTTCCACTACAACCGGATCCTGGTCCATAAACCGGGCAATCGGTTTGCGTCCATATAATTCCCTGCCATACCGACTTGAAGCATATATATCCATTAGTTTAGACCGACGCACCATGCCGACAGGGTGGTTCTGTTCATCGATAATCGGCAGGGAATGCAGACTCGAAGTAGAGTGGAACAGGTCTACTACCTGATCCAGACTCGCGGATGGTGGCAGGGATGGGACATTACGCAAAATACTGGCCACGGTTTCGGAGAGCCGGGCAATTCCCATCCGTACAGCCCCACCCCGAACACAATCACACAACAGGTGCTCAATACTGGTCACCGGGGTTGGCGCGGGCCGGGCGAAATAATATCCTTGCCCGAGAATAATTCCCATATCACAAATTGTTCGATACTCTTCCTGGGTTTCGATACCTTCGGCAATCACCTTGCACTCCAGCCCCCGGGCAATATCCAGAATCGAGCGAACAAACTCTTTTTTGACCGGGTCCTCGTTAATTCCCTGGATAAAGTGGCGGTCAATCTTGACGTAGTCGGGACGCAATTCGGACCACATGCGCAGACCCGCATAACCCGCCCCGAAATCGTCAATTGCAATCTCAAAACCCATGGAACGATAGTAATGCAGCGCTTCACGTAACAGTTCGTAATCATCCAGCGGATGTTGTTCGGTCAGCTCGATGACTACCGATTCGGGACTGATACCCAGCCGCCGCAGGCTAGCCAGCGTCTTACCATGCGGATGGTCCGCATCGAGTAGCACGGCAGGTGCACAGTTGATAAACAGCTTGCCCCTGAGCATCAGCCGATGGAACTGTTCGATAATGAACTGCCGGCAGGCCAGATCCAGCTCGCTCAAATGTCCCCATTGGCTGGCGAATTCAAACAGCGACTGTGGGTTGTGAAACACACTGGCCGAGGGCCCCCGAATCAGTCCTTCATGACCGATAATACGTTGTTGCTCCAGATCGATAATCGGCTGATACAACGAGGCAAAGCGGGATTGCTCCACAATTTCGACAAACTCCGCCAGCAGGGCAGGTTCCGGTTTGAGGGCAGAAGAATCGGTTGAGGTGACAGAAACAGGCATCAGCAATCTGGTCGGGTGAACCACGCCCCGGGACGGTGCGTGCAAAATCTCACGCTAACTCTAGATTGCCGGTATGACAGCCGGATGACAGCGGACCAGGAAGATTTCTGGAATACACCGCACCCGGGATTGGCAGGTACCCCGCAGGTGCGGGCGTACCCGGCTCACTTCATTTAGCTGGCGCGTGCCGCCTTTTTGCGCTCGTGCTCCTTGAGGAACTTCTTGCGCAGACGGATATGATTGGGGGTCACCTCCACCAGCTCATCGTCGTCGATAAACTCCAGCGCCTGCTCCAGGGTGAGCTTGATCGGCGGGGTCAGCACGATGTTCTCGTCCGTTCCCGCGGCGCGGACGTTGGTGAGCTGCTTGGCCTTGAGCGGGTTGACCACCAGATCGTTATCGCGCGAATGGATGCCGATGATCATGCCTTCGTAGACATCGGTGCCGTGACCGATAAACATCCGTCCGCGTTCCTGCAGGTTGTACAGGGCGTAAGCAAGCGCCTTGCCATTGGCGTTGGCGATCAGCACGCCGTTGGTGCGCTGGCCGAAATCGCCGCTGCGCAGCGGGCCGTAGTGATCGAAGACACTGTAAAGCAGACCGGTGCCCTGGGTGGCGGTGAGAAACTCGGTGCGAAAGCCGATCAGCCCGCGCGAGGGAATAATAAAGTCGAGCCGCACCCGACCCTTGCCGTCGGGCGCCATGCTGTTCAGTTCGGCGCCGCGCTGGCCAAGTTTTTCCATCACCCCGCCCTGGTGCTGCTCCTCCACATCCACGGTCAGCTGCTCGTAAGGCTCATGACGCTGGCCATCCACCTCGCGGTAGATGACCTCGGGACGGGAAACACCCAGCTCGTACCCTTCACGGCGCATGTTCTCGATCAGGATCGACAGATGCAGTTCGCCGCGACCGGAGACCCGGAACTTGTCCGGATCCCCGGTCGGCTCGACGCGCAGGGCGACGTTATGGATCAATTCCCGCTCCAGGCGCTCCTGGATCTGGCGCGAGGTGACGAACTTGCCATCCTGGCCGGCGAAGGGCGAGTTGTTGACCACGAACATCACGCTCACGGTCGGCTCGTCCACCAGCAGGGCCGGCAGGGCCTCGACATTGGCCGGATCACACAGGGTGTCGGAGATATTCATGCCGTCGATGCCGGTGATGGCAACGATGTCCCCGGCCTGGGCCTCGGGCACCTCGTGACGTTCCAGGCCCAGAAAGCCCAGCACCTGCTGGACCCGGCCGTTACGCCGCTTGCCGTGGCGATCCACGATCACCACGTTGGTGTTGGTGCGCAGCTTGCCGCGGGTGATGCGGCCGATACCGATAACCCCCACATAGCTGTTGTAATCGAGCTGGCTGATCTGCATCTGCAGCGGGGCATCGGGATCCACATCGGGATAATTGACCCGATCGACGATAGTCTGGAACAGCGGGGTCATATCGCCGTCGCGCACCGCCGAATCCAGGCCGGCATAGCCGTTCAGCGCCGAGGCATAGACCACCGGAAAATCGAGCTGCTCGTCGGAAGCGCCCAGGCGGTCGAACAGATCGAAAGTCTGATCCAGCACCCAGTCGGGGCGCGCGCCGGGGCGGTCGATCTTGTTAATCACCACGATCGGCTTGAGGCCGCGGGCCAGGGCTTTCTCGGTGACGAAGCGGGTCTGGGGCATGGGGCCGTCCACCGCATCCACCAGCAGCAGCACCGAGTCGACCATCGACAGCACCCGCTCCACCTCGCCGCCGAAATCGGCATGGCCGGGGGTGTCGACGATGTTGATCCGATAATCCCCCCACTTGATAGCGGTGTTTTTGGCCAGGATGGTGATGCCGCGCTCTTTTTCCAGATCGTTGGAGTCCATGATCCGCTCCTGCACCTCTCCCCGGCTCTCCAGCGTGCCGGACTGGGCCAGCAGCTTGTCCACCAGGGTGGTCTTACCATGGTCAACGTGGGCAATAATGGCGATGTTGCGCAGATTCTCGATCACAAAAGTTCTCCAACGGGGCCCGCAGGGGGCGACAAAAGGGGCGCATTATACTAGAACTGGCGGAAAAACAGGCAGGATATTTCAGTCCCGGGGACGATTTCATCGCCTTCGGACGGGTCAGGGGCCGCGGCGGTGGTACCGAAAACCACCGGACACACTGAAGTCACTGAATACACTGAGAAAAGTTTCGACGGGTATCGCGATTCACAGTCGCCGATCTCAGCGACTTCGGTGAGTCCGGTTGGCCATTACCCCGGGGACTGCTCCACCGGCGCTGTGACAGCGGGAAGCCCTCAGCCGGCGGCGGAGCCCTGTTCTTCGGGGGAAATCTGCTCCAGCCGGTAGCCCTGGTGGTAGATGGAGCTCAGGCGCCAGCCCTGCTCGGGAAACAGTTCCAGTTTCTTGCGAATCCGGCTCATATGGGTATCCACAGTGCGGGTATTGAGACTGGCATCATAGCCCCAGACCGAGGAGAGGATGTGGTCACGGGAGAGCAGGCGTCCGACATTATGGAAAATCAGGGTCACCAGCTTGAACTCCTTTTCAGTCAGTTTCACCGGCTCGCCATGGCGGGTAATCAGGCGGGATTCCTGATCGATTTTAAATTCATTGAGCGTCAGCACATCCTGCGGGTTCGCCTTGTGCGAGCGGCGTGTGACGGCATTGATACGAGCCAGTAACACCGGCTGGTGAATCGGCTTGACCAGGTAGTCATCGGCGCCCTGGTTAAGCATTCTGACCATATCCTCCTCGGAATCCCGGGCGGTCACGAAAACGATGGGGGTGTCCCACTCGGGCTGGCGCTTCAGGCGCGCAAGCACCTCTTCGCCGGACAGATTTGGCAAAAACCAGTCCAGCAGTACCACATCGAAGCTCTCGTTTCTGGCCTGACGGAGAAAATCCTGTCCTTCCTGATAGCTGAGGCATTCATGTCCTGCCTCTTGCAGCCACAGGGAGAGCAGTTCCGCCATAGCCGGATCATCTTCCACCAGCGCGATACGCACGGTTACCCAACCCCCAAACGCTAATTAACCCAAACTGTTTTTTTTATATCCAGACAGCCATTTGTCGTTATATCCAGGCACTCACTTGCCTGACACATTCAATCAATTATTTTATATGTATATAGCAGATTTGCACTGGCCATGCCAAGATTGACCCGCTATAGCGAGAAGATCCCCCGCAATGTGACAAACGTCACCCGTTGAGTTCATTTTTAACTAATCGGCCCGAATGACCAAGCTCAACGGTTAGGTATGAGCTATAAAATATAGTTTCCGACTCAATGCGGAAAAAACCAAACGACCACGGTAGCGGTCTGTCGGCACCGGTTCCCCTGTACCGACAGCGACATCACAGAAGATATTAATAATGTTATTATTGGCCTGCTGCCTGGACAATCAGGGTCGCACCATCCTGGCGCGGCGCCTTTGCCGCCTGTTCGCCCGGCATCCTGGCCAATACCAGTACAGGGAAGGACCCAAATAACTCATCATGAGTCTCGGCCATAAACTTTTTCTCGGATTCATCAGCGCTGCGCTGTTCGGTATAACCCTGTTTGGCTACATTACCTATCAGGCTACCCGCACTGCCCAGCTGGATGAACTCAACCATTCCACTTCCGCCGGCGCCAGACAACTGGCTGCCATGGTCAGCGGCCTGGAACTTGTCGAGATTCGCACCCTGCTCGAACGGGCCGAACAGCATCAGCCAGTGCCGGACTATAATCTGCTGGTGACCGACACGCGGAAAAATGTTCTGTTCAGGTCTGTAGAGCAGAACATCGATACCCAAACGCTTCGACATATTCTTGACAGTAGCGTCAATCAAGGCCACATCGACACCGGCGAGCACTACCTGCTCTGGTCCAGACAGGTGGTACCGGACAGCTCACTTTCCTTTTACCTGTTACGCCGGGTCGAAAAAGACGGTTTTACCGCTTTTTTGAAAAGCTCCGGTCTCCCTCTGGCCATTGCCAGTCTTATTCTGCTGTTGCTGGCCTTATGGGGCGCGATGATCCTGACCTCGCTTTACCAGCGACTTGAGCGCCAGCGTCAGGAGCTGAAACACCAGACCCTGCATGACGGCCTGACCGGTTTGCCGAACCGGACTTTTCTGGTAGAGCAGACCGAGCAACGTTTGGCACGCAATCTGCCGGAAGGCGAATGTATCGCCCTGGTCATTGTAGATATAAACCGCCTCAAGGAAATCAATGACACGCTTGGCCATTATGCCGGAGATACGTTGCTTTGCCAGTTTGCCGATCGACTGCGCGACGCCATCCGATCCGACGATATCCTGGCACGCATTGTCAGTGATGAGTTCGCCCTGCTGCTGGACGGGGTCTCACAACAGGCTGTACTGGCCACGACCACGCGAATTCAGGAAAGCCTGAGCGAGGGTTTTTTACTCGAGGGTCACGAATTTTATCTGGGCGCCAGTATTGGCGTGGCATTTTATCCTGAACATGCCCTGGACGCGATCAACCTGATTCGCCACGGCGAAATGGCCATGTACGCGGCCAAACGTATCGGGACCGGCATCGCGATTTATGATGAAACGCACAATACCAGCACGCTGGAACAGCTCAAACTGGTCAACGATCTGCGCACCGATCTGGAAAACCGGAATATTCAGCTCTATTTCCAGCCCAAGGTGGATCTCAACAGCGAACAGTCTGTCAGCCTGGAAGCACTGGCTCGCTGGGAACACCCCGACCATGGCTATATCGCTACCAGCCGGTTCATTCATATCGCCGAAAATACCGGCCTGATCAATCCGCTGACCTGGTGGGTGATGGAGGAGGCACTTCGAACCAGCTGTCTGTTACTGAAAGAGGGGATTGATCTGAAAATGGCGATCAACCTGTCGGTCTGGAACCTGCAGGATCCTGATATCGTCGACCATTTACGCCAGCTGCTCGAACAGTATCGTGTCGAACCCTCCCGTATCATGCTCGAGATCACTGAAACCGCCATGATGGTAAACCATAAACGCGCCCTGCATACCCTGCATCAGCTACATGGTCTCGGTATTCGCTTCTCAATTGATGATTTTGGAACCGGCTATTCATCCATGGCCTATCTCAAGCGTCTGCCAATCAGTGAGGTCAAAATTGACAAGAGTTTTATCAAGTCAATGGACAGACAACCGGGTGATTCGTCGATGGTACGCGCTATCATCGATCTTTCTCACGATCTGGGTTTGACGGTGGTCGGTGAAGGAGTCGAAAGCCGCGAAATTGCCGATATTCTGCGCGAACTCGGCTGCGATCAGGCGCAGGGCAGCTACTATGGCGATGCGCTGCCGTTCGATGAATTACTCAAATGGCTGGCGCGGGAACGCCAGCACAATCAGCAATCAGGATAGGCGGGAAGTTGCAGGTCAGGTTGCGCGCAGCACTACCTGGCATTTTATCTATCGGACTATTTTTACCACGAAGACACTAAGCCTCGAAGTAGATTAATTTTTAGTGCCTTTTGAATCCAGGTTTTTATAAAAATCTATTCGGATTATTTTCGCGAGCTATCTATTTCAAGACTCGCGAGTAATAACCTCTCGTATGAGGAGAATTAAAACTACAAGGATCTCGCAAAAACGCCAGGACGCAGAGAAACAGCCTGTTTAATCCTCTGCGGCTCAGCGCCTCTGCGAGAGTCAAATATTTTCTGGCATGGGAGCGCCAGCGCGACTCGCTGCCGGGTGCCGGAAGTCCGTATTCAGGCGGCTTTGTGCTTGCGCCGCTGGCGCACCGCATTGGCCAGTTCCCGGAGCAGTTCCTCACTCTCTTCCCAGCCGATACAGGCATCAGTAATGCTCTGACCATAAACCAGTGACTTGTCATCCTCGACATCCTGGCGCCCGCCAATCAGATGACTTTCGATCATCGCGCCCATAATACGCTGATCGCCGTCGGCAATTTGACCGGCGACATCACGGCCCACATCAAGCTGACGCATATGCTGCTTCTGGCTGTTGGCATGGCTGAAGTCGATCATCACTTTCTCCTCCAGCCCGGCTTCCCCCAGTTCCTGGCAGGCCACGTCAATACTGGCTGTATCGTAATTGGGCTGCTTGCCGCCGCGCAAAATGATGTGACAATCCTCGTTCCCGGTGGTGGCGAAAATGGCCGAATGGCCCGCCTTGGTCAGTGACAGGAAATTGTGCGGCTGGCTGGCGGCGCGGATCGCGTCGATAGCGATCTTGAGCGTGCCGTCCGTGCCATTCTTGAAACCGACCGGACAGGAAAGGCCGGAGGCCAGTTCGCGATGTACCTGGCTTTCGGTGGTACGCGCGCCGATCGCGCCCCAGCTGACCAGATCGGCGATGTACTGCGGCGTAATCAGATCCAGAAATTCGGTACCGGCCGGCACCCCGAGGTTGTTCACATCCAGCAACAGCTTGCGCGCCAGATGCAGCCCCTTGTTGATGTTGAAGCTCTCGTCCAGATCGGGGTCATTGATCAGACCTTTCCAACCGACAGTGGTGCGCGGCTTTTCGAAATAGACCCGCATGACGATGAGCAGGTCCTCACCCAGCTCCTCCCGCATCGCCTTCAGACGCCCGGCGTATTCGACCGCCGCCTCCGGATCATGGACCGAGCACGGGCCAATGATCACCAGAATGCGGTCGTCACGGCCCCGCAGAATATTATGGATCGCGGTACGGGTCTCGAAGATGATTTTCGAGGCAGCATCGGTCATCGGACAATCGCCATGCAGCTGCACCGGCGGAATGACCTCCTTGAGCGCGGTAATCCGCAGATCGTCGGTTCTGTATTTCATATTCATAACTGCCAATTCTAACGTAATCGGGACAGAAAATGTTCATCTCGTCGGCCTGATCCGCGGCCTTCCCTCTGGCGTGCTACCCGGGGAGCTGAGCAGAAAAACAGCGAAGACACCGGATCAAGACGTGTCTCACTGACCGCCAGCATATTAGTTCGGTGTCTGTTCAGTGCCGTCGGTGCCCCCCGGCGGACTAATCCGTCCCCAGATGCCGGCGCATGAAATCGGCCGCACGCTGGATGGCATCCTTCGAGGCCAGATCGTCGGCGAAGGTACGTACACTCTCGGGACGAAAATCAAACCCCCGCCCGACGCCCGGATAGACAATCAGGCGCGCGGGTTTACCGTCTTTTTGCAGGGATTCCACGCTGCTTTCAATAACCCGCCGGCGCTGATACTGCTCATCCTCGCCGATAAAGACCAGCACGGGGATTTCCAGCTGATCGACTTCCTCGGCAAACCCGTAGACCTGCAGCGGCTCCGGCGCGTTGGGATCCTGCAAGTGCGGATAATAGGACACATAACAGGCCACCTCTGACTTCTGACGCGCGAAAGTGGTTGCCACCTTCAGCGTGTAATACCCGCCCCGGGTATGGGAGTAAAGACAGATCCGGTCACTGCTGATGTCCTCGCGCGACAGCAGGGCGTCGACGCCGCGGTTGACGTCCGCCTCCAGCTCATAATCGTGTTCGATCGGATGGGTACCGATAAAATGGGCCTGGTAAATATCCGGCGCCAGCACCACAAAGCCCCGGGCCGCCAGTCGCTTGACGTGACGCCGGATCAGTTCATCCAGTCCGCGCCGGCCGTGCTGGAACAACACCGCCGGAAACTTGCCGGCCTGTTTCGGTCGCGCCAGCATCGCGGGGATCGTCACCCCGTTGCTTTCATAACTGTACTCTTCGACCTCAACGTCATAATTGCGCGGCGCCTCGATCAGCCCCTCGTTCCACCAGGCCTCACTCCACCACAACTCTTTCGCGATCCCGGACTCATCATGCGCCCCGACCGTCTGCACGAGAGCCATTAATATCAGGCCTGTTAAATACCGCATTACATCTTCTCCACGTCTCAATGCTATTCTCGTAAAGCGGGCGATCTTAGCGCGCCGGGTAGCGAAGGTAAATCTTCTCTTTTATTCAACAGACTGGAAATAACGCAAAGAACGCGGAGGCGCAAAGGACGCAAAGTAAATACCGTTAATGAGGTTTAATATGGTGGCAGCCTTACTGTCAGTTCACAACACTAAAGGCAGAATACTTTTATAAAATCACTTCTTTGCGTTCTCCGCGTCTTTGTTGCGCGATGTACAGGGATGTACAAGTGTCGCGGGAGGCAGGATGCCGGGAGCGACCCT
>NZ_JAVLAZ010000073.1:0-12134 GCF_031581315.1 Thiohalophilus sp.
CAACTGCCAACTGCCAACTGCCAACTGCCAACTGCCAACTGCCAACTGCCAACTGACAACTGGCCCTAGGCCCTGATCCCCGCACACATTAATGTTAAGATCGCCGCTATCGAAAGTTAACGGAACATCACGAGGTACCCATGGCCGGACACAGTAAATGGGCCAATATCCGTCATCGCAAGGCCGCGCAGGATGCCCGTCGCGGCAAGCTGTTCACCAAACTGATTCGCGAGATTACCGTCTCGGCCCGGGAAGGGGGCGGCGATCCGGAAACCAACCCGCGCCTGCGTACGGCCATCGACAAGGCCCTCTCGGCCAATATGACCAAGGACACGATCGAGCGGGCGGTTAAACGTGGCAGTGGCGATCAGGACGGGGCCAATTATGAGGAAGTCCGCTACGAAGGTTACGGCCCTGGCGGGGTGGCGATCATGGCCGATTGCCTGACTGACAATCGTAACCGCACCGTCTCTGAGGTACGCCATGCCTTTACCAAAAACGGCGGCAACCTCGGTACCGACGGCTCGGTCGCCTATCTGTTTTCCAAACTGGGCACCCTGAGTTTTCCTCCTGGCAGTGATGAGGACACCATCATGGAAGCGGCGCTGGAGGCGGGCGCCGAGGATGTGGTCACCAGCGAGGATGGCAGTATCGAAGTGACGACCGCCCCCGAAGATTTTCTCGACGTCAAAAGCGCCATGCAGGAAGCGGGTCTGGAGCCGGAAATGGCGGAAGTGACCATGCGCGCCGCCACCAATGTGGATCTGCCTCTGGAAGAAGCCGAACAGGTAATGAAACTGGTGGACATGCTCGAAGACCAGGACGATGTGCAGAACGTCTACACCAACGCCGACTTCTCCGACGAGGTCCTCGAACAGCTCGGCCAATAAGCCCGGTGCGGCCGCTCAAAAGTCCGCAAATGAACGCCAATACACGCAAATCTTTCTGAACATAATTACTTATCTTTTTGCGTTGATTCGCGTTCATTAGCGGATTCTGTTGAATGTTACCAATAGCAGAATCTACCTAAAATCAGATTTATCTATGATTACGTATCCTGTACTCTTTTTGGATGACGCGCATTCTGGGCATTGATCCCGGTTCCCGACTGACCGGTTTTGGCATTATCGAGATGCAGGGTTCGCGCGCCCTGTGGATCAGCAGTGGCTGTATACGCACCGCCGATGGCACGCTGGATACCCGTCTCAAGACCATTTGCCAGGGGCTCGAAGCCCTGCTCGAGGAGCATCGCCCCGACGAGGTGGCGGTCGAGCAGGTGTTCATGCATCGCAATGCCGATTCCGCGCTCAAGCTGGGCCAGGCGCGGGGAGCGGCGATCAGCACGGTAGCGCTGCGCTCCCTGCCGATGAGCGAATACAGCCCGACGGAAATCAAAAAAGCCATCGTCGGCAAGGGCAGTGCCGCCAAGGCCCAGGTCCAGCATATGGTTCAGCACCTGCTCGGCCTGAACAAACTCCCCCAGGAAGATGCCGCCGATGCCCTGGCCGTCGCGCTGTGTCATGCCCATCTGCGCCAGAGCATGCAGCAATTATCGCCCCGCTTGCCGGCGGGCGTGCGCCGCTTGCGGCGCCGCCGTTAGCGAGGTTTCTGGGAAACAACGCGGAGGACGCAGAGGCGCGGAGACGCGGAGGTAAAATTAATCTGGATTGGTCCGTGGCAGCCCATATTCCGAGACAATTTTTCTCTGCCCGGATCCGGGACAAACATCATATCTTCTCTGCGGCTCCGCGCCTCCGCGAACTCCGCGTTAATTCCAGAGAACCCAAGAAATGGTACAGTTAGGCAAAATTCAATCAGGAGCCAACAGGTGATTGGGCGTATTCAGGGGATTCTGGTCAGCAAGCAGCCGCCGCAGTTGCTGGTGGATGTGCACGGGGTGGGGTATGAGATCGAGGCGCCCATGTCGACCTTTTATCAGTTGCCGGAGATTGATCAGCCGGTGACCCTGCAGACCCACCTGGTGGTACGCGAGGATGCGCAGCAGCTGTACGGGTTTGCGAGCGAACAGGAACGGCGCCTGTTCCGCAGTCTGATCCGGGTCAACGGCGTGGGGGCCAAGCTGGCCCTGGCAATCCTCTCGGGCATGAGCGCCGGCGAATTTGCCCGCTGCGTGCACGACAACGACAGCCGCAGCCTGGTCCAGCTGCCCGGGGTGGGGAAAAAGACCGCCGAGCGGCTGATCATGGAAATGCGCGATCGCCTGGCCGACTGGGAGGACGAGGAGCTGGCGGCCACGCCGCCGGCCGGCGGTGTCGCTCCGGCGGCCGGTTCGCAGGAGGCCGACCGGGAAGCGGTCAGCGCCCTGATTGCCCTGGGCTACAAGCCCCAGGAGGCCAGTCGCATGGTCCAGTCGGTGGACAGCGAGGGGCGAAACAGTGAAGATATTATCCGCGCCGCCCTGAAAGCGGCGGTAAGTCGTTGATATTATAATTATTTCAAAACAGGCACCTGAAACTCGATGATTGAAAACGATCGCCTGATTGCCGCCCATGAGCAGGGCGCCGAAGATGCCCTGGATCGGGCCATCCGGCCGGCCCGGCTGGCCGATTACGTGGGCCAGGCCGTAGTGCGCGAGCAGATGGGAATTTTCATTGAGGCGGCGCGCAACCGCGGCGAATCGCTGGACCATGTGCTGATCTTTGGCCCCCCCGGGCTGGGCAAGACCACGCTCTCGCATATCATCGCCAACGAGCTGGGGGTGAACATGAAGCACTCCGCCGGGCCCGTGCTGGAACGTCCCGGCGATCTGGCGGCATTGCTGACCAATCTGGAACCCCACGACGTCCTGTTTGTGGATGAAATCCATCGTCTGAGTCCCGTGGTCGAGGAGATCCTCTATCCGGCCATGGAGGATTATCAGATCGACATTATGATTGGCGAAGGGCCGGCGGCCCGTTCCATCAAGCTGGATTTGCCGCCCTTTACCCTGGTTGGTGCCACTACCCGTGCCGGTCTGCTGACCTCGCCCCTGCGGGATCGCTTCGGCATCGTGCAGCGGCTGGAATTTTACAGCCCGGAAGATCTCCTGCGTATCGTGCGCCGTTCCGCGCAGATTCTCGAAGTAGAGATTGAGGATGAGGGCGCACTGGAGATTGCCCGTCGCTCCCGCGGTACACCGCGGATTACCAACCGGTTGTTGCGCCGTGTGCGCGACTACGCCCAGGTCAAGTCGGACGGGCGTATCAGCGCCGCCGTGGCTCACGAGGCGCTGGACATGCTGGATGTGGACAACCACGGTTTTGACATGATGGATCGCAAACTGCTGCTGACCATCATCGAGAAATTCAGTGGCGGACCGGTGGGCATTGATAACCTGGCGGCCGCCATCGGCGAGGAGCGTGGCACCATCGAGGATGTGCTCGAACCCTATCTGATTCAACAGGGCTTTATGATGCGTACCCCGCGCGGGCGCATGGCGACCCGCCACGCCTATCTCCACTTCGGCCTGCCCGCGCCGACCCCCGAGTCTGCGGCCAGTTCTATGGAACTGTTCGATCAATCAAACGATTTGTGAATGATTCCAGTAAAGACATCAGAAGGTCCGGAACTTAGTCCGCAAATGAACGCGAATAAACGCAAATTAAATTAGTCTGTTTATTTGTTGTTTATTCGCGTTCATTTGCGTTTATTTGCGGATAACGTCAGATTTAACTGACAGGGATGCTAATTACACATAGAGGTTGTGAAGCGTGAACGAGTTCCTATGGCCGGTGCGGGTTTATTATGAAGATACGGATGCCGGCGGGGTGGTGTATTACGCCAATTACCTCAAGTTCATGGAACGGGCACGTACCGAGTGGCTGCGCACGCTGGGATTCGAGCAGGATGAACTCATTGCGCAACACAATGTCCTATTTGCCGTACGCCGGGTCACGCTCGATTATCGTCAGCCGGCCCGGTTTAACGACAAGCTGCTCGTCAGTGCCAGTGTGACGGAAGCCGGCAAGGCCAGTCTGACGTTTACGCAGGCCATCCGCCGGGAAGCGAACAATGTCCTGTTGTGTGATGGCCAGGTCAAAATCGCCAGTCTGAATGCGCTAACGTTCAGGCCTCGCACGATTCCGGAGGAGCTGCAACGGAAACTGGTCGTTTGATGGCCGGTCCGTGAACATATCTGCCAATTCAGAAGACATCGTGCGGTGTGTTCGGGGTCGTCGGGGGTATCGAATACGTCTGTGCGAGACATAAACCTGTATTCCAGGCGTAACAAAGTCCATTACCAGGCCCATAACAATAAATAGAGGAAATACACGTTGCCGGAAATGTCGATTACCCACCTGATTTTCGAAGCCAGCTTTGTTGTGCAGCTGGTCATGCTGTTATTGCTGGTCGTCTCGATACTCTCCTGGACACTTATCTTTTTTAAATACGCGGTGATTAAACGGGCACGGGCGGCCGCCGATCAGTTTGAACGGCGTTTCTGGTCCGGCGTGGATCTGGGCGAGCTGTACAAGCGACTCTCCAGTCGGCGGGCCCGGCTGGAAGGGATGGAGCTGATCTTTGAGTCCGGCTTCCGTGAGTTTGCCCAGCTGCGCAAGAATCGCAATGTGGATTCGATGGCCGTGATTGAAGGCGCCCAGCGGGCCATGCGGGTCGCTCTGAATCGTGAGATCGACCGCCTGGAAAACCATCTCTCCTTTCTGGCGACGGTTGGCTCCACCAGCCCCTATGTCGGCCTTTTTGGTACTGTCTGGGGCATTATGAATTCGTTCATGGGACTGGGCGCGGTCAAGCAGGCTACCATTGCCACCGTGGCCCCGGGGATTGCCGAAGCATTGATCGCCACGGCGATGGGACTGTTTGCGGCAATTCCGGCCGTGGTTGCCTATAACCGTTATTCCAATGATGTGGAACGATTGATCAGCAAATACGATATTTTCGCGGAAGAGTTCTCCAGCATCCTGCAACGTCAAACCCATACCGGCAGCGCGACGGAATAGTCATGAAAGTCACCAGCGGGCGAGTCAAGCGCAAACGCATGTCGGAGATCAATGTGGTGCCCTACATTGATGTCATGCTGGTGCTGTTGATTATCTTTATGGTGACGGCACCCCTGCTGAGCCAGGGGGTCGAAGTCAGTCTCCCCGAGTCGAGTGCGAAAACCCTGGATGAGACCGAGGAAGAACCGCTGGTGGTGTCGGTGAATCGTGCCGGGGACTACTTTCTCAATCTCGGCGAGCAGACCGATACACCGCTGGATAGTGAAACGCTGGTACAACGGGTCAGGGCGGTATTGTCCCAACGCAGCGACAAAACCGTGTATATCAAGGGTGACCGGGAGGCTCGTTACGGTCAGGTGGTGGCGATGATGGCGTTACTGCAGGAGTCCGGAGTCCGGGATCTGGGACTGGTGACCCGCTCACCGGATGATGCTGATAGCTGATCATGTGGCAAATCATCAAATCGTACCCGCTGGCGGCGCTGGCCGCCGTCATGGTACATGTGCTGTTGATACTGATTCTGATGATCAATATTGACTGGCCATCGGACGAGGCCAGCCCCGGCAAGCAAACCGAGATCGAGGTCATTGAAGCCAGAGCGGTCAGCGAACAGCAACTGGCCGAACGGGAACAACGCATCCGCGATGCCGAACGTCAAAAACGCGAGGCGGAACTGGCCCGGCAACGGGAACGCGAACGTCAGGCCGAGCTGAAAAAACAGCGTGAAGCGGCCGAAAAGCAACGCCGCGAAGAGGCCGCCCGCAAGCAACGCGAAGCCGAATTGAAAAAACAGCGCGAGGCCGAAGCAAAAAAGCGTCGCGAAGCCGAAGCCCGTCGACAGCGTGAAGCGGAAGAACAACGCCGGCGTGAGGAAGCGGCGCGTCAGCAACGCGAGGCCGAGCAACGCCGGGAACAGGAGCGGGCGGAACAGGCCTTGCAGGAAAAGCTGGCGGCCGAAGCCGAGGCGCAGGCCCGGCGCGAACAGCGGGCGGGTCACGAGGATGAGATCAATCAGTATAAAAACCAGATCAAGCAACGCATCACGCGTGTGTGGCGGATTCCCGCCTCGGCCCACAGTAGCATGCGGTGTGAAATTATGGTGAGATTGTTACCCGGTGGCGAGGTGGCCCGGGTCGATATTGTGCGCAGCAGTGGCGACGCCACGTTCGATCGTTCGGTCGAAGATGCGGTGCGCAAGGCCTCACCCCTGCCAGTGCCGGATGTGGAGTCGGGACTGTTCGATGAGTTCCGGGAACTGAAATTTTCATTTGAACCAAAGCATAAACGCTGATGATGTGGATAAAACGCCTTTGTCTGTTGCCTCTGTTATGGCTGCTTGCCAGCCTGCCGGCGCAGGCTGTACTGACCATCGAGATTACCCAGGGACTGGATGATGCCATGCCGATCGCGGTGGTCCCCTTTGCCTGGGAGGGCGAAGGAGAGGCACCGGCGGCGGTCGGCGACATTATCGCCGCCGATCTGCGCCGTAGCGGATTCTTCCGGCCACTGGCCGAAGCCGATCTGATCGCCCGGCCGCATCGCGCGGACCAGGTCAATTACGCCGACTGGCGGGCGCTCAAGACCGATCACCTGGTGGTGGGTCGGATGCTGCCGCACGAGGATGGCGACTATACCGTGCAGTTCCAGCTGCTGGATGTGAATCGCCGGCGGCAGCTGGCCGGCTACAGTCTGCGGGCCAGCGAGTCGGAATTGCGGCGCACGGCGCACCAGATCAGCGATATTATTTACGCCGAAATCACCGGCAAGCCCGGCGCCTTCGATACCTTTATTGCCTATATTACCGTGACCGGTGATCGCACCGACCGGCCGACCTATCAGCTGGCCATTGCCGATTCCGACGGGCATAACGAACAGATTGTCTATCAGTCCCGCCAGCCGGTTATGTCCCCCGCCTGGTCGCCGGACGGGCGGCATCTGGTCTTTGTCTCCTTCGCCCGCGGACGCTCTGAGCTTTATATCCAGAACATCCGAAGTGGCGAACGCCAGCGGGTGGCCGCGTTCGACGGGCTCAACAGTGCGCCGGCCTGGTCGCCCGATGGCAAGTATCTGGCCATGACCTTATCCCGCGACGGTAACCCGGAAATCTATCTGATGAATATCGAAACCCGGACCCTCGAGCGTATCACCCGCAATTACGCCATCGACACCGAAGCGGCCTGGCTGCCCGATGGACGGGGACTGGTGTTTACCTCGGATCGGGGGGGCTCACCGCAGATTTACCGGGTGGCCCTGGATAAAAATCGGCATGCGACCGGGCGCCCCGAGCGCCTCACGTTCGAGGGGAGCTACAACGCCCGCGCCTCGGTTTCACCGAACGGGCGCTATATCGCCATGGTCCATCGCCAGGAGGGCCAGTTCCGCATCGCTGTCCAGGATCAGGAGAGCGGCCTGTTTCGCGTGCTGACCGATTCACGCCTGGATGAGTCGCCCAGCTTTGCCCCAAATGGTAGTATGATTATCTACGCCACCGAGGAGAATTACCGGGGGATTCTCTCCGCTGTTTCGGTGGATGGGCGTGCCCAGCAACGCTTGAGTCTGCAGCAGGGTGACGTCCGCGAGCCGGCCTGGTCACCGTTACGGCCCGAATAACAACGGGGAGTCAAAGGAGAAAAATAATGCGCCAGTTTCTGACCTATCTCGTGCTGACACTGTTTGTGCTGGCGCTGGGCGGTTGCCGCTTTGGCCCGGTCAAGGATCGTGGTGCCGATGTCACCGATCCCACCAGCGAAGAAAGCCAGCAGGAAACCATGGAAGGCGGGGATCTCAGTTTCTCCGGTGACCTGGGCAGCGGTGCCCGGATGGAGGAGTTGAATGATCCGGACAGCCCGCTCTCCAAACGGGTACTCTATTTTGATTTTGACAGCAGCAATGTGACCGGGGAGCAACGCGAGATCATCGATGCCCACGCGGCATTTTTGAGCCGCAATCCCGATGTCAGTGTGGTGCTGGAAGGCCATGCCGACGAACGTGGCACCCGCGAATACAATCTGGCACTGGGCGAGCGCCGCGCCAAGGCCGTGGAACAACTGCTCCAGGTTCAGGGGGTTGCAACGGACCAGATACAGGTAATCAGCTTCGGCGAGGAGCGCCCGGTCGCGCTGGATCATAACGAATCAGCCTGGCGTCTCAATCGTCGGGTCGAAATACTCTACTCCGGCTACTGATATGGTTTGTCGCCTGTCTCGTACCCTGATCGTTTTTCTGGCGCTGGCTCTGCCGGCGCCGTGGCTTGCCGCGCAGGACACTCCCTCGACTGACCAGCGCCTGGAACGGCTGGAGCGACTGGTCGACAGTCAGGGCCTGGCCGATATCCTGATGCGTCTGAACAGCCTGGAGGCCGAGGTGCGCGAGTTGCGTGGCCTCAGCGAGGAGCAGGCGCATACCATTGAAGATCTGAAAAAACGTCAGCGCGAGCTGTACATCGATCTCGATCGGCGCCTGTTACAACTGGAACGTGCCGGCATAAAGACACAGGATGCTCAGTCCCCCGGACAGGAGCCATCGGCTTCAACCTCGGGCAGACGCACAGCTGGCAAGCCGACAGCCTCCGGCAGCGTCACTCCGCAGGAACGCCAGTCCGAACCCCCGTCCCAAACGGTACCCCTGTCGGTCAACAAGAGCGAGCAGGAAGCCTATCAGGAGGCCTTTAATCTGCTGCGGGAACTGGAGTACGACAAGGCCATCGACGCCTTCGACCAGTTCCTGCAAAACTATCCGGACGGGCGTTACGCGCATATCGCCCGTTACTGGCTGGGTGAGGCCAATTACGCGCGACGCAATTACAAACAGGCGATTGTTCATTATCAGAATCTGATCGAGCGTTATCCTGACAGTCCCAAGGTAGCCGAAGCCATGCTCAAGATCGGCTACAGTCACAACCAGCTGGAAGCTTATAAAGCGGCGCGCGATGTGCTCGAAAAGCTGATCGCCAGTCACCCCGGCACCACCGAAGCCAGCCAGGCCCGTAACCTGTTGCAAAAAATCCGCGCCAAACTGAGCGACGGGTAAATGTCACAGAATACGGTCAATGCTGCCGGCGATCGCCTGCGTATCACCGAGATTTTCTATTCCCTGCAAGGCGAGGCCCGCAGCGTCGGCTTGCCGACGGTATTTATTCGTCTGACCGGTTGTCCCCTGCGCTGCGGTTATTGCGATACCAGCTATGCCTTCAGCGGCGGACAATGGTACAGCGTGGCGGCGATACTGGCCGAGGTGAGCCGTTACCAGACCCGGCATGTCACCGTCACCGGCGGTGAACCCCTGGCGCAAAAAAACTGTCCGGCCCTGCTCACGCAACTGTGCGATCACGGTTACAGCGTCAGTCTGGAAACCTCCGGTGCCCTGGATGTCTGCCAGCTGGACCCGAGAGTGATCAAGGTGATGGATCTCAAAACCCCGTCTTCCGGCGAGCAGGACAAAAATCTGTATACCAATATTGACTGCCTGAATCCGCAGGACCAGGTGAAATTCGTCATCGGCGACAGAACCGATTACGACTGGGCTGTGGAACAACTGCAGCACTATAAACTGGCCGGGCGCTGTGAAGTGTTGTTCTCGCCGGTCTTCGAGACCCTCAGGCCCGCCGAACTGGCCGACTGGATCCTCCAGGACCAGCTGCCCGTGCGTTTTCAAGTACAACTGCACAAACTCCTGTGGGGCGACGAGCCGGGGCGATAACGGGTGTAAGATCGATATTGATTATCAGTCCGCAAATAAACGCAAATGCACGCTAACTTTAAACAATGTTGTTATTGGCGTTAATTCGCGTTCATTTGCGGATTCTTTTTCGTCAATCTGAATGAGCGACTCAATGGGAAGCGCAACCGATGAATAAAGCGGTGGTATTGGTGTCGGGCGGGCTGGATTCGGCGACGGCGCTGGCGATGGCTCGCGAGCAGGGCTATGCCTGTTATGCCATCAGTTTCGATTACGGCCAGCGCCATAAATGCGAGCTGGAAGCGGCGCAGCAGGTCGCCCGGTCGCTCGGGGTGGTGGAGCACAAGCTGATGCAGTTGAACATGGACGACCTGGGTGGTTCGGCACTGACCGATGCGAGCATCGATGTGCCGGAGGAGGGCGTTCAGGACGGGATTCCGGTCACTTATGTGCCGGCGCGCAATACGGTGTTTTTATCCCTGGCACTGGGCTGGGCCGAAGTGCTGGACGCCGAAGCGATCTTTATCGGGGTTAACGCGATCGACTATTCCGGCTATCCCGATTGTCGTCCCGAATATATTGACGCCTACCAGCGACTGGCCAATCTGGCCACCCGTCGCGGCGTTGAGGGCCGGCCAATCCGGATCGAGGCGCCGTTGATTCGCCTGAGCAAGGCGGCGATTATCCGTGAGGGCACGCGTCTTGGTGTTGATTACGGCCTGACAACGTCCTGCTATGCCCCGGACACGCAATGCCGCGCCTGTGGCCGCTGTGATGCCTGTCGTTTGCGCCTGGCAGGCTTCGAGGACGCCGGCATCCCGGACCCGACCCGCTACCATTCCTGAACCTTATAGAAATCATCCACTTACCAGGGTGCAAAATGCACCCGTGGTGAAGTGCGGGCTTGTGAAACTGGTCACTTTTGGGGGAAGTCCGTACAATGCCGCCATTTGGTCGGACTTGTGCGGAGGAGGTACCGGTCAGGCCTGGGCGCCCTGCGGGCGAGACTATAATTATGCGTAATTCCAGAGGGGTTGTATCATGACATTCGAAAGCTTTGCTGATGCGCACTGGACGATTCTGTGGCTGGGCTTTGCCGTTGCCTTCGTCATGGGTGCGGTCGTCAATAAAACCAATTTCTGCACCATGGGCTCGGTCTCCGACATGGTCAACATGGGAGACAGCGGCCGTTTCCGGTCCTGGGTGCTGGCGATTGCCGTGGCTATGCTAGGCGTGGCGATTATCGAGGGGATCGGGTTGATCAGCGTCGATCAAACTGTACCGCCATATCGTGCCAGCAACTTTGCCTGGCTTGAATATGTCCTGGGCGGCGTCTTGTTCGGGATCGGCATGACCTATGGCAGCGGTTGCGGCAGCAAGACTCTCATCCGGATCGGCGGCGGCAACATCAAGTCCATTATTGTCTTCGTGGCCATCGCTATCTGTGCCTATTTTATGCTCAACCCGTTCCCGGGCTCCGATCAGACTATCTATTCGCTGATCTTCTATCCCTGGACCAACCCGACTAGCGTCTCGCTGGCGTCCCAGCAGGATCTGGGCAGTCTGCTCGGCCGGGTCTTTGGTTCCGGGGCGGACGTCACCCGCGTCGTGGTCGGGCTGTTGCTGGTGGCCTTCCTGGCCTGGGTTCTGTTCAAGTCCGCGGATTTTCGCAAGAGCTTTGACAATATCCTGGGCGGCGCGGTTGTTGGCCTGGCAGTCCTGGCGGCCTGGTATGTGACAGACGCTGCAGTGATCGATGTCGGCGGCGAGACCTTCACCTGGTCGGGCTATGCCGAACCCAACAACTGGAGCTTCATGGAATCGGGCCAGCCGCCGCGTTCGGTCGGGACCCAGTCCTATACCTTCATTAATCCCGTCGGCCAGACGCTGGGTTATGCCTCCGAGGGCTTTGCCAGCCGTTACCTGACGTTCGGCGTGATGGCGGTATTTGGCGTGATCCTGGGATCCCTTTTCTGGGCGATCATCTCCCGGGGTTTCCGCGTCGAATGGTTCGTCAACTTCCGTGATTTCATCAACCACGTTATCGGCGGGGCGCTGATGGGGATCGGCGGGGTACTGGCCCTGGGTTGCACCGTCGGCCAGGGCATTACCGGTATCTCCACCCTGGCCCTGGGTTCCTTCCTGGCCTTCGGTGGCATCGTGCTCGGCAGTGCCATGACCATGAAGATCCAGTATTACAAAATGGTCTACGAGGATGAAGCCAGCTTCACCAAGGCGTTTGTCACCGCGCTGGTGGACTTCAGGCTGCTGCCCGGGAGCATGCGCAAACTGGACGCCATCTGACGCCGTCCGAGCGGCTCACCGGGGACGGGGTTGCCATTCCCGGTGAGTCCGGTAAAATGCGCGCTTCCTGTCACATCCGGCTCTCACAGGGCCTGTGACAGACTCTTCGGGACGTTAGCTCAGTTGGTAGAGCATCCGGCTTTTAACCGGCTGGTCGAAGGTTCGAGTCCTTCACGTCCCACCATATCGGGG
>NZ_JAVLAZ010000008.1:0-11213 GCF_031581315.1 Thiohalophilus sp.
TGGATCGGCCAGCTGCTGGAGCAGGCCCTGGGCGCCGATGCCACCTCGTTACCCGAACCGGACTTTCGCCAGCTTGGTGTAGAACTTAAAAGCCTGCCGTTGAATGCCAGCGGCCAGCCACGTGAATCAACCTATGTCTGCACCGTACCGATGAATGACACGCAGCAGCTAAGCTGGGAGCGCTCCTGGTTACGCCTCAAATTGCAGCGGGTATTGTGGGTGCCGGTCGAAGCCGATCCCGGCATCCCCTTTGCCCGGCGGCGCATCGGCACGGCCCTGCTCTGGTCTCCCACGGCCGAAGAGGAATCCCTCCTGCGTGATGACTGGGAAGAGCTAATGGAACTGATTTGCCTCGGTCGCTGGGAAGAACTCTCGGCCCGGCACGGTCAATACCTGCAAATTCGCCCCAAGGCCGCCCATTCTCGCGTGCTCACCGCCGCCCACGACAGCGACGGCAACCTGTGTCAGACCCTGCCCCGTGGGTTTTATTTGCGCACCCGTTTTACCGGGCGAATCCTGGAACACCATTATGCCCGCGCCTGAGCGCGCACTCAGGAATCGCGCCGCATTGCCGATAACCATTCAGGTCAAAAATATTTGAGCAACTCATTCACCACTGGCCCAGGCTGTCTATGAGCGGACTGAAACACTGGATTCATCTTATCGAGCAGCAGGAACTGCCGATTTTTCGCTACACCATCAATGCCATCAATAACGTCGTCAGTGACGAAGACAGTTCCACCGCCCGTCTGGCCCAGGTCATTCTGCAGGACGCCTCGCTCACCGCCCGCATCCTGAGGATCGCCAACAGCGCGACCTATAACCCGACAGGCTCGCCCATCAACACGGTCAGCCGTGCGATTGTGTTTATCGGATTTAACATGGTCCGGGATCTGAGCCTGACACTGGCGGTGATCGAAGCCCTGCTCAATCGCAAAGGCCAGAAGCATATTTTTCGACTCATGGCCCGTGCCTTTCACGCCGCAGTGCAGGCGCGAGCCATGGCGATTCAGCGTGGCGATGATGCGCCGGAAGAAGTATTCATTGCAGCGCTGCTCTATTCCCTCGGCGAAATGGCTTTCTGGTGTGTTGCCGGTAAGGAAGGGGAAGAGATTCTCGCACTGATAGAAAAAGAGGGACTGTCCCCCAAAGCCGCTCAAAAACAGGTGCTGGGCTTTACCTTTGAGCAGCTTACCGTGGCACTCACCCAGGACTGGCACCTGAGTGATCTTCTGCACAGCACGATCAACAATCCTTCCCTGAAAAATCCGCGGGTTCGCGATATCAATGACAGCCAGCGACTGTCGGCCGAAACCGAAAAAGGCTGGGACAGCCGCGCTGCACAAAAAAGTATTGAACAAATCGCACAACGCCTGGAGATGGAACCCCGGCCGGCACGTGAGTGGCTAAAGGAAAACACTCTGGATGCGGTGGAAATTGCCCGGCTGTTCGGTGCCGGCTCGATTACCGAATACCTGCCGATCCCGAATCCCCGACCTTCCGGCGAGGAAGAGACGCCGGCGGATAAGTACCCTGTCGCTGATCCGGTCCTGCAACTGAGTATTCTGCGCGATCTGTCACGCATGCTGGAGAAGCAGCCCAATCTCAATCTGATTCTGGAAACGATTCTCGAAGGCATCTACCGCGGGTGCGGCATGGATCGCACCCTTTTCGCCCTGCTCACTCCGGATAAAAAACAATTACGGGCCAAACATGCTCTGGGTGAGCACAGTCAGCAGTTTACCGAAGAATTTGTGTTTAACCTGAATGACACACCTTTTTTCAACTGGTTATTCCGACAGAACGATGCGGTCTGGATCAAGGATGGCAAGGCAAAAGCTGCCGAATCGCCGTTAACCACCGCCTTTCTCGCCGAGGTGGGCACCCGGGATTTTCTGGCCTGCCCGTTATCCATCAAAGATAAACCTATCGGGATACTCTACGCCGATCGCGCCCCGAGCGGCCGCAAGCTGGACTCCGACACCTTTGAAAGTTTTCGTCACTTTTACCTGCAGGCTAAAATGGCGATCAATTACATCTCTGGTTCCGGTTGATGTGCCTTTTGTAAAATACCATCACAGCCCCGGGCACAGGTTCACGGGCAAACCTGCTAACCGCGGAGCCTTTTCGATTTCACGGATAATCGCCTGACAGATATCGTGTCATCACCCATAAACGGCGGTCGCTGTAAATTCCACGGGCTAACCTTTATAATTATCTTCTGATACAACCGATACACACAACGAATGCGCGGGAGTTCGCAATGAGTGAGTTTGATATTGATGAGGCCATGTTCGGCAACCGGGCAATGGCTTCGAATCCTGAAATGTCACTGGACGATCAACTCAAGCTGCATCAACAGCATGTTGCCGAATTACCGGACACGGCGTCCGGGCTGGATCGGGCCCGCGCCCGGCTCGATGTCGCCGAATTGCTGCTGGCGCTGGAGCGCAAGGAAGAGTCCTGGGCAGAAGGCCGCGAAATCATCCAGACATTTTTAAACAATGAAGCCTGGCAGGAAGCGGTGGAAACCTACAATGTCCTGTTTCAGTGCGAACAACCGGCATCGCTTTCGGCGCTGGGGCAGGGTGTCTGGCTGGCGGTGACCTTTCCCATCATGCCCCAGACAACCATTACCATGCTCAACCACATTATCGATGAAACGCCGGAGGATTCCGATGGTGCCGCCGTGGCAGCGATCACCTCCCATTACATCGCCGACCTGCGGGCACCGGAAGACAAACATGAAAGCCTGACATTCCTGACCTCCAAGATTCTGGCGGACGTTGCCCGGCGACACAGTAACGTCGAATCCCAGGAGCAGATGGATATGTGGATCAAGAAACTGGAGCTGGAGGATCCCAAGGCCTTTTTGCCCCGGCTGTCCACGGTGATCGATGTACTGGTGCAGGATGACTGGTGGTTCGATCGCGAAGCGGTACGGGAGAAGTTGCCGGTGAACTGACTGTTCTGTTGTCCGCGATGCCGGAAAACGAGCCGGGACGGCGAATCAGTTGCTATCCCCCGCCCCGGCGCGAGCCCCGGCCTGAGTCCCGGCACTTTGCGCCCGCAACCGGTCGTGTCGATCCACAATAATCTGATTGCGTCCCAGTCGCTTGGCCTCATACATCGCATCGTCTGCCCGTTTGAGCAGTGACTCAACATCATCATCCTCTTTCAGCAAGGCCACGCCGGCCGAGAAGGTCGGTGTCGAAACATCAACTTCGCCACAATGACATATCGTGTCGGCAGCTTTTTCCTGTACCTTGCGCAGCGCTGACAGGACCCCCTCGAGATCCGTGTTGGGCAGGATCACGGCAAATTCCTCGCCACCATAACGCGCAACCATATCGTGATGCCGGAAGGTGGTCAGGATCCGGTCTGCATAGCAGGTCAGCACCGTATCACCAACCGCATGGCCGTATTCATCATTCACAGCCTTGAACGAATCAAGGTCCAGCAGTGCCAGTGCCAGCTGAAAGCCATAACGTTGTGAGCGGCCCATCTCATCCTCGAGGCGTCGCATCAGGGCCCGCCGGTTGGGCAGGTCAGTCAGTTCATCGGTCATGCTCAACAGGCGCACCCGGGCAAGCTCCTCGCTCAGGTTCTGACTGTCGGTTTCAATCATCTTCAGATATTGCTTGGCTTCGGCCAGTTTACCCAGCAATCCCTGGTATGCCCCGCCAAGTTTCGCCACGTCTTCCATCAGGCTCTGGCGTAGCAGGTTTATATCATCAATTTCCTCTGCCTCTGCCAGACCCAGCTTGACGTTCTCCAGCATATCGCCGAACTGTTTGTTCTCGTCAATCGTCTCCTGTATGTGCTGCATCAGCTTGGCCTGAACTTTTTCCGCCTGACGGTGCTGACTGCTGAGGTATTGACGATATTTGGAAGCCAGTTTCTGTTCTGTTGACTGATCGTTATGGGGTAACAATTCTTCAATCAGGTTCTGAATCAACTGGCGTTGTGATTCGTGTTGCGGTGGTGGGGTTTCCTCGTGCTCTTCTTCCTTTACCGGCTGTTTGGCAGCTATTTCCCCAAGTGCGGTATCATTACCATACTCGTCACTATAATAAGAGAGCACCGGTTCCAGGGCTCGACGCAATACGGCCTCGTCGATCAGCTCCATACGGGAGATATGCAGAGCATACAGATCCATATGCCGTTGCAACTCTTTCAGCTCATGACTGCTGTGAGGCAGCTGCAGCTGCTTTTGCAACAATTTGACATGCAAGTGCATTGAACTTCCGGGACTGAGATGCTTGGAATAAACATCCAGCAAGGAACGTAACCAGAAGCGCAGGATTTGATCGCGATTGTTCTGTTCCTGCTCATGCTCTGTCAGCATGCGTTCCACATGCTGATAGAGCACCATGCCCGCCGTTGACGACTTGAGATCATCAAGCAGGTTTAAAATGCGGTCGGCAGAACCGGAAGAGACAGAGGTTTTTCCCCGATCACGGTTTTCTCCGGTCAGCGCATCCGCCCCTTTGTTATCAGATGCTGACATCACCGTTCCTTGTCTGTCTGGTCTTGCTTTATTTATTATTTATTCTGATTTGCCAAACAATCTCACCGGGCCGGCACGACTCTGTTAGCCGAAACAACATGCCATTACTGAATCGGGGGAAAACAGTCAGTTGGCCAGATGATTTACTAAAATTATCTGATCCCCCTATTTGGCGCAAGCAGTTCTTTTTCCATACATTCTGCCGGATAGCTGATGGTGATGATTTAGTGTTACAAGCACTTAGATTGACATTGTAAACAGTTTGTTTAATTGTGGCTTCTAACAAACTGAGTCGAACAATACCTCATGCGTCAAAACCGCTATACTGGGCTAGAGATTTAGGGGTTTTCCCTTACCCTGTCCGGAGGTGTACCATGCCACGATTATTTTTGGTGTTTCCCCTGCTTGGATTGCTCGGCGCCTGCCAGGCACCGCCTTTCTCTCCCGACTCGCCGCTGACGGCAGTGCCGGTGCAGTCCACCCTGATCCTGCATGAACCGCTGACACTCCCGTCCCGGACTGTCAGTCTCTGGTTTCAAAATGGTAAGCAGCAACCGGAAGCGAATCTGGATCGCTATTATCCGCATTGCAAATTCGAGACACTGCGCATGCAGGACGCTCCCAAAACTGTTGAGCCCGATAGCTTTATGATCCACAAGGTTGTACGCTGGGATGACTACGCCATGCAGCCCGTCCGGCTGGCAGCAAGCCGGTTAATATCCGGCCTCATGGCGGGTGACAGTGATGGCGGTCCCTCACACGTCAACACCACGACCGAAATGTTCCTGCGCTCCGCGCGTCAGCCTGATGTCTATCGACTGATCTGCAGTCAGTGGGAGGATGCGGCCGAAGCCAATCATGTCACTATCAACCAGATGCGTCGCGTGCTGGGCGAAACATTCACCCTAAAATTACCCGAAGAACGGTCGATAAACCCGGACAGTGACTGATTAACCGGCAGCATCAGCAACATGACCAGTATTAAAGTCTTCCCGGATGATCGCGGCACCCAGAGTCTGCGCGCGGATAATTTGCGCCCGCAGGCCACGGGACCGGTCACGGCCATCACCGGCGCGCGCGCCTTGCAGACCGGGGAAACACACCAGCCCCCGACACCCCGGTTGCGAATCGCCCATCCTCGCATTCGCCGTCGTCTCCTGTCCGAGCGACGAACCCGGCCCGATCGACGACGGCATCAGGAACGCCGTCGCAATAACCGGCCGGTCATGCTCGATACCCGCAGTCAGCACGAACGCCGACGCCGCGCCGGACGCCGACGCAGCGATCGGACCTCCCGTCCTGTCCAGCACGGTATCGATACAGAAGTCTGAACGGACACCTAATCGACAAACGGACCCCTTTGTTGAATCGGTTCACCGTGAGGCCGTCCCATCACCAGCATAAACCGACTGTCCTGCTGCCCTTTCACTGCCAGCTCGGACAACGTTTCGAAGAACAGCGCTTGCCCCTCTTCCAGTGATTGACCATTGACCTCAATAGCGCCTCTCATCACATATACCAGCCCCCGAAAACCACCCGGGACGGATTCAACATACTGTCCCGCGGCGGGTAGCTGGACATCGTAATAACGGATATCGGTTTTGATTTGCAGTGGCGAGGACTCACCGACAATAATTCGTACCTTTGCGTCGTCCACCTGCTGCACGGGAATCGACTCACTATCGACCTGTTGATAGCCGGGCTCGATCTGCTTGAGTCGTTGCGGCAGGTTGATCCATAGCTGAATACCGCTGCTTTCGCCCTGGCTCGACGGCATTTCCGAGTGTTCAATCCCGCGTCCCGCGGTGAAGCGCTGGGCACCACCGGCCGTGACTGTGGATTGGTTACCCAGGTTATCCTTGTGTTCCATGCTGCCACTGAACATATAGGTAATCGCCTCGAAACCCCGATGTGGATGGGTCGGAAAGCCATTACCCGGTTCAATGGTGAAGTGATCCCACAGGACAAACGGATCATAGTTCATCATGCGCCGCGGGATCGGAAATAGCCGCAGAACCTCGGCGCCATCACCCTCCTGCATCAACAGCGTATCAGTCACAAACAGGGATTGTGCACTCATCTCGGCTCTCCACGGTTGTGTGGCTGTAATAAATCCTGCTCCGGCCCTTTGGGCACGATGCGGGTCGGGTTCAACTCGACATGACTATAATAATAGTGTTGTTTGATGTGCTCAAAGTTCGTGGTATCGGCAATACCCGGTATCTGGTACAGCTCGAGCAGATAGTTGAACAGATTCGGGTAATCGGCAATGCGTTGTCGATTACATTTGAAATGACCAACATACACGGCATCAAACCGCAGCAAGGTCGGAAACAGCCGCCAGTCCGCCTCGGTAATCCGGTTGCCGATCAGGTACCGGTTTTTCGCCAGGCGCTGTTCCAGTTCATCCAGTGCATCGAACAGGCTGTCAAAATTTTTCTCGTAAGCCGCCTGGGTGCTCGCAAAGCCGGTACGATAAACCCCGTTATTGACGGGCTCATAGATCTGTTCATTGAGTTCATCGATTTCACTTCGCAGAGCCTCGGGATACAGATCCACCTCCTGGTCGGCCCACTCATCAAACGCCGTGTTGAACATGCGAATGATCTCCGCCGACTCGTTGTTGACGATAGTCTCGCGCTGTTTGTCCCATAGCACCGGCACGGTCACGATACCGCTATAGTGGGGTTCGGCGCGGGTATACAGCTGATGCATGTACTCATGCCCATACAGCGTGTCGCCGGTGGCCCCGGGATAATCACGAAAGTCCCAGCCTCTGGGTCCCATATGCGGATGCACCACCGAAACGCTGATGAGATCCTCCAGTTTTTTCAGCTTGCGAAAAATCAGGGTTCGATGTGCCCAGGGGCAGGCATAGGAAACATACAAATGATAACGCCCGGGCTCGGCCTTGAATCCTTCCCCGCCGCCAGGACCTTGGGAACCGTCGGGCGTCACCCAGTGACGAAACTGCGAATCCTGGCGCACGAACTCGCCGTCTTCGGTTTCGGCATCGAGCCAGTCCTCATGTAACTGGCCGTTTATCATCAAACTCATGGCATTCCTCGCATGCATTGTTGCTGTGCGTCATTGATTATAAAAAGGCAAAAGTGTCCGCAAATAAACGCAAAGAACGCTAACAATCCTTTTGCAATTGCGTTCATTTGCGTTTTTTGCGGATCATCGAGCATAGCCAGTTTATTTCCTGTCCAGACTGACAGGCCCGGCACCGTGCGCCGCCAGCACCAGCAAGCCACCGGCCATCGCCAGGTTCTTCATGAACAGGATCGACTGCATCTGATCGGCCAGGTTGCTGTGGAAAATCACCGCCGACAACACCGAAAACGCGGCCAGGGCCCAGGCGGCCCAGCGGGTCTGCCAGCCGATGATCAGTGCCAGCGCGCCACCGATTTCCAGAAGAATGACCAGGGGCAACAGCATCCCCGGCACCCCCATCGATTCCATCCAGCCCTGGGTGCCGGCATAACCGCTGATCTTGCTGATACCCGCCAGTAAAAAGATATGGGCCAGCAGAAGCCGCCCGACCAGTGTCTGATATTTGTCCATCTCGCTTTCCTCACTCGTTGTGTTAGCCAGTGGAAGTACCATAGCCCTCAATAGTTCGATAAAAAAGTCGAAAAATACACTCGAATATATCTAATTATCTGATATATTTACGCCATGCGCGCTCCCCGTATCAGCCTGGATCAATGGCGGGTCCTGCAGGCCATCGTCGAGCACGGCGGTTACGCCCAGGCCGCCACCGCCCTGCACCGCAGTCAGTCTTCCGTCAGCTATGCCATCAAACAGTTACAAATGCAGCTCGGGGTGTCCTTGCTGGAAGTGCGCGGGCGCAAGGCGCAATTGACCGGGGCCGGCGAGGCGCTGCTGGGCCGTGCCCGGCAGCTGCTGGCGGAGGCGCTGGCCCTGGAAGATCTGGCCCATCACCTGGAACAGGGTTGGGAGGCGGCGATCCGGCTGGTGGTCGACGCGGCCTTCCCCTCAGACCTGTTACTCAATGCTCTGCAGGCCTTTGCCCCGCAGGATCGCGGCACCCGGGTACTGCTGGAAGAAGTGGTCCTGTCCGGGGCACTGGAGGCCCTGGAGCAGGGTCAGGCCGATCTCATCATCGGGGCCGAGCTGTCGTCAGCCCGCCTGGCCGATCCGCTGCTGGAAATTGAATTTGTGGCCGTCGCCCAGCCCGATCATCCCCTGCACGGGCTGGGGCGCAAACTGAAGATGGCCGATCTGGAAAAAGAGATGCAGGTGGTGGTCAAGGACTCGGGACATCAATCACCGCGCGACTTTGGCTGGCTGGGCGCCGAACACCGCTGGACCGTCAGCAGTATCGAGACCGCCGTCACCACGATTCGCCACGGACTGGGTTACGGCTGGCTGCCCCGACACCAGATTCAGGCC
Organism: Thiohalophilus sp.; assembly: GCF_031581315.1. Taxonomy (GTDB): domain Bacteria; phylum Pseudomonadota; class Gammaproteobacteria; order UBA6429; family Thiohalophilaceae; genus Thiohalophilus. The sequence continues at coordinate 8,930 of NZ_JAVLAZ010000008.1, forward strand.
GAACTGCAAAACGGCCAGTTACTGCCCCTGCCGCTGGCCACCGGCCAGACCTACCGCACCCATCTGTATCTGGCCTTCGGCCAGGAACATCCCGGCCCCGCGACGCAGTTACTGAGTGACCTGATCCGGGCACAGGTCGACAGCTGGCGGAATCAGTCGCCTTTCTGATAGGTCCCGACCAGTTCGGCATGGGCGAGAACATGATCCTTCATCGCCGCCAGCAGCCGGTCCTTTGTCGGGTTATGTAGATCGGACAGCACGGTATCCAGGGCGTACAGCTTGTGAAAATAGCGGTGGCGGCCGATGGGCGGACACGGACCGCCGTAACCGGGCCGTTTCCAGTCATTGAGCCCCTCCAGGGCGCCTTCAGGCAGGCCCGCCTCGCGAAGGTTCTCCGCCAATCCCGTACTCTCCGGTGGCAGGTTATAGAGCACCCAGTGGACATAGACCATCTTCGGCGCCTGCGGATCCGGCGCGTCGGGATCATCAACGATCAACACCAGACTGCGGGTGCCCGGCGGCATGTCGGACCAGGTCAGGGGTGGAGAGATATCCTCGCCCTCGCAGGTATACTTGCGCGGAATGGTCTGTTGATCGGAAAACGCCGTAGAACTCAGTTTCAGACTCATGGTGACACCCCCTTGCTTATCCCCAAGTATAGAAGTGATCCCGTCAGAGGAAACTCACCATCAGCAATGGCGCGAAGGCCTCTGAATATCAAGCTCCGAATACCTGAGTTTGTGAACCTTGCGAGGTGGCTCATGCCTGCCTGGGCACCCATTAAATATCTCCCTCTCTGCCACACAGCCACATCCTCGTCACCGACGGCACTGGAAGTGCGCAGGTTATCTGTCGCCTGGCCGGGTATTCAGGTCGCTCGTTTCTGGTCCATGAACGCCGAGATTTCGGCGATGGTCTGGTATTCGAACAGGTCCACCACATCGATCAATCCCGGATGCCTGTCATCGATACGCTGATGAATTTCGGCCAGCGACAGGGAGCTGATACCGACATCGAAGAAATTATCGTGCAGGTGCAGCGGCTTGTCGGTCAGCACCTCGTCGCAAATCGCTTTGATTTCCCGCTCGGTCGGGCTCAGATCATTATCCTCACCGGCATGGGCGGTGCTATCGAGTTGTTTCAACTCCTGCAGCACGCTGTTGTATTCGCCTTTGAGATAATCATCGCCCAGCAGTCGGCGTTGCACCTTGCCGCTGGTGGTTTTGGGAATGCGCTTGACCGGAATCACATGCGCAATATCCAGCCCGGTCTGCTCGTTGATGATATGGGTCACTTCCCGGGCCAGGGGTAAAAACCCGTCCAGGTCACCGCGATAGAGGATAAAGATCAGCAGTTCATCTTCCTGCTGTTCGGGCTGGCGCACGCCAAATGCCACCACCTTGCCCAACTCGAGTTTGTCGCATTGCAGAGCGATATGCTCAATATCATGGGGATAGTAGTTCAGACCATTGGCGAAGATGATCTCCTTGGTCCGCCCGGTGATTACCAGCTCGTTGTTCCCGGTCAAAAAACCCTGATCGCCGGTATTCAGCCAGCCCTCGCCAGTCAGCGCCACATGATTGGCCGCCTCGTTGCGATAGTAGCCGGCGGTCACACTGGGCCCCTTGATCTGGACATCGCCGATATGATCCGCGGGTAAAGTTGCATTGCTCTCGTCGGTAATCTTGATCTGCATATCCCGCACCGGCGGGCCTTCGATCGCAAAGCTGACCGCATCGGGATGGGTCCTGTCGACATAGGTGATCTGATCATCGAGCCGCAGCTTGTGGCGATCCAGATGCACGGCGCGGTACATTTCCCCTTGCGGCGGGAACGCCACCGCCAGGGTCGCCTCGGCCAGGCCGTAGACAGTAAACATCACCTCGCGTTTGAGGCCGTAATCCTGCATCGCCTCCAGGAACTGTTCGATCAGGGTCACGGAGATCGGCTCGGCGCCGTTGTACAGCACCCGGACATGGGACAGGTCCACGTCCTCAAGTTTTTTGTCGCCCAGCGCCTTGAGAAAATGTTTGTAGCCGAAGTTGGGGGAGCAGAGTACCGTGGCTTTTTTCTCGCTGGCCTTTTGCCACCAGATTAGCGGCCGACGGCTGAACAGATCGGTGGGAATCAGACACTGGCTCATGTTGCAGGCCACCATGTTCAGATGAAAACCGATCAGCCCCATATCGTGGGTCAGGGGCATCCAGCTCAGGCTGATATCGCTATCGGTATAACCGGCCCCTTCGGCGATGGCATTGAGGTTGGTGAGAATATTGCGATGGGT
>NZ_JAVLAZ010000008.1:11313-20129 GCF_031581315.1 Thiohalophilus sp.
CGTTCCAGTTTGTTGAATATCTTGTAGAGCTTGGCGCGATGCTCGTCACTGATACCGACGGCGACCGGCACCGGCACAATACCGCCCAGGATCGCACCCCAGAAGGCATCGATAAAATCGGGATTGCTGCGGGTCAGGATGACCAGCTCGTCACCGGGTTTCAACCCCATCGCCTGCAGGCGGCCCAGCATACTCTGCGCCTGTGCATGCAGCTGCCGATAGGTAATCACCTGTTCGCTATCGCGGCCTTCGATATAGGTCACGGTACGTTGATCGGAGGCGTTGTCGAGCAAGGCCTCGTTAAGCGTTTGATAATTCAGCATGGGGTTCGTTTCAACGACGTATCAGTTGCAAATAAATGGGCTGCTTGTTGCGCAGATTCACCGCCGGTTCCAGTTCAAGCGGCTGATCGTCCAGCAACTGCACGCGGAATTTTCGTGCCATCAGTCCAAAGTGCATCTGCATCTCGACGGTGGCAAAAAAATCCCCGATGCAGCGTCGCGGCCCGGCGGAAAAAGGAATATACGCCTGCTTGTGTTGCTCGCGAATATTCTCCTCGGCAAAACGTTCCGGATCGAACTTTTCCGGCTGCGGCCAGTAGCGAGGATGGCGATGCAGGAAATAGGGCGTGATAAAGATATCCGTGCCGGCCGGTACAAAATAGTCGCCGAGCTGATCGTCCTCGATGGCCCGGCGGGTATAAAGCCATACCGGCGGATAATAGCGCAGGGCCTCTTCGACCACCTGTTTGACGTAGGGTAACTGTTCCAGATCGTCAAAACCGGGAATCTGTTCGTAATCGGCGCTATCGACCTCGGCATGCAGCTTGCGCTCGACGTCCGGGTATTTGGCCAGAAAGTACCAGACCCAGTTGAGGGTAATCGCGCTGGTTTCATGCCCGGCGATGATCATGGTCATGATCTCATCCAGCAATTCCCGGTCGGTCATCGCCGCATCGGTTTCCTTGTCCCGTGCATCCATGAACATGGCCAGAAAGTCGATCCGCTCGGGCTGCTCGCGTCGACGCCGCTCGATCACTTCCAGAATAATCTTACTCAGGGCCCGGAACTTGATGACCAGTTGCATATCCCGCGCCATGTCCTCGGTGAGAATCGCAAACGGATTACTGCCCTGTTCGGCGATAATCCGATCCAGATCCTCGCTGAACAGGGAACGCAACACGATCTGCAGGGCCAGTTCGCTGGCCTCGGCGGTGATATTGATCGGCTCGCCCCGTTCGGCCTTCGTCTCCCAGCTGTCGAGCAGTTCCAGATTACAGCGTTTGATCTGCTCGGAGAGCTCGGCAATTACCTTGCGACTGAAAGCCGGCTGGATCATGCGCCGCTGGCGACGCCAGAATGGCCCGTCACTGACAATAATTCCGTTACCCAGCAGCATCTTGACCCGATCGAAGCCCACGCCTTTGGTATAATTCTGGTGATTCTTTACCAGAATGTGTTTGAGATAATCGGGGTGGTTGACCAGATAGCCGTCGCTCTTGCGGCTTTCGGAAGTCAGCCGGCAGATATCGCCATACTCGGCGATCAGCCCGGCGATAATATCAAAGGATTCCGGTGTGGTATTGAGATCGCAGGGCTGGGCCGGGCCGGGGGGTAATTTTTTCGAACCCTGTGCTGTCGCCGTCATTCGCTTGCCTGAATCTTGGAAAATCGTGATACGAGTTGATTATGTGCCAGTCTGAAGTCCGCCTACTATATATGAATATCGATCCGGAGAAAATCAGCCCGGCTAAGCTGGAGCGGTGGCTGGCACAACTTCCCGCCCGTAAACGTGAACAGATTGGCAAACACCGCCAGCATGCCAACCGGGTCCAGTCCGCCGCAGGCTGGCGCCTGGTGGAACAAGCCATGCACGATCTCGGTTTTGCCGAATTCAGCCTGGACGCGGTCGACTTCGCCAGTCCCCACAAATCCGACTCCCCCTTCCCCGCCGATTTCAATATCAGCCATTCGGGGCAACTGGTCTGCGCGGCGGCACTGGCCGGCGGGCGAATCGGCATCGATGTGGAACAGTTTCGATCTTTGAAAAGCGATGTCATACACAAATACCTGACTGCCGAACAGGCCCGTCAGTGCGAAGCGGAACCGAACCGGTTCTTTGATTTCTGGACCCGCAAAGAAGCGGTCATCAAGGCCCACGGCCAGGAAGGCATCGTGCGACTACGCGAGGTTGAACTGCAGGATGACAGGGCCGATTTCGCCGGCAAGACCTGGTATCTGACCCCGCTGCACCTGGCCGAAGGCTACGCCGGTCACATTGCCACCGATCAGCCTACAATCCGGCTCGAGATCGAGAAAGTCGATCCGGCTTATATCCGCAAATGAACGCGAATACACGCAAATATAAATTTACGTGTATAAACCAGAAGTCGGCTCACCGTTTTTTCATTGTTCTGACCAAGCCAATTATTCGCGGTTATTCGCGTTCATTAGCGGACTGAACTGCCACAATAGCGTTGTCACACCGCAAACCGTTATACTGGCCGACATCCGTCTATCACTCTAAATCATTATGAAACTACGCCGCCGTCTGCTATCGCTGTTTGCCAAACCCCTTCTCAAGGGCCTGATGAATATCCTGTGGCTGACCTGCCGGGTGAAGGCCGTCATCGGCGAGGACAATGCCGAACGGGTCCTGGCCGGTGGCAAGCCGGTGATTCCCTGCTACTGGCATCAACATCACATCTTCGGTATCTGGTACATGCTGCAGCTGCGTCGGCGTGGACTCAGGGTGGGCTTTTTGATCAGCCCCTCGCGGGACGGGGAAGTGCCGGCGAAGATTGCCGAGTCGTGGGGACTGCGGGCCATTCGCGGCTCCAGCCACCGCACCGGTGCCCGGGCCCTGAAGGAGCTGTATGAATTGATCACCAAAGAGGGTATCTCGCCGGTCAATACTTCCGACGGACCGACCGGACCAATCCACAAATTCAAACCCGGTGCCATCATGCTCGCACAAATGAGTGGCGCGCCCATTCTTCCAATTTCCTGGGCCGCCGATCGTTACTGGCAACTGGCCTCCTGGGATCGGTTTATTATTCCCAAGCCGTTTTCCCGCATTGTCATCGCCGTTGGCGAACCACGGCATATCGATCGCCAGCTGGGCATGACCGAACTGGAACCGGTGCAACAGGAACTGGAGCAGACACTGCAGGGCCTGACCGAAACAGCCGAACAGGCACTGCAGGGATAATTGCTGAAAGCCCCCAGACAGGCTATATCAGGGAGAGGCGGCGTGGAACACACTCCTGCCCGACTATAATACTCTCGCAAAGACGCGGAGCGCGCTGAGTTTGAACCATATCCGATTTCTTTGCGCCGTGGCGTCCCTGCGAGAGACAAGCTTTTTCCTTCTGCTTAGACTCTGTATATTCAGAGAATGCAATACAGCGGGAACTGGCCCCCTGGAGCGTAAACATAAACATCCGCCGAATCAGGCTTTCAGTTCTTCGCGCACGCCGGCGAGAATTTCCTGCATGCTGATCGTGTCGCGTAGCAGATCCATGACCTCTTTTTCGGTCACCGGCCGGCTGAACAAGAAACCCTGGATGGTATGGCAACCGAGTGCGTGCAGATAGGCCAGCTCACGGGCGGTTTCCACCCCTTCGGCCACCACATTCAGACGTAAACTGTGCGACAGGGCCATGATGGCAGTGACGATACTGGCATTGTCACTGCTGGCCCGATCATTAACATTGGTGACAAAGGAACGATCGATTTTCAATGTATCGATGGGGAAGCGTTTGAGATGACTCAGGGACGAATAACCGGTGCCAAAATCATCCACCGCAATACGCACGCCCAGTGACTTGAGCTCCTCGAGTACCCGGGCGCTGGTCGCCACATCGGACATCAGGCAGCTCTCGGTCACTTCGATCTCCAGATTATCGGGCTCGGCCTGGCTCTCTTCGAGAATTTGCTGAATGCGGGAGGTGAAATTGCTTTGCTCGAATTGGGGGGCCGCCACATTCACCGAAATCGGTAACACCGGCAAACCCGCCGCCTGCCAACGATTGCTCGCAGCGCAAGCTTCGCGGATGACCCATTCGCCAACCGGGATGATCAGCCCGCTTTCTTCGAGTACCGGTACGAACTCCAGCGGGGGCACCAGTCCGCGCTGGGGATGCTGCCAGCGAATCAGTGCCTCGAAGCCTTTGATGGAGCCGCTGGTCGAGTCGACTTTGGGCTGATAATGCAGTTCGAACTGATGCTGTTCCAATGCCGCGCGCAGACCGTGTTCGGCCCGGAGTCGCCCTGCACTGCCCTCGCCCATCTCCGGTGTATAAAAAGCGATATGCCGGCCTCCGGTTTTCTGGGCCCGCTGCATCGCCGCATCGGCCGACATCAACAGTTTTTCATCTTCCTGATGATCGACGGGATAAACCGCTATACCGACCCGGGTGGTGATATCGATCTCGTGCTCGTCAAACAGGTAAGGCTCATCGGCCACCTCGACCAGGCGCAATACGGCCTTTTCGATTTCATCCTTGCGCTCTACATCACCCATAATTATGGCGAAGTCATCGGCACACATACGTATGACGCTGTCACTGGCGCGCAGGATATTGCGCAGGCGCTGGGCCATTTCCATCAGCACGCGATCGGCTACCGCGTGTCCCAGAGCATGATTAATCCGCTGAAAGCGATCGATATTGATCCGCACCAGCGCCACCAGCTTCTCTTCCCGCCGGGCATGGGCACAGGCCCGTTCCAGCCGATCCCAGAACAGCACCCGGTTGGGCAGCCCGGTCAGATCGTCATGATAGGCACGCCGGGCCAGTTCGATATCTTGAAGTCGGGAACGGTTTAGCAACCAACGGTCGAGTAGCATCAGTGCCAGCAACCCGACGCCCAGCAACAGCAGCATCGACACCACCACGGTGCGCCGCGTTCCCGTCGCCAGTGCTTCCAGTGAGTCGGCGGGAGTCACCACTTCCAGCGAGGCCTGCGCCGGTTCGCCCACGGGGACACGGGTCAGCACCCGGGAGTTATCTTCCGCCTCGACCAGGACCGTCTTCCGGGATGTCGGGGAGGGAAAAAGGTCTGTGGGCTCCTGATCCGAAGCCGCTGACAACAGCGGCAAGCCATTGGTCCCGGAAAGCTGATAATACGTCGGCCCGAATGCCTCGATAAGGCGCTGCAGGCCTTCGCGTTCGGTCTTTGAGGCCTGGCCCGCGAGTAACGCCTGCCAGCCCGGTTGCTGTGGCAACAGTTGAGCCAGGTGTTCGGCCCGGGCCGTCTGCTGCTTGAGCAGGAGTGTCTCCTGCTGGGCAAGCAACACCTGCTGCACCGCGATACCCAGCCCGAGCACCAGTAGCAGTACCAGTAAAAATCCGGCGTGAAGCACATAGCCCTGCTGCCGGGAAATAGAATATTGGGTCATACAGCCTGTATTGCCGCGGGCGCGGTTCCTTTGAGTTTTATTGTGCTAAACAGGTGGCGCAGGCGGATTTATCGACACTTCCCGCCGCAAACTTGAGAGCTCTGTCACAGTTCCATCGCGCGATTCGGGCCCACGCCCCAGGTTATTGATTTAAAAGCTTAAAACCATAGGGAAACCGGTCACAGATTGGCGAGCCAAACACCTGGGATACCGGACAGCGGCCTATAATTGGTTCCATGCAATACGCCCTGCCCAGATTTGTCCACCCGACCACCCTGCTGCTGGTGGTCGGGCTGTTATGCCTGCAACCGGCCCAGGCCGCACTGGTCAAAATCGGGGTGTTCAGCCCCGAGGGTTTCGCCACCGGCATGCAACGCTGGCAGCCGAGCGCCGACTACCTGGGCCAGCAAATACCGGCGCACCGTTTCCAGATGCTGCCCTACCAGGATCTGGGCGAGCTGGAAGACGATGCGCGCCGGGGCAAATTCGATTTCGTCCTTACCCACCCGGCCTCCTTCGTTCAGCTCGAGCAACAGGCAGGCCTGATCCGGCTTTTGACCCGTCGTCACCGCGACGGCGCACTGCAACACGCCAGTGCCGCCGTGGTCATTTTCACCCGCGCCGACAACCGCATCCAGGGGCTCGCCGATCTGGCCCGGACCCCCTTTGTCACCACCCGCGCGCAGGATTACAGCAGCTGGCAACTGGTGCAGCTGGAACTGGAACGCCTGGGGCAGGATCCCGACCACGCCCTATCCGAGGTGACATTCGCCGGGGACAGCGAAGCGGTACTGGACGGTGTTATGAGTGGCGATTATCCGGCGGGTGCCATGGCAGCGCGGGATTTCGATCGTTTCCTGCGCCAGGGGCGTATTTCCCCGCAAGCAGTCCAGATCCTCGAGGCCAGTGAAACGCCCGGCTTTCCGTTTCGTTTCAGCGGCCGACTCTATCCGCAATGGCCGCTGGGTGTCCTGCCCGACACCCCGGCCGAACTGCGCCAGGCTGTGCAACAAAGCCTGCTGGCTCTGCCCGAAGGACACGTGGCACTGGAGGCCGGACACTATGCCGGCTGGCAACCTGCCGACAATTACCATGCCGTGCGTCCGTTACTGAGCAAAAGCCTGAGTCGCCATGTGGTTGAACGCCAGCTGAGCGTGGCCAACCTGTGGCTCGAGCAACACCGTCAAACGCTGTTGATCACGCTGGTATTCACCCTGCTGGCCTGGTTGCTGATCCGCCTGTTCGCCCATCCGCGAAAACTCGCCGGTCTTAAACGCCTTTCTACCCTTTAACCCGATATCTGATCGGGCTTTTTTGCCGCGCCATCCCGACCTGTTACAATAAGGCCGGTTTCAAACAACACACTCCCTACATGGCAAACGACGACACCAAAAAATATTCCGGCGAACTGCATGAGGGCGCGGATCGCTCCGCGCCCTATCCGGTCAGCCGCCTCGCCCCGGCGTTCGAGCTGGTCGATCTGGCCAAGCAGATCAGCGAGGCCGATAAAATGCTCAATACCCGGGTCAGCTCCAAGCTGAAGGTGATTGCCGATCAAATCCGGCATCTGCAGGATGAGGCGCGCCAGGTCCTCGAGGATACGCAGAAGGACCAGGAGCTGCATCAGGCGGCCTGCAACTTCCAGCGCCAGCCGGGACACATCTATCACCTGTACCGCAAGCCAAACGGGCAGACCTGGTTCTCCATGCTGTCACCCGATGACTGGCAGGGCCAGCCGCCCAACGAATATATCGGCTCCTACCGACTGGAAGCCGACATGTCCTGGACCGATATAGCCACGGTTAACGATGGTGACGGCGATGAAACCCGCGAGCTGGTCAAACGACTGCTGGAAGGCCACGGACTCTGACCCGGAACAGACGGGGATTTCCCCTGTCTGTTTACAATAAACCGGGCTGTTAGCTGTTTAGCTCTCCCCTGAATCTGACCCCTCAAACCTGGTTAAGGAAACATCCGTGTCACTGCGTGTGAAGCTGTTCGTCCTGTTACTGTTATTGACGCCCGGTTATGCGCTGGCTGGCGAACCGCCGCGTATGACGGTCGACGTTGAAAACCAGGAGCTGGAACTGCGCCATTATCCCGCCGAAGGTGACACGCTGGCACTCTGGTTCCCCCCCGGTTACGGATTCGTTGAGCGGCACGATCAGGTTGCCCGGGCCTTGCAAAAGCACGGCATCGAATCCTGGCAGGTGGACCTGCTGGAGAATCTGTTTTTACCGCGTGGCTCGGCCAGCATACGCCAGATCGATCCGGTACTGATTGCCCGCCTGATCGAACAGGCACAGCAGCAAACCGGCAAACCGGTAGTACTGATCACCAATTCCTATGGCGCCATTATTGCTCTGCGCGGGATGCGCGCGTGGCAGCAACAACATCCCGGCGATAACCGCCTGATCGGCGCGGTCATGTTCTCGCCCAATGCCTATCAGGGGATTCCATCACTGGGCCTGCCGCCACAGTATGTTCCGGAAACGTATGCCAGCAACATGCCGCTGATGATTCTGCAAAGCGCGCGCAACGGCAATCGCAGCCAGCTGAAGGATCTGCTGGGTGCCTTGCGAACCGGCGGCAGTCCGGTCTTCGTCCAGCTGATGCCGGGCGCCACATCGTTGTTCTACAAAGAAGATCAGGCCGAGGCGACACTTGAACACCTGCAACAGGCCCCGCAGCGTATTGCGCAGGCCATTGCGTTGCTGAACAAATTACCCACGCCACGGAAAGTTGCCCCGCTTCCGGATGAAACGCCCGTCGAAGAAACCCCGCTGGGCCTGGACATTGGCCTCAAGCCGTTTCGTGGTGCCTGGTCGCCGCCCGTACTGGATCTGAAAGATGCCAACGGCCAACAACACACCCTGCGGGATTACACCGGCAAGGTCCGGGTCATCAATTTCTGGGCCACCTGGTGTCCGCCCTGTGTGGAAGAGATCCCGTCCCTGAACCGGCTGCGCGAAAAAATGGCCGACGAACCGTTTGAACTGATCTCGGTCAACTACGCCCAGCAGGCCGATGAAGTGAAAGACTTCCTGCAGGAAGTGGAAGTGAATTTTCCAGTGCTAATCGATCATGACGGCACCGAGGCCGCCCGCTGGCGGGTCATCGCCTTCCCGTCAACCTATATCATCGATGCCAATGGCAGAATTCGTTACGGGGTTAATGCGGCAATCGAGTGGGACACGCCGCAGGTCATCGAAACTCTCAAACAATTGATCAGAAACACGACTGCGTCGTCAGCAGGAAAAAAGAGAGAGTAGTCCGCGAATAAACGCTAATACACGCAAATTTAAAACGACAAGTGATTTGCGTTAATTGGCGTGCATTGGCGGACCGGAGCCCCTGACGTTCAGAACAACATTTCGATCAAGCGGCAAAAGTTCACCTGCTTGCGGAATATCCTG
>NZ_JAVLAZ010000008.1:20229-22095 GCF_031581315.1 Thiohalophilus sp.
CAGGCGTCAGTCAAAGATTTCGTCGAAGAACTCCAGCATATCCGCCCAGGACTTCTTGTCAGCTGCTTTGTTATAGGCCAGGGGCAGGCCGAACTTTTCACCGTTTTCATCCGCACCGGGATTGGTGAAGCTGTGTTTGGCGCCGGGATAGTTAATAAACTGATAGTCCGCGCCGGCGGCGTCCATCTCCTGTTTGAAACTCTCGATAGCTTCGGCTTTGACGAACGGATCCACCGCCCCGTTATAGACCCGGATACTCGCCTCTACCTCACCCGGTTTGGCCGGGCTATCAGTTCCCAGGCTGCCGTGGAAACTGGCAACACCGTCGATATCGACACCGCGACGGGCCATTTCCAGCACCACACCACCGCCGAAGCAGTAACCGATCGCGGCAATGTCATCGTCCTCGGTCATGGGATGGTTTTTCAGTTGCTCCAGAGCGGCAAGGAAACGGGATTCGGCCACATCCATGTTCTTGCGGACTTCACCGGCAAACTTGCCAGCCGTATCGGGGTGATCGGCGGTTTTGCCTTCACCGTACATATCCAGAGCAAAGGCCACATACCCTTCTTTGGCCAGCATGCGAGCCCGCTCGCGGGGATACTCATTGTGGCCCCACCATTCATGCACGACCAGCACCCCGGGACGTTCGCCCTCGATGCTGTCATCATAGGCAAAGTAACCTTTCATTTCAGTGCCGTTATCGCGATAGGTCACGGTTTCTGTTTGCAGGGCGGCCTGGGCACCCGAGACAACCAGTAACAACAGACCTGTCAGCCAAATATGGTTCCGTTTCATTCTCCACTCCTTTTATTCTGGATTATCGGTTCCGATCGTCACTTTAACCCGGTTGACCATCGACCCGGGGTTTGATCAGTATCGGTATATACTCAATCACAAACAGGCCAAACGCAACCAGCCAGAATGCGGCCGAGGCCACAATGCTGTCACTATAGCCGCTTCCCCCCAGGATGCCACCGACGACCCGGATGATGGCCGCCAGCAGGAGACAGATAAACGCAATCGTCGTCACCCGCGATGCGCCAATCGTACGTCCGCTATGGCCCAGACTGACCCGGGTCATCATGCCCAGGGTGATCAGCCCCAGCGTCCCAACCGTAAAGGCATGGACCTCAACGATCGCCGGGACCCAGCCCAGGCCGGCAAGCACGGCGAACAACAGACTCAGTACCAGCCACAGATAGGCCAGATGCAACACCCACAACATGGGAACCCGCCACAACCCCGGATGGTGCCAGCGCCACCAGCGCAACGCGTTGAGCACGAATGCCACGGCCGCCAGCCAGATACCGACGGGACTCGCCGGCTGCCACCAGGCCACCAGTGCATACGCTATCAGGGAGAGCACACCCAGCCGTTCCAGCCAGAGATTTTGTTTGAGCTTGATTCCGCCGATACCCCGTTCGGTGAAAAACGGCACCACCCGCCCGGCCATGACGGCGATGAGGATCATGATCAGAAAAACCATCATCTGGATACCGGACCCGGCCAGCGGTCCGATCAATGCATGCTCCAGGTGAGTCAGCAGGTTGGCCACCGTCATCAAACCCAGCAGGCTGACAAACATCAGCAGGTTCGGCATTTGTCGGGTGCGCCATAACGGCACGGCGATCGCCAGTGCCAGAACCGGCAAAAAGGCCACATCCACAATCAGTACCAGTGGTGCCGGAAGCAGCGCTGCCGAGGCGATGGCCAGGCGGCCGGCCAGCCAGAGCAATGCCAGCAACATCAAGGGTACGCCTGTCAGGGTTGGCAACCCGGTCCAGTTGCGTACGGCGGTTAACAAAAATCCTGCAATCACAGCTGTGGTATAACCGAATAACAACTCATGGCTGTGCCAGAAAG
>NZ_JAVLAZ010000008.1:22195-41258 GCF_031581315.1 Thiohalophilus sp.
GGTTGGAATCTGCCAGCCCAGCTGTACACTGAAATCTTTTTGCCAGTCACGTTCCTCGCTGGCGCCGATATCCAACCCGGCATACCAGCTTATCTCGTGCTCATTGTCCGGCAGGTATTGCAGGCCGGTTTGTGCCCGCCAGGGTTTTTGCAGCCCGGTGTTGCGTCGATCGTAGGCACGGCCGGCTTCAACATACCATTGCCAGCGGTCATCCAGGGCCAGGTTTATCCCCGCCTGTAACTCCTCGCGCGTGTAATTGATCCGGGCACGACCGGTCCGCTCCATATATTCATCGCCGACATGGCTGGAAATATGATAGGCCCCGATTTTAAATGCCAGCTGGCGGCTCGGCCGGTAAGAGAGCATCAGGGCATAGATACCATCCCAGCCAATATTATCCTGACTGGCATCGACATCGAACTGGCCATGAAAGCCGGCATCCAGACTCAGCAGCCAGCCCAGATCACTATTGCCTTCGGGATCGGATAAATGCAACAACCCGAGCCGTCCGCCCAGTTTGAGATCAAAGCGGTGATCGCCGGTTTGATCGATCGTGGTTTGATCAAAATAGAGCGATTTGGCGGAAAACTGAATACGGCGCGGATCGGCCAGGTTCACCGGATACAACTGCTGCTCCGGAAACAGGGAGACGTCTCTTGCCGAGACAGAATACGGCAACAGACAACTTGATAGCAGGGCAAGCGAGACAAACTGCGAAAACAGCTGGCGGGACATAATCGGCCTAGTAACCGAACTCTCCTTGCCATTGTCCCCGACGATAGTCGATCTGTAACCAATGCGGGGTAAAGGCCGCCGGTTTTTCGATGGGAAAATCGGTCAACGGCGGCTCATCGCCGGCATAGTCGTTACCACAACGGGCGGTCATCACCGGGCGAAAGCGCAATTGCAACTTGTCATTGACCCTGATGCCACTACTGTCCATTGATTCCTGAAACCGCACTTTGTAACGAATAAGACAACTGAAATAGAGCTCCATTTCCGCCAGCAAAGGCTGTTGACGCGCTGCCAGGGCCTGCTCTGCGGCTCTGGACAGGTGCACGTCAACCGGCTTGCCATTGAGTTCCACGCGTGTTTGCGTGCCGGCGCGTCGGGCCGGCATCAGGAGGCAGGCACCACATTGGTAGCATGCAGGCCCTTGGGGCCCCGCTCCGCATCAAATGAGACCGTCTGGCCTTCCTTGAGTGTCTTGTAGCCGTCCGCGCTGATGGCGGAATAATGAACGAAGACGTCCTCGCCCCCTTCTTCGGCCTGAATGAATCCGTAACCCTTGGAATTGTTAAACCATTTTACAGTACCGTTCACCATTTTCCTCCAACCTCTATTTTTGTTTACTGCTATTTTTATCAGCTTTGCGGGAAAATGCCGCCTTGCGCACGCTTCCCTCCCCATCCGGACAAAGCTTGATCTAAAGTATAGACCAACTATTTCTCGAATAAATATACTGATAAAAATTTTCTGCCCATACGCCGCAAAGAGCTGGATTATTAACAATCCTTAATATATAAACCCGGTAACAGGAAATAAAAACAGAGACTTACCCACGCATGGCCGCAAAACCCACAAAAAAGCCGAGGAAAATTGATGCCTTCAACCTGGCGCCCGGCCGGGTTCTGGCCCGCAAGTACGAGGTGATCCGGCAACTGGGCGCCGGCTGGGAGGGCGAGGTTTACCTGATCCGGGAAGTAAGCACCGGCATCGAGCGCACCGCCAAACTGTTCTTTCCGCAACGCAATTTGCGGGACAAAAACACCCACTTTTACGCTACCAAGCTGCACAAGCTGCGCCACTGCCCGATCGTCATCCAGTACAGTCACCAGGACAGCATCACCGTCCAGGGCGAACCCGTCACCGTCCTGATCTCCGAATATGTGGACGGCGAGCTGCTCAGCCAGTTTATCCAGCGTCACTCGGGCAAACGTCTCGCGCCCTTTGAAGCCGTACACCTGCTGCACGCCCTCGCCTCGGGCATGGAATGCATCCATGCCATGGGGGAATATCACGGCGACCTGCACTCTGAAAATATTATCGTGCAGAGCTTCGGGCTGCGTTTCGATCTCAAGCTGGTGGATCTGTTTCACCTGGGCGCCCCGACCCGCGAGCATATCCGCATGGATACGGTCGACATGATCCACGTGTTCTATGAAGCTCTCGGCGGCCAGAAACACTATGCGCGTCAACCGCCCGAAATCAAGTACATCATCAATGGCCTCAAACGCAGTCTGATCCTGAAAAAATTCAAAACGGCCGGGGAATTGCGTCAGCATCTTGAAACCATGCGCTGGAGCTGAGCCATGTTAGCGCAATCGCACCCCCGGATACCTGAATCCCGATCCCGGCATAACCAAGGAGGCCACTCTGGCTGCGTCACAGATTTTCAGTAAGCAGGATTTCGATACTCCACAAACTATGGCCTTATCCGGCGGGCAGGTGGTGTTCTATACCCATCGCGCACCGAACAAGGAGACGGTCAACGAGGACAGCATGGGACTGGTGGAGCTCGATTCCGGCAGTTGTGTACTGATCGTTGCCGACGGTCTGGGCGGCCAACCGGCTGGCGCCACCGCCTCGGAGATCGCCGTGCAAACCCTGTCCCGGTCATTGCAACGTACCGATGCCACGCCGCGCGAAACGATCCTGCAAGGATTTGATCGGGCCAATCACCAGATCATCGAGCACGGCAGCGGCAGTGCCACCACACTGGCCGTGGTCGAGATTCGCAATAATCAGTTGCGTCCCTATCATGTGGGCGACTCGATGATTGTGGTCACCGGCCAGCGCGGCAAACAAAAACTGTTCACGGTTTCCCATTCCCCGGTCGGCTATGCCGTGGAAGCCGGACTGCTGAATGAAGAAGAAGCCATCACTCACGCCCAGCGCCACCTGATCTCCAACGTCGTGGGTGCCGATGATATGAATATCTCCATGGGTTCTCTGATCAACCTGGCACCCCGTGATACTCTCTTGCTGGCCAGCGATGGTCTGTTCGACAATCTCTATTATGAAGAGATCATCGCGATAATCCGCAAGGGGTCCTTGTCGGGCGCGGCCGCCCGACTGGTGGAACTCGCTCACCAGCGCATGGCAGGCAAGGATACCGAACAACCCTGTCACCCGGATGATTTGAGTTTTATTCTCTATCGTCCACTTAACTGATCGCCAGGAGGCAACTGATTAATATGGCACGCCTTACGATTTACAGTACCGGCACCTGCCCGGTATGCGATAACACCAAGAATCTTTTGACAAAATGGCGAATTCCCTTTGACGAGGCGCGCGTGGATCAGGACAGGGACAAACTCCGGGAAATGCTCGAGGTCACCGAACATGCCCGCTCGGTGCCGCAAATTACCATTGATGGCAAATGGATCGGCGGCTTCACCGAACTGACCGAAATGCATATGGATGGCCAGCTGGATGAGCTGGTGGAGGAGTGATTCGTCCCATTTCAGTCATTCGCCAGCCAGCGTCGAAGACCGTTAACAGGCGGCTTCTTCTGTCACTACCCGACTCAACCGTTCCCTTTCTTTTCACGGTACATCTTCTGGTCAGCGACATGTAACAGGGCTTCGACATCCTCACCATCTTCCGGAAATACCGCAACCCCGATACTAACGCTGACCCGAATTTCTGTTCCATTTACCATAAAGGGCGTCTCCAGGCACTCCAGCAGCTTGGCCCGTATCTGTTCTGTTTCATCCCTGTGGTTAATTTCCTCCAGCAGAACAACAAACTCGTCCCCCTGATAACGGCAAACAGTATCTTCCTCACGCATGCAGGATTTAAATCGTATCGCGATATCGCGCAGCAGACTGTCTCCGGCGGCATGACCAAACTCATCATTGACCATCTTGAAATTATTCATGTCCATAAACACCAACGCAAAACGCGTCCCCTTGCGTTTCGCCCGGGACAGTACCTGGCGTAACCGTTCCAGCAGAAAATTCCGATTGGCCAGTCCGGTCAGCGAGTCGTTATTAGCCAGATGATAAAGCCGATTTTCATAATGCAACCGCGCCATCTCATTACGGTGATGCAGTCGGGAGAAACCCAGCACACTCCAGAATGAGACCATGGCCACTACCAGAATCGCGATAATCAGCACCAGATTTACATCACTGAAGCGTAATTGTTGCTCCAGCGTCATAGCGAACGGCTGACCAGGATTATCGATTTGCCGCTGGTATTGCAGACGGGGAAGCAGCCACTTCTCCAAGGTTCCCGCCAGCTGGCCCGGTTTGTAATACAGATCTTTATCCGTGGCGGCATAGGAGAGGCGTGCTGTCAATTCCTCCCGCTCCAGCAACATGGCCGACAGCAATGCCCGGGTCTTGATGACCAGGATGGCATATTGCCGGGGTCTTTTTTCACTCTTTCTGGCAACCGCGCGCTGTAACAAAAAGCCTTGTTGCCCTTCCAGAAGGGTGAAAGGCGGGCTGGCAACCGACCCTCCCTGTTTATAGGACTGTTTCAGGGCCTGACGAAACATATCGACCGACCCCAGATCCAGGCCCAGTATCGCGCGATTATGCGTTTGCATCGGCTCCATAAAAACCACGGGATAATAATGTTCTGCCCGTGCCACCTTCCTCCATTGACGGCGATCGTTGAAATCAAAGTCGGCAATGCGGAAATCAGGCTCGACATTACGACGCATCTCGGCCACGAAATGGGATAATTCATTCAATCTGACGTGTCGGGCCACCTCAAAAGTATGAATATGCGGATAACGCTTGATCATGCGCCGGGCATAATGACGCAGCTGTTCCCACTCATGTCGGGAACGGCTCGCCAGCAGGCTGGCAAAACCTTCTATCACTGCTTCGTTGATCTCCACCTTGCTGCCCAGCTGATCGTATAGGGCATCACCGCTACGTTGAAACTGTTGCCGGTACTTATTGACCTCGCTGTCGATAATAAAGCCGATCAACACTGCCACGAAAAAGAACCAGACTACCAGGATTAACAGGTATAGGCGGGTAATTGGCCGAAGTCGCGGGTTGCCTTTCATTGAATCGGTAATTCCCATACTATTTCTACAGTCGCCGTTGTGCCGGGCATGCTACCCGTCAAATATTGTGCGTTGTTGCCATCCAATCGGGTATCAGGGGAAACCCTGAAAAAACGCCCTTTTTCGTCGATCGGAACACAAAACTCCGGGTAGAGTGTGGCATCGACCACCACTGAGAGTGTAGCGGTTACGATTGGGTCAACAATTGCGATCCCGCCCTCGCACCATTAGTATTGTGCCTCTGTCGGGCTTTATACTGGGCGCTTGCCCGGTCCTCTGGATGTCACTGGAAAATCATTATGCGTAAACGTTTAATTCTGGCCGTTGTGATCCTGGTTCTGTTTCTGGCCGCCATTTTCGGCACCAAGTACTGGCAAAATGTCCAGCAAGCCGCCATGATGGCCCAACCTCAGCCACCGGCCACCATTGCCTCCGCCGAAGTTCGTGAAAAGCGCTGGCGCCCGATGCTCAATTCCGTCGGCAGCCTGGTTGCCATTAATGGCACTGCGGTAACGACTGAAGTTGCCGGACAAATCAGCGCGATTCAGTTTGAATCCGGCAGCCATATCGAACAGGGTGACGTGTTACTGCAGCTGGATGATGCCGTCGATCAGGCCGCGCTGGATGCCCTGCGCGCCGAGCGCCGCCTGGCAGAGATCAAGTTCAACCGCGCCAAAGACCTGCTCAGGCGCCAGGTCATGTCGCAATCCGAATATGACGAAGCCCGCGCGTCTTTTGATGCCGCCACTGCCCGGGTCAAGCAACAGGAAGCCACCATCCGGCGCAAAGCTATTCGCGCGCCGTTCAGTGGACGACTGGGTATTCGTCAGGTCAACCTCGGCCAGTACCTGGAACCGGGCCAGCCCATTGTCATGCTGCAGGCACTGGACCCGATTTATGTGGATTACACCCTGCCGGAGCGTTATCTTCCACGCCTGAGTACCGACCAGGAAATTCACGTACGGGTCGACGCCTTTCCAGGTGAATCTTTCAGCGGACAAATCAGCGCCATCGACTCGGGCGTGGATGTCGGCACCCGCACCATCAAACTGCGCGCCACGCTGGCAAATCCCAAAGGCCGGCTGCAGCCGGGGATGTTTGCCAAGGTCAAAACCCTTGAGCCTGAAGATAAAACCGTGCTCACGATTCCTCGCACCGCGGTCAGTTACAACACCTATGGCGATTTCATCTATCTCATTGATGAAAATGATCAGGGTCAAACCATCGTCAAGCGTCAGCAAATTGAAACCGGCGAAGTACGCGAAGGGAGCGTAGCTGTTATCGGTGACGTCGAGGTCGGGCAGGAAATTGTCCGCGCGGGACTGGTTAAACTGCGCGATGGAATGAAAGTGCAAATCGACAACAGTGTTGAGCTGGACGACGATAAGGTCGACACCGAATGAAGTTCACCGATATTTTTATCCACCGTCCGGTACTCGCGACGGTCGTCAGTCTGCTGATACTGCTGATCGGCCTGCGCTCACTCGGCATGCTGGATGTACGCCAGTACCCGGAAATGAAAAATACCGTAGTGACCATTACCACGGTCTATCCCGGTGCCAGTTCAGAGCTGGTCAAAGGTTTTGTTACTACCCCCCTGCAACAGGCCGTCGCCGAAGCCAATGGCATCGACTACATCACTTCGACCAGCGCTCAGGGGCAATCGACTATCGAAGTCTACATGGAGCTGGACTACGATCCTAATGCGGCAGTTTCAGAAATCCAGGCCAAGGTAGCCAGCAAGCGCAATGTGCTGCCGGCCGAAGTGGAAGACCCGGTTATCGATTCGAGTACCGGGGATTCCACAGCCCTGATGTATGTCGCCTTCTTCAGTGACACACTGCCCCGCTCGCATATCACCGATTACGTGCTACGCGTCACCCAGCCACAGATCCAGGCGCTTGCCGGGGTCGCCAAGGCGCGCCTGTTCGGTGAACAGTTCGCCATGCGCATCTGGCTGGACCCGGATCGCATGGCAGCCCATGGCATCACCGCTGAACAGGTTGCCGAAGTGCTGCGCGCCAACAACTACCTGGCCGGTATCGGCTCCACCAAGGGCAAGTACGTGGCCATGAACCTGACCGCCACCACGGATGTCAGCGAACCCGAGGATTTTCGCAAGCTGGTAGTACGCAGCGACAATAGGGTGCTGGTGCGGCTACAGGACATTGCCCGCACAGAACTGGGGGCGGAGAATTATGACTCGACCGCCTGGTACAAGGGGATTCCGGCCGCCTTCATCGCCGTGGAACCGGCCCCCGGCGCCAACCCGATCGATGTAGCCGATCGGGTCAATAACCTGATTCCACAACTGCGCCAACAGTTACCCGAAGGGATCCAGGTCAAGATTCCCTATGACGCCAGCCAGTTCATCAAGAACTCCATCAAGGAGGTCTACAAGACCATCGCCGAGGCCGTGCTGATCGTGCTGGTGGTCATTTACCTGACGCTGGGCTCGTTCCGGGCTGCGATCATTCCGGCGGTGGCCGTGCCCCTGTCACTGATCGGCGCCGCCTTTGTCATGCTGGCGCTGGGCTATTCGCTCAACCTGCTGACGCTGCTGTCAATGGTGCTGGCCATTGGCCTGGTGGTGGATGATGCCATCATCGTGGTGGAAAACATTCATCGCCACATCGAGGAGGGCGAGAAGAAACTGGACGCTGCGCTCAAAGGTGCTCGTGAACTGGCGGTGCCAATCATCGCCATGACCACCACCTTGCTGGCGGTGTATGCGCCCATCGGTTTTCAGACGGGATTAACCGGCACCCTGTTTACCGAGTTTGCCTTTACGCTCAGTGGTGCGGTATTGATCTCCGGGGTTGTCGCCCTGACGCTATCACCCGTCTTATCCGCCGCCGTCCTCAAACCGCACGGCAATGAGGGCAAATTCGAGCAACAGGTGGAGAAGTTCTTTAACTGGCTCTCCTATCACTATCAGCGGCTATTGCACAACTCACTGGATACTGTCTGGATCTCTATCCTGGTAGGGGCAGTCATCTTCGCCTCAAACATCTTCATGTTTACCGAAAGCAAGCACGAGCTGGCACCAACCGAGGATCAGAGCATCCTGTTTTTCAACGGCACCGGCCCGCGCACCGCCACGCTGGATTATCACAAGGCCTATTCGAACCAGATCCAGGAAATCTTCGAAACCTTCCCCGAATACACCGACAGCTTCTTTATTCTGGGTCGCACCCAGGACTCGGTATTCGGTGGTTTCAAGATGGCGTCGCAGGATCAACGCGAGCGCTCACAAATGCAAATCAAACCGCAACTTAACGCAAAACTGAACCAGGTTGCCGGTTATCAGATCGGGGTATTCCCGCGCCCCAGTATCCCCGGTGCCAGTCGCGGTCTGCCGGTTCAGTTTGTGCTGACCTCCGACCGGGGGTATGACGAAATGGTGAATCTGGCGAACCAGATCATCGGCCGGGGCATGCAAAGCGGCAATTTTCTGTTTTTGATGAAGTCTGTCGAGCTGGATCGTCCCACGATCAGTGTTCAGATCGATCGCGACCGCGCCGCCGATCTGGGCATCAGCATGCGAGATATCGGCCGTAACCTTGGCACCTTGCTGGGCGGTGGCTACATCAACCGCTTTAGCATGGAGGGTCGTAGCTACCGGGTTATCCCACAGGTGGAACGGGAGTTTCGTCTCGATGCCGAGATGCTCAAAGATTATTACCTGCATACTGCCAGTGGCGAACAGGTGCCTCTGTCGAGTATTGCCAGTCTGAAGCGTACCGTCGAGCCCTCGAGCCGCACCCAGTTCCAGCAACTCAATTCGCTGGTGATCCAGGGCAACCTGGCACCGGGGATCACTATGGGCCAGGCCCTGGATTATCTCGAATCCCAGGCCAGCGAATTGTTACCCCAGGGCTTTGGTTATGACTACCTTGGCGAATCGCGCCAGTATGCCGCAGAAGGCGGAAGCCTGATGCTGACCTTCTTCCTGGCAATGCTGGTTATCTACCTGGTACTGGCCGCCCAGTTTGAAAGCTGGCGCGATCCGGTAATCATCCTGGTCTCCGTACCCGTCTCCACTGCCGGCGCCCTGGTCTTCATCATGCTCGGTGTGGCCAATGCCTCGATGAATATTTATACCTGGGTCGGATTAATTACCCTGATCGGCGTGGTCGCCAAAAACGGTATCCTGATCGTCGAGTTTGCCAACAAGCTGCAGATCAAAGAAGGCCTGAACCGTCGCCAGGCCGTGGAACAGGCCGCGACCATCCGGCTGCGTCCCATCATCATGACCTCCATCGCGCTAATCGTGGCGATGGTGCCCCTGCTGATCGCTACCGGCCCGGGCGCCGTCAGCCGCAGTCATATCGGCATGACCGTGGCCGCCGGGCTGGGGATCGGTACCCTGTTTACGTTATTTATTCTGCCCGCGGTTTATATGCTACTGGCAAGGGATCACTCGGCACATAACACGGGGAACTGAAGCAGGCAGTGACGGGATCTGAATAAACGTTCCGAACATCCGTACAGGCAAGAGGTACAGTCGCGCCTGCCAGGACCGTCGGCGCAGGGTTGTAGTCGTCAAGCATACAAAGACGTATTCACGGCGTGTCCTGGCAGGCGCGGCAGCTCCGATTAAAATCCAGATGTTCGGACATTCGGAACGCTTATTCAGATCTGGTCAAACTTGTTCGGCTCGATAATGACCAGTTCCTGAAAGGCCGGACGGGCAAACCAGAAACCCTGGAACAGACGGATACCGGTATCCCGCAGCCAGCGGATCTCCTCGACCTCTTCCACCCCTTCGGCCACCAGTTCAATACCCAGCTTGCCGCAAGTATGCACGATACCTTCGACAATGGCCTGCTTGGGAGGCTGCTGGTGAATATCGGAAATAATCTGGCGATCCAGCTTGATGATATCGGGCTGGTATTCGGTCAGCAGGTTCAGCCCTGAATACCCGGCCCCAAAGTCATCAATCGCCATGCTAAAACCCAGACGATGGTATTCGTTGACGATATCGATCAAATGCTGATGATCCTCGACCTTCTCCCCCTCCGTGATCTCGAACACAATCTGATCCGTGGGAAAGTTGTAGGTTTTCGCCGCCTCCAGCGTCGTTCGGATACAGACTTCCGGTTGATACACTGCGTTGGGAAAGAAATTGATATTCAGATTTACTTTCAGATCCAGCTCACTGGCCAGCTTGACGGCCTTCACCCGACAGGTCTGATCGAAACGGTAACGATTGCTATCATTCAGCTGATCCAGAACCCAGGAAGCCGGCTCACCCTCCGGACCCCGAACCAGAGCCTCGTAGGACACAATCCGGCGCTGCGTCAGATCGACAATCGGCTGAAAGGCAAAGCTGAATTTAAACCCGAGGCTTTCGCCGTTGGCGCACTGGCCACAGGAACGGGGTTGTTTTGTGTGAGTCATGGCTAATCTAGCGGCAACGGTGGGAGTGAATTTAGCCAGACCAACGCTACTGACCACGAAATACTCCCACTCAGGCTTAGGGTAGAACGATCATATAAAAATATAGTAGACAGTTGCGAATTATGGACCAATAATACCTCGCTATACCCTTGTGACTTCCCCGTCCGGTTTCCCGTAGTTTCCCGCCCGGCGCTGTGTTCGCAGCCCCGGCCAGAAGCGATCCCGATCGGACCATGCTGGCAGAGACCTCATGAATCTTCAGTATTTAACCAATTTTGTCTCCACTGAATCGCGAATCGCAGCGCAACTGGCCAGCAATGGCTATGCGGTCACGGATCATTATCTGACGCCACTTCAGATTGAGAAACTGCGTAACGAGATGAGCCAGGCCTGGCAAGAAGGCTGTTTTCGTCATGCCGGGGTGGGACGGGGTGAAAACTGGGAACTGCAACCGGCGATTCGCAACGACAAGGTGCTATGGTTCGATCAGGCGAGCTGTTCTCCCTCACAGGCGGTCTATCTGTCGGCACTGGAGAAACTGCGCATGCAGCTCAACCGGAATTTGTTACTCGGGCTGTTCAGCTTCGAAGGTCATATGGCAATTTATCCTCCAGGCACACGCTACCTGCGGCATAAAGATCAGTTTCGGGGCATGGGAACCCGACGGGTCAGTTGTATCCTGTACCTGAACCATGACTGGCAGATCAGTGACGGCGGTGCCCTGCGACTCTATCTGGATAACGATAACCCGGACCAGTATCGTGATATTTACCCCTATGCCGGCCGCCTGGTCACCTTTCTAAGCGAGCGCTTCTATCATGAAGTGCTCCCCGCCAGTCGCGAGCGCTACAGCATCACCGGCTGGTACCGACAACGTGATGACATGCTGGCAGGCTGATGCCGGAGCGACAAAACGGCACTGTCATTTAATCGCCAGTTTATCCAGCGCGTCCTGCATTTTTGCCTCATTAACCGGCTGGA
Source organism: Thiohalophilus sp. (assembly GCF_031581315.1). Taxonomy (GTDB): domain Bacteria; phylum Pseudomonadota; class Gammaproteobacteria; order UBA6429; family Thiohalophilaceae; genus Thiohalophilus. The sequence goes on from NZ_JAVLAZ010000008.1 coordinate 33,609, forward strand.
TCAGAATCGACGCCAGCTCAAATAGTTCGGCCAGTTTGTCCACGTAGGGGCGTTCGGCCTTCTCCACCATCACGATAACCCGGGCCTGGGGCGCATACTTCAACAGGCTATGCAAAAACACATCGAGGTTGCTGATATTAATCCCGGCGTAATTGTTACCGTAGCCGTAGAAAAATTCGGCCACCACTAGATCGGGTGGCTGCTTGCGCAGCTGACTGATGGCCTTGCGCATGGAGTCCAGGCGCACCTCTTCCCATCCCCGCTCGTGGTAAAACCTGGAGAAATCAGGATGCCCGGGTGACTCAACAATCGAATAAACAACAATTTTGTTCATGACGGCTCAACACTGCTCCCACGGCAGACCGGCAAAACGCCACCCGCCCAGGGTACTCCGATGATGCTGCTCATCCAGCTCGCCCTCAAATCCGTCACTGATGTTATAGACCCGCAAAAATCCTTCCTGCAAAAGTAACTCCCCGGCCTCGCGGGAACGTCGCCCGCTGCGACAAATCAACACCACCGGCACTGCCTGACTGCCGGATTCATCATGCGGCAGTCCCCCCAGCAATAACTGACGCAATTCACGTACAAAGTTCGGGTTCACTGTCCAGTCCGGCTCATCGATCCAGGGAATATTGATCGCTCCGACCGGATGACCAATAAACAGAAACTCCATATGCGATCGCACGTCCACCAGCAAGGTCCTGGGCTCATCCTGTAACAGCTGCCAGGCTAGTTGCGGAGTCAGTTCTTCAACAGTTAACTCTGTCATCATTTTTTACCTGTTGCGTGCGGTAATGAGTCAAGCCTAGCGTATTGTGTCAAAAAGATCAGTTGAAGAGGACTTGCTGCGTTACCACCACGTTACAGGTACATTATCGGTAACGATCCGGGTTCCGCGTCGCTCTTCAAGAATGGCCTGTGCCTCGGTCAGGCGGCCAATGCCCGCGAAACCGCCGCCATCGCGAACAAAACGACAGGCGGCTTCCACCTTCGGACCCATGGAGCCTTGCTGGAATCCCCGATCCCGCAGACTCTCGCAACCGGCAAGGCGCACTGCCCGGGCAGTGGGTTGGTTCCAGTTGTCATACAACGCTTCGACATTGGTCAACAATAACAGGACGTCCAGTTTCAATTCAGCGGCCAGCAAGGCACTGGTGTAATCCTTGTCGATCACAGCGCTGATACCCCGGGACTGTCCCTGTTGTTCCAGGACCGGAATACCGCCTCCACCGGCACAGATTACACTGTAACCCGCGCTCATTAGTTGACTGATCGCGGCACTTTCCACGACTCTGACCGGTTGGGGGGAGGCCACCACCCGACGCCGGCCACCGGCCACTTCGGCAAATTGCCAGCCCTGCTGGCTGGCCAGCCGCTGTGCGCGGGACTCGTCCAGCACCGGTCCGACCGGTTTGGCGGGGTGGCTGAACGCCGGATCATCGGTATCCACGACCACCCGGGTCAGTAAACTGAGACTGCGTTCCCGCTGGCGACAATTATCCATGGCCTGGGCGAGACGATAGCCGATCACCCCTTCGCTCTGGGCGTCGAGCAAATCCAGCGACATGTTAGCCTCGATCTCCTGCATGGCCAGCCAGCCTACCTGCGGTCCGTTACCGTGAGTGATGATCAGCGAATGTTCTTCCTCCAGCGCGACCAGACTCGCGGCCACGGCCTCGATCTTCGCCTGATCGATCTGCCCGCCGCTTTCATGTTCCGGACTGACCAGCGCGTTGCCGCCGATGGCTACCAGTAATTTCATGGTACAACCTGTTACATCATTAGTTTTATTCTAACAACACTACTGCTATGTTCCTTACAGGACAAGTATCACAGGAGATCTCAATGTCGGATAATGTTTACAAAATCATCGAACTGGTCGGCTCATCCAGCAAGAGCAGTGACAATGCCATAGAAAATGCGATCGCCAAAGCCGGCAAAAGCCTGCATAACCTGGACTGGTTTGAAGTTGTGGAAACCCGCGGCCATGTCGTCGAGGGTAAGATTGGCCATTATCAGGTGAAGCTGAAGGTCGGATTCAGACTGGATTAAACAGACAGGCGCGCAGTATTGCACTGCGCGCCGGCTGTTTGCCTGCTCAGGGGAATATCAGAGCAGGATTATTTCTTGTTCCGTGAGGACCACTGAGAAGGACCTTTTCCGCCACTGCGGGAATTGACATCATCGGCCAGTTCCTCGGCGTAACGGGTTACCTGGTTCAATGTGCCCCGTCTTTGTCCAACCAGCGTGGAGCCATTGCGCTCCAGCACATAACGATACCAGTTATTACCGTCACAGCCATCCGGCGCGGCGGTTTTCTCCACGGCCTTGACCAGATAACGGCCAGCCGACAGATCGACTGTATTCATTGTATCCATCTGCTTCACCTCGGTGGTTCGCAGGCCGCATCATCACGGCCTGATGGGCACCAGCGCCTAACGGCGACCGCGCCCCTTGCCTTTATTAAAGCGTTTACGTTCTTCACTGACCCGCAGTGAATTTCCCTTGTAATCACGTCCGTTCAACCCGGCCATGGCAGCCCGGGCTTCATGGCCTTCCATGTCCACCGTGGCATGTCCGCGGCAATTGCCGCTGAACACATCCATGGCTACTTTAACCCCCCTTACAGTACCAAACTCGCCAAACAGCTGTTGTACATCGCCTTCCTGCGTGTCAGGGGTTAAATTGGTGACAAATAGGGTTTTCATAATCCCTCCCGCTCAGGTGTGACGATTCTGCGCCCTGCCGCTGGAACGACGCTTGTTACGATTCGGCTGTGCCGGAGCACCCCGTTTGGCACCCATCGGCTGTTTACCGCGCGGGCGTGCGTCATCGCGGATTTCGCGCACGCCACCGGCCGGTTCAAAACCGGTCATGGTCTTGCCCGGAATCTTGGTCTTGAGCAGGCGCTGGATAGAGGACACCCGTCCGCGCTCATCGGAGCCGACCAGGGAGATGGCCGTACCCGCTTTACCACCGCGACCGGTACGCCCGATGCGATGCAGATAATCTTCCGGGTTATCGGGTAACTCGAAATTAATCACCAGCGGCAGATGATCGATATCCAGCCCGCGTGCCGCCACATCAGTGGCAATCAGTGCGGTCACCTTGTTATGTTTGAAATCACGCAGTGCCCGGGTGCGGGCATTCTGGGTTTTGTCGCCGTGAATCGCCGTGGCAGTCACGCCATCGGCCTGCAGTTGCTTGGCCAGCCGATCCGCGCCGCGCTTGGTGCGGGTGAAGACCAGCAGCTGCTGCCAGTCACCGCCGTCGATCATATGCGAGAGCAGCTCGCGTTTGCGCGGGCTGTCCACCCAGTAGAAGGACTGGTCAATGTTCAGTGAGGCGCTGTTGGCTTCGGCCACCTGGATATATTCCGGCTTATTGAGAAAACGGGCGGACATTTTCTTGATCGCGTCAGAGAACGTGGCCGACAGTAACAGGGTCTGGCGCTCGGCCGGGATCAGCTTGAAGATCTGCTCGATAGCGGGCAAAAAGCCCATATCCAGCATGCGATCGGCCTCATCAAGTACCACCGACTCCACGTGGGAGAGGTCCACGGAGCGGCGGTTGACCAGATCCAGCAGGCGCCCGGGGGTGGCGATCAGCACATCCACGCCCTCTTTCAACTGTTTGATTTGTTTGCCAATAGGCATACCACCGTAAACCACAGTGCTGCGCAGCTGTAGATGCCGGCCATAGGTCCGCACGCTATCGGCTACCTGCTGGGCCAGTTCGCGGGTCGGGGCAACCATCAGCACACGAATATGCCGGGAAGCCGGTTTAGCCGCGCTCAGGCGTTGCAACAGGGGCAAGGTAAAGGCCGCCGTTTTGCCGGTACCGGTCTGGGCGCCGGCAAGAATATCGTGGCCGGCCAGGATCGTCGGAATCGCACGGGTTTGAATGTCGGTCGGGGCGCTATAGCCCTGATCCGCAATAGCAGACAACAGCTCGGCATTGAGGCCGAGATTGGAAAAAGACATGGAATTCGCCTTATAAATTAAAGATATATGCCAAAAATCGAGCCTGGCAGAATAGAAAAGTGTGACAGGATCGAGATTACGTATGCGGGGAATGGCCGAAGAGGTCATGCCACGGCGGGTTTGAGATCGGCGTCGCCAGCTGGTGGCGCCGAATCCTGATCCCGCCGGGTCGAAAATATCGTAAATCGGAGGGAAGTCAGACAAACTATATAAATAGTTTACCACAGAATCCACCTCCACTGCCGGCTAAATCGAATATTTCTGCTTCTCACAGTGGCACTTGCGCACAAAGTGTCGTACATTGAAATGAGCTGCAGAGAAGGCAGCGGTGTATTTTGGTCGGTCCCAGAACGCCTCCAAATAGTTCCGTCTGAATGACCTGCAGTCAACTCCGATTCCGTTTTTGAAGGGTAATTGTAATGGCTACAGGTAAAGTAAAGTGGTTCAATGATCGCAAGGGCTATGGCTTCATCGCCCAGGACAACGGCGAAGGCGATGTCTTCGTTCATTTTCGGTCTATCCAGGGTGACGGCTTTAAGACCCTGGCCGAAGGCCAAAGTGTCAGTTTTGATGTTGAGGACGGTCCCAAAGGCCCACAGGCAACCAACGTCGTACCCCAGTAACTCTGCCTGTCAATCCCGCCACATTCACTGAACAGACTGTCTGTCGCAAACCCCGCCGGCCGGCGGGGTTTGGTCATGTGGCCTGCCCGCCTTTGAAAGCCTCCCCCTTTGTTGGCTATGCTTGATGCAGGTTTTCACGGAGTCGCCCCTATGACAAAACAAGCTGTTGACGCCGATAGTCTTCTTGACACCGCCATGCGTCTGGCCAATGAGCGCTCCTGGGAAAAACTCCATTTACATGAAGTGGCCAGGGAACTGGACATTCCCCTGCACGAGATTCATCGTCACTTTTCCCAGAAGGACGATCTGGTCGAAGCCTGGTATGACCGGGCCGATCAGGCCATGTTAAAAGCGGCCCAGGCACCGGGCTACAGCGAACTCACGCTGCATGAGCGGCTGCATCTGTTGATCATGCGCTGGCTCGACACACTGGCCGAATACAAGACCGTCTCCCGCGATATGCTGCTGTACAAACTGGAACCGGGGCATGTGCACCTGCAACTGCAGGGGCTGTTACGCGTCAGCCGCACGGTGCAGTGGATCCGCGAGGCCGCCCTGCAGGACAGCACCCATCTGCAACGGATTATCGAGGAAGTGGGCCTGACCGGCCTCTATCTGCAGACCTTCCTGTACTGGATGAGCGACAGTTCCGCCGGCCAGAGCAAGACCCGCCGCTTCCTGCACCGGCGTCTGGGACTGGTCGATCGCTGCGAAAAAGGCCTGGCGCGGGTTCAATCCTGGCTGCCCGGCTTTGGCCGGCGTAAGGCCCGACACGCGGCCAGCCACGATCCCAGCGCACAGCCGGACACCTGAATCGGGTGGCTTCACGAGCCCGGCGTAACACCCCTTCGGCTGCGGCATGTGGCGAGGCGTGAGCACATTGCTGCTGGCCCTGGCCGGTGGCTATCTGTTACTGGTGGTCGCGGTCTATTTCTATCAACCTCATCTTTTGTTTTTACCCGACCTGCCCTCGCGCCAGCTGGTGCGCACGCCGGCGGATGTCGATCTGGCGTACGCGGCGGTTCATCTGCAGACCGATGATGGCGTGCGTCTGCATGGCTGGTGGGTGGAACATCCGCAACCGCAGGGGACGATCCTGTTTTTTCACGGCAATGCCGGCAATATCAGCCACCGGCTGCAGACGTTGCGCCTGTTCCACCAGCTTGGCTACCAGACGCTGATCATCGATTACCGCGGTTACGGGCAAAGCGGGGGCAAACCCTCGGAACAGGGCCTGTTTGCCGATGCCGAGGCGGCCTGGCGCTATCTGCGCGAAGAACGCCAGCTGGCGCCCGGGCAGATTATTCTCAGCGGCCGTTCGCTGGGCGCCGCCGTGGCGTTATACCTGGCCGAACAACACACTCCCCGCGCCCTGATCATCGAATCGGCCTTCACCTCGATTCCCGACATGGCCGCGGTCCATTACGGCTGGTTGCCGGTCCGCTGGTTAAGCCGTTATCGGTTTGATAACCGCCAGCGCATCACCAACCTGAACTGTCCGGTGCTGATCGTACACGCCAGAGAGGATGAGATTGCCCCGTACGAACAGGGGCGACAGCTGTATCAGCTCGCCCCATCGCCCAGGCAGTGGCTGGCTCTGAACGGCGGCCATAACGACGCCCAGCTGAATGATTACCTCACCTACACACGCGGATTGCAGGCGTTTCTGGCCCGCCACTGAAACAGCTCCTGTCTGTACCGGGTGATCATTACCGTGCTATTGTCCGGCGGACGGTTACCAACTGGCGGATAACACTTGATGCTTTCATGCAGGCTTGAAAGAAACCCTGGCAGGTCGGCCGGGCTCGGTGTCTTGTTGCTATTGCTCTTAGTGCCCGTGTCGATACAGGCCGAGCCGGATTATGAATCCGATCAACTGGTCGTGGATCTCAGCCCCCGCACACCGCAACAGATCGCCGCCTTTTACGAAGGCCGGGGCTTTTCCGATACGATGATCGACCTGTTGCGCGAACAGTGTTTTATTACCGTGTTTATCGAGAACAAAAGCCGCGACATCCTCTGGCTGGATCTCAATCACTGGCAGTTTACGAATAATGACGGGCCCCTCGTTCGTCGTGATCGCCATCACTGGAAAGCGCGCTGGCAAAAGATGGGGATACCGCTGGCCCACCAGTCGACCTTCCGCTGGACCCTGCTGCCGGAACAGCTCGACTTTCTGCCCGACGAACGTGAAGGCGGTAACATCATTTTACCGCGCGAGGCTCAGCCGTTCACCCTCAGCGCCCGGTTCGACACCGGCGAGCAACGCGAGGGCGAGCCGATCGAAGTCAAACTGGAGAATCTCCGATGTGCCGACAATCCATGATCCGCGCCCTGGTACTGTTGTCGGTCCTGTTATGGACAGTGACAAGCCCGGCAGCGGAATCCGACCTGCCCAAAGGGATCATCAAACTCGATCCTTACCCGGCACCCTCACTGACCTTGCATGATCTGGACGGCGAGCCGTATTCGCTCGAGGCACAACAGGGTTCGGTGGTATTCGTTCACTTCTGGGCCAGCTGGTGCGGTCCCTGTCGCAAGGAGATGCCCGCCATCCAGCGCATGTGGAACAAACTGCAGGACGCAGGCCTGAAGATCGCGCTGGTCAACACCGCCGAGGATGAAGACACGGTCTTCCAGTTTCTTGCCGCCCACGCCCCGACGATTCGTCCCCTGATGGATCGTGACGGTCAACAGACCGAGGCCTGGGAGCCGCGCGGCCTGCCCGCCACCTACCTGGTGGATGCGCGGGGCCAGGTGCAGTATCAGGCCATTGGTGGACGTCCCTGGGACGAACCGGAATACCTGGCTTTTCTCCGTTCTCTGAGCGAGGCACCCTGATCAAAAAGGCACAATTACACACCGGTGATTAACCCGAATCGGATCGCACTATTCGGGCTGTCGATGGTCTACAGTATTACTACGTACGCACCAATAATCATTCACTCACCATCAAAAAAGCGACGAGGAGTTGTGTCCATGAAACTGAACATCAAACCCCTGTTTGCCACGCTGCTGGGGCTGTCCCTGATCACGCCAGC
>NZ_JAVLAZ010000008.1:41358-48310 GCF_031581315.1 Thiohalophilus sp.
ATCAGTGCCGGCGGGATCCCGATCAACGTCGGTGGCAGCATCATGGGCGGCATCGGCGTCAGCGGCGCCCCCTCCGGCGAGATCGATGAAAAATGCGCCGAAGCCGGCCTGGCGGCCGTGGAAATGGATCTGCAAATGGAAGGCATGTAAACCGGACGTCCCGACGGGGTGATGCCGTGGCGCCTCACTCCGTCGGACGTTTCCCCTCATCCGTGTTGTTCGACAGGGGCAAGGAAAGCTCGATACACAGCCCACCCCCCTCACGATTACTCGCGTCTACCGTACCGCCGTGAGCCATCACCGCCCGCCGGGCGATGGCCAGTCCCAGTCCGTAACCTTCACGCCCGCCGGTGGCATCTCCGTCGGCCCGCACGAACGGTTCAAAAATCCGCTCCAGAGCTTCCGCTGTCACGCCCGGACCCTGATCGCAGACCCGAATGACAAACTTCTGCGTCTGCACCGTGGCACTGACATCAACGCCGGTTTGCGGCGCGGTATAACGCACGGCATTGCGAATGACATTTTCAAAGGCCCGGCGCAACAACTCCGGTTTGCCCCTGAGCTGCGCCTCGCCATTCAGCGACAGGCTGACCTGGCGCCCGGTCGCCCCGGCCTCGAAGCGGGCGTCCTCCACCACCTCCTCAAGCAGTGCGGGCAGATCCAGCGACTCGTCCCGCTCCCGGTCCACATGCGCCTCGAGACGGGAGAGCGTCAGCAACTCCCCGACCAGTTCGTCCAGCCGGCCGGTCTCCCGTTCGATACGCTCCAGCATGCCGGCCAACCGCTCCGGCTGCTGACGACCCAGTCCCACCGCCACCTGCAGGCGCGCCAGCGGCGAGCGCAGCTCATGCGAGACATCGTGCAGCAGCCGCTGCTGAGCTGACACCAGCGTTTGAAGATGGGCCGCCATATGATCGAAATCGCGCCCCAGATCGGCAATCTCGTCGCGACGCCGGCCGATGTGTGGCATCACCCGGGTCGCCAGCTCGCCGCGGGCCAGCCGATTGGCGGCCGACTGCAGGTGACGGACCGGGCGAGTCAGGTACCAGGCCAGGACCGCGCTGAACAGCAAACTGGCGATCAACGCCGCCACCAGCTGGAACCCCAGGGACATCTGCCGCGACGGCGTCTGTGGCAGGCCTTCGGGGCCGGGACGGGGAATAAAAATGACGTATTCATGGCCATTATGGCCCAGCACCCGGCGCACGCCGGAAAGCATTTGCGCCCCGCGCAATTGCTCGCGAGCCCGCTCCAGCGCCACACTGGGCACCGGGCGATTAAAAATATCCCGCCCCGCTTCATCGACGATCAACACCAGTGGCAAACGTTGCCCGGGCCAGCTGCGAAACAGGGATTCCACCGATTCCGGCCCGCCCTGGGCCAGCGCCAGCGCCGTGGCGTTGACCACGAAACTGGCGCGCGGTCCCGCCGCCAGATCGGTGATCGCCTCGATCCGGTTTTGATTATAAATATGCACAGCCAGCCCGACGCCGATGGCGATCAACACCAGCGTCAGCCAGAAGCCCAGAAAGATTTTCCAGAACAGGCGGCCCATCAGTCGTCCTGCAACAGTTGAAAACCGACACCGCGCACCGTCTGGATGGGGGAGCGCCCGTCGGACAAGGTTCCCAGCTTGCGCCGCAGGTTGCTGACATGCATATCCAGCCCGCGATCGTAGCGCTCAAGCTCGCGCCCGAGCGCCTCACTGGAAAGGTCCGCCTTGCTCACCACCTGACCGGCATGGCGCATGAGCGCCTCAAGGATATTGAATTCAGTGCTGGTCAGGTCGAGACGCTGCTCGTCCCAGCAGGCCACCCGCCGGCCCGGTTGCAGACTGATGCGCCCCACCACCCGATCCTCGCCCCCGGTGGCCGTCCCCGTGGCAGCGGTACGCCGCAGGATGGCCCGCAGTCGCGCGACCAGTTCACGAGGGTTACAGGGCTTGGGCAGATAGTCGTCGGCCCCCAGCTCCAGACCGACGATACGATCCACATCGTCGCCCTTGGCGGTCAGCATCAATACCGGCACCCGCGATTGCTGGCGAATCCGGCGCAGGGCTTCGACGCCACTGAGCCGGGGCAGCATCACGTCCAGCACCACCACCTCGTGCTGCCCCGACAACGCGGCCTCGACGCCCGCTTCACCGTCGTACACGGCCTCCACCGTGAAATCCTCGGCACTCAGATAGTCGCTCAACATCTCGGTCAACTCGGTATCATCATCGATCAGCAAAACCCGGTTCATGTATGCCGTCATTCCGTTATTTATACCAGGTGTTATGTTGCCACAGAGTCAGCCACAAGGTGCGGGATTTACCGGCCTTTACACACCTTTACACCCCCGTGACCCAAGCTTGCAATCAACCTGTCCATACTCTGCACATCGGATGACGGCACAACGCCAGTCCGCAGAGGATTAACCCGCGAGGAATCGGTCATGAAAATGAAACCTTTTGCAGTCAACACTGTGATTGCCGTCAGCCTGCTGGCCGGCGGCAGTACCCTGGCCCTGGCCACTGGTGGTGAGGTGTGTGACAAAGGCGCCAAACAGGCCGCCTACAATTCGCCCGGGCGCGACGAAAAACCCATGCACCGGGTGATGGAGACGCTGGATCTGAGCCAGGCCCAGCGGGAACAGATTAAACACATTGTTGCCGGGCAACGTGGCGAACTGCAGAACAAACGCCAGGCTCTGCGGAACATTCGACACCAGCTGTACACCGCCGCCAGCGGTGATAACTATGATGCCGCGCGGGTCAACCAGCTGATTGAACAACAATCTCGTCTGGCAGCGGACATGACACGCCAGCGGACTGACATGATACAAAAGATCTACCGTCAAATGACACCGCAGCAACAGGCGAAGTTTCAATCAATGCGTCATCGTTATCGACACCACATAGGCTGAATCCTTTCTTGTTCATACTCGCTCTCCCCTGAGTGTGCTTTTGCGGGCCAATTACGGCCCGCTTTTTTTTGCCTATGATACAGCGTTCCGAAATACCGGAAGCGGAATGAGAAGGTGCTGGCGTACCTTTCAGGACCATCGGCCACAGGGGGATAAGGTTGTCGAAACCACAAGGCGGTATTCACGGTGTGTCAGGGAAAGCACGGCAGCACCGATTAAAGTCAGAACGTTCAAGCATTCCCAACGTCTGTTTAGACAGGATTGTTTGCTACACAACGGTGAGCCAGGACTCACTGACCTTTTTCACCGCGACGCACCGTACTGTAGCTCGCTCAGTGCCGAGCGAATGACCCGTAAGGCGGAGCGCAGTAACAACACCACCAGCGCCGAGGCAACGACGATGTCCGGCCAGCCCGAGCCGGTCAACCAGACGCCGCCTGCGGCCAGAAACACCGAGATATTGGCGGCGATATCGTTACGCGAGCATTCCCAGACCGAACTCATGTTCACGTCTTCATGTCGGTGTCGCCACAACAGATAGAGACAGAAACTGTTGGCCAGCAGAGCAAGCAGACTGAAAGCGCCCATCAACTCGAACACCGGCACGCCGGGTTCAAGCAACCGGTAAACAATCTGACCGGCCACCGCACAGGCCGCCAGCAGGATCAGGATTCCCTTGAACAGCGCGACCCGGGCCTTGGCCGTCGCCCCGCGCGATACGGCATACAGGCTCAGTGCATAAGTCAGGGCATCGCCCAGGTTATCCAGACTGTCCGCCAGCAGGGCACTGGAACGGGCATACAGGGCCGCGATCACGATGACCGCGAACATCAGCGCATTGATCACCAGTACCGCCCACAGGGTGTTTCGCTGGCGCTGTTGTACCGGTTGCACGGCACAATCGCTGTCACAACATCCGCTCATGAATACTCCAATATTTTAAGGTCTTTCTCGGCGGCCCTCTCCCGGCAAAATCAAAAGCTTTTAATCACACTTATGGCCCTGGATTGATGTTACCTGGCAACATTGCCGGCTGTCGCGATGTGACACTTTCAGTTTTATATAGTAAATTTAATACTACATACTTCACAGCGATGCAACGCCATGCACCTGAAACGGTTTACCGATTTTGCCCTGCGCGTGCTGATTTATCTGTCTCTGCACCCCGGACGGACCATTTCAATCAACGAGGTCGCCCGCGCTTTTGATATGTCGCGCAATCACCTGTTGAAGGTAATCAATGAACTGGTCGCCAGTGAAATGATTATCACCTATCGGGGTAAAACCGGCGGCATCCAGCTGGCTCGCGATCCGGCAGAGATCAACGTTGGTATGCTGGTACGCCGCCTGGAAGGGGAGGCCCCCCTGATCAATTGTTCCGAGCCACCCTGTCCGATTCGTCCGGCCTGTACCCTGAACCAGGCGCTGGATGAGGCACAACACGCGTTTTTTCACCAGCTTGATCAATATACGCTCGCGGACCTGGTTGGAAATAAACAACAAAAGCTGGTCAACCTGCTGACCAATCACGTTGCCGGAGGTGCCTCATGAGTAAACCCTCACATCGGGATCTGCGCCGAGAGGACTTTCAAAAAGCCCTCAGGGAGTTCGATACCTATCTCGACATTACCCTGGAGGATCTGATGCAACTGGATAAAATCGCCGAGAAACATGCCCGCCTGCGTGAGTCCGGACATCTGACCGTGCGCGAAATCATGACGTCGGACATCATGACTGTCACACCCGACACCTCCCTTTCTGATGCAGCCCGCATTCTGGTGGAAAAACGCATCAGCGGGCTGCCGGTCACTGACAATGACGGCAAGCTGGTCGGCGTAGTGACCGAGGCGGATTTTCTCTGTGCCATGGGGATACCCTGTCACCATCCCACGCACAGTGTCTGGCAGACCCTGGAGAACCTGTTCCGGCATCCGCCGCGCACCGCCGACATGCCTTCCCGGGTCAGCGATATCATGGTTACCCGGGTCGTGAGTATTCAAGAAAACCAGACGCTGGATGATGTCATCGAACAGATGAAAAAACATCACATCAAGCGGGTTATCGTTACTGACGATCAGGAACAGGTCAACGGCATTATCACTCGCTCCAATCTGGTCCAGGTTCTGCTTCAGCAGATGTTATAGGACTTTATTCACAAGAGAACGCGAGCCGCATACTGAAAAAAATATTATTCCAGCCTCTCCGTCTACGAGCGGGGATATTACTGGCCCGCCTTCAACGCGGCAATGCGTTCGCCCAGCGGAGGATGGGACATAAACAAACGCGAGAGACCCCGCCCGATTTTACCCGAAATCCCGAACGCCGCCAGTTGATCGGGCAGATGAGGCCGATCGACACTGTATTGCAAAGCTTCCAGCGCGCGGATCATTTTTTGCCGCCCGGCCAGCTCGGCACCTCCGACATCGGCGCGAAATTCACGTCGGCGACTGAACCACATGACGATGATACTGGCCAGAATGCCCAGGATAATCTCGGCCACGATAGCGGTGATCCAGAACGCCGGACCATGTCCCCGCTCGACCCGGAACACCAATCGGTCGACCAGATGTCCGATAACCCGTGAGAGGAAAATCACAAACGTGTTCACCACCCCCTGGATCAATGCCAGGGTGATCATATCGCCGTTGGCGACATGGCTGACTTCATGCCCCAGCACGGCTTCGGCCTCGTCCCGACTCATGCTGTTCAGCAGGCCGGTACTAACCGCCACCAGGGCACTGTTACGCCGCGCGCCGGTGGCGAAGGCGTTAATGTCCCCGGATTGATAGATCGCTACATCCGGCATACCGATACCGGCGCGCCGGGACTGTTCACGTACGGTCTCGACCAGCCATTGCTCGGTGGCATTGCGCGGCTGTTCGATCACCTGCGCCCCGGTCAGACGCTTGGCCGTCCACTTGGAAATGGCCAGCGAAATCAACGAGCCGCCGAAACCGATAACAGCGGCAAAAATCAGCAGTGCCTGGTAATCCAGCCCCACCCCCTGTTCATCGAGAATTCGTTCCACACCCAGCAGGCGCAGGGTTATACCCAGAACGACAATAATCGCCAGGTTGGTCGCCAGAAACAGCGCGATTCGTTTCACGTTCCTTCCCTCATGTTAAACAACATTATGTCGCCGAATTGGACCACCGGGCGACAGAAAGGTTTTCAATATCGGGAATATAATAGTGACGCCGGAACCGCATTCAAGTCACGGGAACCGTGCCTGTCAAACAGGGACCGGCGTTATTTGGCTAAAGCGAAGCGACGGCGGAATTACTTGTGATGCAGGGAGTCCCAGAACTTGCCGACCCAGGAGCGCTTTTCATAACTTTGCTGAACGCCCTTGGCGAGAAAGTGGGAGGTGTATTGCCGATCCTCTTCCATAATATGTTTGGTCAGCCACATCTTCAGAAAATGCAGCAGCTCGAAGTTGACGGATTTCTTGCCCGCCTCCAGCTTCTGGCTCAACTCCTGCACTTCATTGATCAACAGCTCATGATGATGCTTGTGTTCTTCATAATCAGGATAGCCAAGGATGCGCATCAGGCTCTCTTCTACCGCGAAATGAATACGGGTATATTCCAGCAACTCGGCCAGAATCCGATGCGCTGCTTCCGAACCGCGATGCTCGACGATGGCCCGATGCAGTTCGTTTAACAGATCCACCAGGATGCGGTGCTGATTATCGATCTCCTCGATACCGACACTCAATTCATCGGACCACTGTACCAGGTCCTCTGTTGTATTTGCGGCAAGCTGGGACATGACGACCTCCGGAAAAAATGCCACGCCGAGAGGCGTGGCAACAGGCTTGGATGACTTGATTTGGCTAACACGGCCGATCATACCCAACCCCGTTGGCCGGATTCTGATCCAGATCAAACCTGCCGCAGTCGGGCCGAATAATACACAGGCACAAAAAAAGGGGCCTGAAGGCCCCTTTTTTAGCGGTAGCACACCCGTTTTATTTGGCGTTGCGTTCCTTGGCTTCCTTGATGACTTCTTCCGCCACGTTGGCCGGGCACGGCATGTAGTGGGA
>NZ_JAVLAZ010000169.1:0-2288 GCF_031581315.1 Thiohalophilus sp.
CCATGGACCTGTTGCAGCCAGCCCGGCTCGGCCGGCAATCCCAGTCGGGCCCGGTTGGTAGCCACCGCGGCCGGATCATCACCCACATGGGAGGCGGGATTGAGCGAATCGTAAGGCGGCGCACTCACCCCACCCTGGCGGCAGCTGGTCCCGGCCCGCACCGCTGAAGGGGCCGGCCAGTGGGGCGTGACAAAGCGTTCGCGGTTCATGAGCTCCCCTGCGCTGTCAGGTCCTGTTGCAAGGCCGCAATCAGATTGGCCATATCCGTTGGCAGCGGCTGTTCCCACTGCATCATCTCGCCGCTGAGCGGGTGTTGCAGTCCCAGTTTGCTGGCGTGCAGGGCCTGGCGCCTGAAGCCGCGCAGGGTTTCGATCAGCGCCTCGTTCGCCCCCTTGGGAAGGCGCAGGCGACCGCCGTAGGTCGGGTCGCCCACCAGCGGATGGTGAATGTGCGCCATGTGCACGCGAATCTGGTGGGTGCGCCCGGTCTCCAGGGTGGCCCGCAGCCAGGTATGGGCCCGAAAGCGCTGCGCGACCCGGTAATGGGTGATGGCCGGCTTACCGTTCTGGACGACCGCCATGCGTTTGCGCTGGGTCGGATGGCGGCCAATCGGCGCCTCCACCGTGCCCCCCGCGGTCAGGACGCCATTGGCTACCGCCTGGTATTCGCGCAGAAAACGGCGCGCCTGGAGCTGTTCCACCAGCTGTTTCTGGGATTCCAGAGTGCGGGCCACCACCAGTAACCCGGTGGTTTCCTTGTCCAGGCGATGCACGATGCCGGCGCGCGGCACATTGGCCAGGCCCGGATCGTGGTGCAACAGGGCGTTGAGCATGGTTCCCTCGGGATTGCCGGCTGCGGGGTGAACGACCAGCCCGGCCGGCTTATTCAGCACGATCAGGGCCTCGTCTTCGAACACGATATCCAGTTCGATCGGCTCGGCCTGCCATTCTCCCTGGGGCTCGTGGACCGCCTCGATCTCGATCTGCTCCCCACCGAACACCTTGTCCCGCGCCCGCATCTGGCGACCGTCGACCCGGACACACCCCTGCTTCAGCCAATGCTGCAGGCGGGAGCGGGAGTACTGGGAAAACAGCTGCGCCAGGGCCTGATCGAGCCGCTGGCCGGCCAGGCTGTCGGGGATCTCGCCACTGAGAAGTTCTGTCGATTGTGTCGTCATCGGCCTGTTTGCGGGTATAATGGCAGTCTGAAACAGGATCGTACTACAAATTCACACTCACCTTACCGGAATCATCATGCGCGCCCGTTACCTGCTTTTGCTCCTGCCCCTGCTGTTACTCTCCGGATGCGGTTCCTCGCCGGACGCCGATGATCCCACCGCGGGCATGACCGTGGAAGAATTGTACGAGGAAGCCCACAGCGAGCTGGAGAACAAAAATTACGAAAGCGCCATCAACCTGTATGAACGGCTGGAGTCACGCTTTCCCTATGGCCCCTATGCCGAGCGGGCCCAGCTGGAGATCATCTACGCCTATTACAAGTTCGGCGAAACAGAGACCGCCATCCTGTCCGCCGATCGTTTCATCAAACTGCATCCCAACCATCAACATGTGGACTACGCCTATTACATGCGCGGCCTGTCCAGCTTTCGACTGGAACCGTCCCTGCTCAACCGCTGGTTCGATCAGGACATGACCGAGCGGGATCCCCGTCCCTCACGCGAGGCGTTTCGTCATTTCGCCGAACTGGTGGAAAAATTTCCCAACAGCCAGTATACCGAAGATGCTGTTGCCCGCATGTATGCCCTGCGCGATGCGCTGGCCGAACATGAAATGCATGTGGCCCGCTATTACCTGAAACGCGACGCCCTGGTCGCGGCGGCCAACCGCGCCAAATATGTGGTGGAAAATTACCAGCAAACCTCCGAAGTCCCCGAGGCCCTGGGCATCATGGTGCACGCCTACCGGCAACTGGAAATGAACGATCTCGCCGACGATGCGCTCAAAGTGCTGAAACTGAACTACCCCAACCACGACGAAACCAAAAAGGCCAAAGCAGCGTCCTGAAAAGCGCCAACCACGAAGGCGCGAAGACACGAAGAAAAGAAATCCGCAATACTGTGATTACCGGCCGCTAGTAGCGTAGGTCACGTTGGCGATAGCCTACGTGACACAACCTCGAACCAAAGCAGGGACGCCAGGTAGCGATGCGCGCAACCTGGCCAACGACTGGCGAATCACGAAGGCGCGAAGACACGAAGTAAATTCAGCCTGAATGTCGTAGTTTGCAGGGTTAACGAGACCGGCGATATCCTCTTGTTGCGGGCCATC
>NZ_JAVLAZ010000074.1:0-1508 GCF_031581315.1 Thiohalophilus sp.
AGATGCCATTTCTTGAGGTTGAGGATTTAAACGCGGAGTTCGCGGAGGCGCGGAGGCGCGGAGGCGCAAAGAAAATAAGATTAAAATAAAAACCCCGGCCATTGTCGCAATGCCGGGGTTTTATGTTTATCTGGTTCATTTTTACTCCGCGTCTCCGCGCCCTCCGCGTTGATTTCCAGAACGTGTGAAACTCGTAGGCCCGATAAAGCGAAGCGGTATCGGGCATTCTGCAAGTTGCCGGACACCGCTGCGCTATGTCCGGCCTACCACTTGAGGTTGAGGATTTAAACGCGGAGTTCGCGGAGGCGCAAAGAAAATAATATTCAAAACAAAAACCCCGGCCATTGTCGCAATGCCGGGGTTTTGTGTTTATCTGGTTCATTTTTACTCCGCGTCTCTGCGTCTCCGCGCCCTCCGCGTTGATTTCCAGAACGTATGAAAGTCGTAGGCCCGATAAAGCGAAGCGGTATCGGGCATTCCGCAAGTTGCCGGACACAGCTGCGCTATGTCCGGCCTACCACTAGGTCCTAGCAACTAGTATCTAGCCCCTGTTTTTATTCCCAGAGGTCAACATGCACGCCCTGTTCTTCGAGTTTATCGGCGCGGGCGGAGATGTAGCGCTGGAAGTTGGGCTGTTCCTTGTAGGCACCGGACGCCACGTAGTCCATGACTGATTGCACGTGGAAGGCGCGCAGATAGGCCTCGGCGCGGAATACTTCCTTGCCGTCGGTATCGAAGAACACCAGCGTCGGGGCGTATTTGATGTCCAGTTTCCCGGCCAGCTCTTTGGCTGTGGTGGTCTTGCCGTCGGGTCCGACGACTTTTTGGTCGCTCCACATATCCAGGCGTACCACGTCGAAACGGTTCAACTGCTCGCGGGTCGCCTCGCGTGGATAGATATCGCCATGTAACTCGTCACAGGCCTTGCACTCTTTTTGCTCGAACATCAGCAGCAAGGGTTTGTCTTTGCTGGAAAGTTTTTGCAGATTATAGGGCGGATCCTTCAGGAATTCGGCCTGGTGCAATTTTCCGCTGGCTTTCTCGCCGCCCTGTTGCTTGTAGTATTCACGAAAGCTCAGCTGGTTTTCTTTTTTCTCGCTGACATATTCCAGCGCTGCCATGAACTTGTCAGGCGCATAATAGCCATTGACGCGCAGGGCAACCTTGCCGTTTTCATCCATCATCAGCAGCGTCGGGGTAAACATGACTTTCAGGTTCTCGGCAAATTTCTTTTCGGTGAGCATGTTGCCATTCAGGTCGGTCACTTCCCGATCGCCCCACATGTTAATGGCGATCACATCGAAGTTTTCCCGGGTCATTTCGGCAATCTCCTTCTGGCCGAAATTGTCCTGCAAGAGTTTCGCGCAGTAAGGACAGCCGTCCTGATAAAAATAGAGCATTAACCGCTTGTCCTCCTGCGCGGCCTCTTCGATGTCTTCGCGAATATCCAGAAACGAGTTTTTGAACCAGGCCGGTTTCTCGTGATAGCCCGGATTGTTCATCCCTTC
>NZ_JAVLAZ010000074.1:1608-3422 GCF_031581315.1 Thiohalophilus sp.
CTCGGCCAGGACCAGCTTGGCATTGCGCCGACTGACCTGCAACAGACGCTGGAACTGGCGGGCCTGCTGCAAACAACCCTGGAAATCAACCAGATACTCGGGCATTTTCTCGACAATGCGCGCCTGCGGGTCGATTTTGACAGCGTCCATTACAGTTATGATGCGCTGGCACTTGAATTCGAGCAGGGTAACCGCAAGCGGCACAGTTGTGCCTACCGGCTAAAACTTGCCGGTGAATTCCTCGGTGAGCTGGTTTTCACCCGCCGCCAGCGGTTTGCGGAGGAGGAACTGCAGAAGATCGAAAACCTGCTCTGCCAGCTGATTTATCCCCTGCGCAACGGTATCTGGTACCAGCGGGCCCTGCATGCCGCCCATTTCGATCAGTTAACCGGCGTACACAACCGGTCCGCCTTCGACTCCAGCCTGGCGCGCGAGGTCGACCTCGCTCATCGTAACCAGAGCCCTCTGTCCCTGGTGGTCACCGACCTGGACAACTTCAAGCTGATCAACGACGAGCATGGCCATGCGGTGGGCGACGATGTGCTGCGCATCTTTGCCGAAACCCTGATGCTGAACATGCGCAGCAGCGATATTGTCTATCGTTACGGCGGCGAGGAATTCGTCATCCTGTTAAGCAACACCGATCCTCAGGGTGCCGAACTCGTTGCCCAACGCCTTCGCGAAGCGGTCAACCGGACCATCTTCAGCAGTGACGGGTTGAATATTCCGGTTACCGCCAGTTTCGGGGTGGCCAGCCTCGGCCGCAAGGATGACAGCAAATCCCTGTTCGACAAGGCCGACCATGCCATGTATGAAGCCAAAAAATCCGGCCGCAACCGGGTTGTCTCCTTCTTTACAACGCCGGCCAAACAGAGTGAAGTTAGCTGATCGCCGGAATATGAACACCGTCACACCCGGGTGCTGTCGCCACAGGGGAAAGCGGCTATACTGGTAAGCAAATCCGGCCCGGGCAGCAACTCAAATGAATTACCTGCAACAACTGGAAAAAGTCCTCGACAGCCGCTTCAAGCTGGTCAGCATCGAAACCTACGATACCGATCGGGTCAGCGAACTGTTTACCCAGCTCAGCCGCTTCAGCAACAAGGCCTTTTACATGCACCTGCCGGATGAAGGCATGCATCGTCTGGGAGCCGCCCACATCACCATTCCCCGCACCCGTACCCCACTGGAGTTGCTCGATCATATCGAGAACACACCCCATTTCGGGATTTATATCCTGCGTGATTTCAACGCGGCAATGGAAGACAAGAAAGTCGTCGACAAACTTAAACAGATCGGCGCCGGTGACAAACGCAAGGTCGTCATCCTGCTGAGCGAATACATCGAACTCCCCCCCGAACTCAAGCCCTACACCCTGCGCTCCAAGCACCAGATCAAGCAAGCAAGCTGACGCCCTTCGGGCGAGGTACGAGGGCCGGGTGACGAGTGACGAGGAACATCAACACCCGGATAGTTCGATCGGTGTTTCATTTAACCTGTACCGCTTTTCAAATATGGCCGGAGAATAACGCGGAGGTCGCGGAGGCGCAGAGTCGCGGAGAAAATGATTTTTATAAAGGATTCACCCTGGCAGGTGAATCCTTGTTCAAATTCAGCGCGCCCGACAGTACCAGACAATTCAAACTCTGCGTCTCCGCGACTCAGTGAGCTCTGCGTTGCTTCCCAGTAGATAGAAAAAGAGTGGTTTACGGACGGCGGCGTCCCGCAGGTGCCCCTACGGGGTTCATTTAACCTGTATCGCTTTTCAAATATGGCCGGAGAATAACGCGGAGGTCGCGGAGGCGCAGAGTCGC
>NZ_JAVLAZ010000074.1:3522-11993 GCF_031581315.1 Thiohalophilus sp.
GGAGAAAATGATTTTTATAAAGGATTCACCCTGGCAGGTGAATCCTTGTTCAAATCCATCACGCCCGCCAGTACCAGACACAATTCAAACTCTGCGTCTCCGCGCCTCAGCGACCTCTGCGTTGCTTCCCAGTGAGCCAGAAAAAGGAATTACTGGCTGGTTCGTCGCGAGGTCTTTTTTCGGGTCTGTTTTTTGCGGGACGTTTTCTTGCCGGTTTTCTTTTTGGCCGGGCGGGAGGCGTCGGGCAGGGCTTCGTCCATGCCGACCATGGCCAGGACGTGGTTGATATCCTTCTCGCCGAGTTCGCGCCATTGCCCCTGCGGCAGGTTGCGGGGCAGAAACAGGTTACCGAAGCGGGTGCGGATCAGGCGGTTCACGGTCACACCGATGGCGTCGAACAGGCGTCGGACCTCGCGGTTGCGCCCTTCGTGCAGTAACACGTAATACCAGTGGTTCACGCCCTGCCCGCCTCCGTCGACGATGTCATCGAACCGGGCCGGGCCGTCATCCAGTTGCACGCCTTCGCGCAGTTGCCGGTAATGGTCATCGGACAGTTCGCCCAGCACGCGCACGGCGTATTCGCGCTCGATTTCATAGGAAGGGTGCATCAGCCGGTTGGCCAGGTCACCGTCGGTGGTGAACAGAATCAGGCCTGAAGAGTTGATATCCAGGCGGCCGACGATAATCCAGCGACCGTTTTTGACCGGCGGCAGTTTCTTGAACACCGTGGGACGACCTTCGGGATCATCTCGGGTGCAGATTTCGCCTTCGGGCTTGTTATAGGCGAGGATACGCCGCGGGGCGAGATCCAGTGTACGGCGCACCGGCTTGCCGTTGAGCCGGATTTCATCCTTCGGTTCCACCTTGTCACCCAGCCGGGCCGGCTTGCCGTTGATTTCAATGCGGCCCTGCTCGATCCAGGATTCGATCTCCCGGCGGGAACCATAGCCCGCCTGGGCGAGGACTTTTTGTACGCGTTCGGCCATCGGGCGTCAGTGCTCGGCGCTCAGCACCCGGCTCGTGCGGTTCTCTTCATCGTCGGTTTCTTCGGACTCATCATCGGCGTCGCTCTGGGCTTCGGCTTCGGCTTCGGCTTCGGCTTCGGCTTCGGCTTCGGCTTCGGCTTCGGCTTCAGCTTCAGCTTCAGCATCTTCATGCCAGGTGGCTTCGTCAACTTCCTGGTCAGCGGCGTCAGCGTCCGCGTCATTCATTGCTGCCGACTCATCCGGTTCAGCTTCAAACTGTTCATCCGGGGAGGCCTCCGTTTGCGCGGCGTCGGCTTGCTGCTGGCTTTCACCCCAGTCCAGCTCGGCATTGATGGAATCGATATCGCGCAGTTCGGCCAGCGGCGGCAGATCCTGCAGGCTTTGCAGATTGAAGTAATCGAGAAATTCTTTCGTGGTGGCATACAGCGCCGGTTTGCCCGGCACATCGCGATGGCCAACGACCTTGACCCATTCGCGTTCCTGCAGGGTCTTGATGATCTGACTGCTGACACTGACGCCGCGGATCTCTTCGATCTCGCCGCGGGTGATGGGCTGGCGATAGGCGATCAACGCCAGGGTTTCGAGTATGGCGCGGGAATACCGGGCCGGTTTTTCCTCCCACAGTTTCGAGACCCAGTTGGCGTAATCCTGTTTAACCTGAAAACGGTAACCGGAGCCCACCTGACGCAACTCCAGACTGTGATCGGCATAATCTTCCTGCAAAGCGGCAATCGCCGCCTTGATCGCATCAGGCTCAGGGGCGTCGTCTTCGTTGAACACGCCCTGTAACTGGTTGAGGTTCACCGGATCGTCGGCGGCAAACAGCACGGATTCGATGATGCGTTTGAGTTCCTGTTCAGTCATGGATCATTTCGGCCCTGGTTGTTCCTGATTACTCGGGGTTATTCTCGGCTTGTCTGGCTTTGACATGAATCGGTCCATAGACTTCGGTCTGGACCATTTCGATCAGGTGCTGTTTGAGCAGCTCCAGAATCGCCAGCAGTGTCACGACTACGCCGCTGCGTCCCTCTTCGATGGTAAACAGCGCACTGAACTCGGTAAAGCTGTCGCTCTTGACGGCGCCCAGCACCCGCGACATGCGCTCACGCACCGATAGGGGCTCCATCTGGATATGATGGTGCTCATACATGGAGGCACGACGCATCACATCGGTAAACGCGGCCAGCACATCCTTGATATCCACATCCGGGGGGGTACGTACGACCTTGAGATCGGGCGCCTTGACCTCGGCGGGGAATACATCGCGACCGACCCGCGGCAGCTCGTCGATATCCTCGGCGGCTTTCTTGAAACGTTCGTATTCCTGCAGGCGGCGCACCAGCTCGGCGCGTGGATCGCCCTCTTCTTCCTCGTCGCTGACCGGACGCGGCAACAGCATGCGCGATTTGATCTCGGCCAGCATGGCCGCCATCACCAGATACTCGGCGGCCAGCTCCAGCCGCAATTCGGTCATCAGCTCCACGTACTCCATGTACTGGGCGGTGATGGTCGCGATGGGCAAATCGAGAATATCCAGGTTCTGGCGCTTGATCAGATACAGCAGCAGATCCAGCGGTCCGGCAAAGGTCTCCGCCAGGAACACTTCCAGCGCATCGGGGGGAATATAGAGATCCTTGGGCAGCGCCGTCATCGGCGTACCCTGCACCACAGCGAAGGGCATCTCCTGCTGCTCGGGCTTTTCCTGGCTGTCGTGGTGCTCGATGGTGTCGGTCATGTGTCAGCGATACTCCAGGCCCATAGCCTGCCGGACTTCCTGCAGAGTCTGGCGCGCGTTATCCCGGGCCTTGTCGCAGCCCTCGGTGATAATCTTGCGCACCAGTCCCGTATCCTGTTGATATTCCATGGCGCGTTCATGGATGGGTTCCAGCTCTGCTTTGACCGCATCGATCACCGGGGCCTTGCATTCCAGGCAGCCGATACCGGCGCTGGTACACCCCTGCTGCACCCAATCCCGCACCTCGTCCGGGGAGTATACCTGATGCAGTTTCCAGACCGGGCATTTTTCTGGATCGCCCGGATCGCTACGCCGCACGCGGGCCGGATCGGTCGGCATGGTGCGCAGTTTTTTCTCGACCTCGGCGGGATCTTCACGTAACGAGAGGGTATTGTGATAGGACTTGGACATTTTCTGTCCATCCAGACCGGGCATCTTCGGTGCCGGGGTCAACAGGCTGTCGGGCTCGGGCAGGATAATCCGGCCACTGCCTTCCAGATAACCGAACAACCGCTCCTTATCGCCCAGGGTAATGTTCTGCTGATCGTCGAGCAGCGCCTGGGCGGTGTGCAGCGCCTCGTCATCGCCCTGCTCCTGAAAACGACGCCGCAGCTCCTGGTAGAGCTTGGCGTTTTTCTTGCCCATTTTCTTGATCGCCACCTCAACCTTCTCCTCGAAGCCCGGCTCGCGACCATATAAATGGTTAAACCGGCGCGCCACCTCGCGGGTCAGCTCCACGTGGGCCACCTGGTCCTCGCCCACCGGCACCAGACCGGCCTTGTACATCAGGATGTCGGCGCTTTGCAGCAGTGGATAGCCCAGAAAACCGTAGGTGGCCAGGTCCCGCTCACGCAGTTTCTCCTGCTGGTCCTTGAAGCTCGGAACCCGCTCCAGCCAGCCCAGCGGGGTAATCATCGACAGCAGCAGATGCAGTTCGGCATGTTCCGGCACCCGGGACTGAATGAACAGGGTCGCGGAGCCGGGATTGACGCCCACCGAGAGCCAGTCGATGACCATCTCCCAGACACTCTGCTCGATGATCTGCGGATCCTCGTAATGGGTGGTCAGGGCATGCCAGTCGGCAACGAAGAAAAAGCACTCGTACTCGTGCTGCAGTTTGATCCAGTTTTTCAGTACACCATGGTAATGGCCCAGGTGCAGGGCGCCGGTCGGCCGCATGCCGGACAGCACACGTTGTTTCTGATTGGGCAAGGCAGTCAATTCGGGCTCCAGAATAGAAAATCGCGGGTCATGCCTGGGGCACAGCCATACTTATGGTCGGGCCGTCGCCGGCCACGGGGATTATCATCATTATCATGGTTCTGTCGCACCGGCCAGCGGCTGAACAGGCCGGGCATTATACCCTGTTGGCCCCCGCGGCGGGCAAATCGGGGTTATTCAGGTGGTCTCGAATGGCGACGGATCGCCCTTGCCCTGGCGGATCACCCGGGGAAGCTCGTCGGTCATATCGACCACCGTGCTGGGTTCGAAGCCACAATGGCCACCGTCGATAACCAGGTCCACCTGGTGCTCCAGCTGCTCGCGAATCTCCTCCGGATCGGTCATGGGCATCTCTTCGCCGGGCAGGATCAGCGTCGAGCTCATGATCGGCTCGCCCAGCTCGGCCACCAGCGCCTGGGCAATGGGGTTGTCGGGGATGCGAATCCCGATGGTGCGCCGCTTGGGATGCAGCAGGCGGCGTGGCACCTCGCCGGTGGCGTTGAGAATAAAGGTGTACGGGCCCGGGGTGTAGCTGTTGAGAATCCGGAACAGGGTATTGTTGGTCAGCTTGGCATAGGCACTGATCTGGGAGAGGTCGGCGCAGATCAGGGTGAAGTTGTGCTTGTCATCCACCCGGCGGATATGACGGATACGCTCCATCGCCTTCTTGTCTTCCAGGTGGCAACCCAGCGCATAGGCCGAATCGGTCGGATAGACGACCACCGCGCCCTGGCGCAGCAACTCTACCGCCTGGCGAATCAGACGCGGCTGGGGCGTCACCGGATGGATCTGGAAAAACTGGCTCATGCCGCCGCCTCGCTGCAGCGGGCCCAGGCGTCAGACTCCCAGATGGGGCGACAGCCGGGCGGCAGCTCGGGCAGGCGGCCGATATCCCGGTAGGGGTTTTCCGGGCCGTGGTAGTCGGAGCCACTGGAAGCGGCCAGGTTCCAGGTCTGGCTCAGCTGGCCGAAACGCAGCATGTCATCCCGGCTGTGACTGCCGGAGACCACCTCCAGCGCGGCGCCGCCCAGATCGCCAAACTCGCCCAGTAGCTGTCGCAGCCGCGTGGCGCTCAGCTTGTAGCGGGCCGGATGCGCAATGACCGCCAGTCCGCCCGATTCGCGGATCCAGCCCACCGCCTGCTCCAGCGTCGCCCACTCGCCCGGTACATGGCCCGGCTTGCCCTTGACCAGATAGCGTTTGAAAACCTGCTTCAGATCCCGCGCATGGCCCTGTTCGACCAGGTAACGGGCAAAATGGGTGCGGCCCACCAGATCGCCGTCGGCATAACCGCAGGCACCGTCATACGCCCCGTCGATACCGGCCCTGGCCAGGCGCCGACCGATCTCCTCGGCCCGCCAGCGACGAAAATCGAGTTGCCGGGCAATGCCGGCCTGCATGGCAGGATGCTCCGGATTGATGTGCAAACCGACAATATGCAGAGTCTGATGCGCCCAGCTGACCGACAGCTCGATCCCGGGGATCAGCCTGAGATCCTGTTCACGCGCCGCAAACCGCGCCGCCTCGAGGCCGGCGGTGGTGTCGTGGTCGGTCAACGCTAGCTGGTCAACCTCCCGCTCGACGGCCCTGGCAACCAGTTCGGTCGGGCTCAGGGTACCGTCGGAGGCGGTGGAATGGGTGTGTAAATCGAATCGCTCTGTCATGGTGACTGCATACGGCTCTGCGGAAATGGCCTGCCATCATCCGGTAATTTGTGGCTGGGCGCCAGTGTAACGTGTTCGCCGGGGAAAACGGGAGCCCGAATTCAGGCCCCTATCCGGCGTGGCTGAAGGCCCGCCGGCGCCTGTGTTAAAATCAGCTATTCGATACCTGCAAAACGCGGTGAACCAAACAATGAGCATTGTCGAGATCGATCTCAACGCCCTCGCCGACGTGGTGACGGAAGTCACCGCCGCGCTCGACCAGGCTTATGACGACAACCCGATCGAACACAGTGAACTGGAGAGACCGCAGGTGATCGGCGAGAACCTCAAACAGTTTGCGCAAATGGTGCAACATGTCGATGCCCAGTACCACGGTACCAGCGACGGCAAATCCCGCGAGGCGCTGCCCGACAAGTTACAGGATCTCAGCCAGCTGGGCGATTACGGTCTCGCCCAGCTGGCGGACCTGAGTGAATGGGCCGGGCTGCTGGAACTGGAAGAGTTACAGGTCACGCTGGATGAATTATCCATACCGATTGCGCTATGGACCGCGCGTAATATCGGCAGCCTGCAAGAGCTGCGCAACGTGGTCGATGCCCTGTCACGCATCGCGAACCAGACCCAGGATCCCGACTTTCTTGCCGAATTAAGCGGCATTATGGACGAGATCGCCAATGCCGCTGCCCCCCAGGTCAAGGCCGACGAGGACAAGAGCCACGCCGGACGCCCGTGGAGAATGCTTAACCTCAATCATGGTATCGTTGCGACCCGAACCCACGATCCCGCCATCATGGAATCGGTCTTCGAACAGATTCTGCTGCGCCTGCCCGAAGACGCCCCGACCTTTTTCCGCGAGGGCATAGAACAGGTGGAAGCGATCGATTATCCGGGCCATGTGCGGGAAGTCATGGAAAAATATTATCAAATGACCAATAATCCGACTCTGCATTGAGCCTTCTCTTTCTCCCTGACATCTAAAGCTGGACTGCCATGAAGTTTCTGTTCGATTTTTTCCCCATACTGCTCTTTTTCATCATCTACAAGCTGTATGGCATTTACCCGGCTACCGCCGTCGCCATTGCCGGCTCAATAGTGCAGAACGCGTTTTACTGGTACCGCCATCGCAAGTTCGAAAACATGCATCTGGTGACCCTGGGGCTGATTGTGATTCTGGGCGGCGCCACCCTGTTGTTTCAGAACAAGGCGTTTATCATGTGGAAGCCCACGGCCGTTTACTGGGCCTTTGCTATCGCCTTTATCGGCAGCCAGTTCATCGGGGAAAAACCGCTGATCCAGCGCATGATGGGCCATGCGATCGCGGTACCACCGCGCATCTGGCGGAATGCCAATTTCAGCATGGCATTGTTCTCGGTGTTGCTGGGTGTCGCCAACCTGTATGTGGCCAACTTCTATTTCATGGCCGAAACGGCGCTGATCGCCGCCACTGAACAGGCTGTCAACCTGGAAAATTGTGCCGCCACCTACAGCGGAAGCGCGGTGGAGTTGTGCCAGCAGGCCAAGTCGATGGAATCCATCTGGGTCAACTTCAAACTTTTTGGTATGCTGATCCTGAGTATCGTCTTTCTGATCGGCCTCGGTGTCTATCTCTCTTTACATGTCAAGGACGAGGAAAACAAGGACGAACTGGCAACCTCAACCGAACCGGGTAGTAAATCCTGATGTTATACGCCATTATCGCCCAGGATAACGACAACAGCCTGGAACAACGTCTGGCCTCGCGCCCGGCGCATCTGGAACGCCTGCAACAGCTCAAGGATCAGGGGCGCCTGATTCTGGCCGGCCCACACCCGGCCATCGACAGCGAGGACCCCGGTCCGGCCGGCTTCAGTGGTTCACTGATCGTCGCTGAATTTGCCTCGCTGGAGGATGCCAGGCAGTGGGCCGATGCCGACCCCTATGTCGCCGCCGGCGTCTATCAATCCGTTACCGTCAAACCTTTCAAGAAGGTGTTTCCGTAACCACGTTCATCAAGTTAAGGAATATCGATTATGTTTAAATTCAATACCTTCTCCTCAATATTTACGCTCATTACTGCCGGCCTGTTATTCAGCGGCAGTGTCAACGCGGCCGACCCGGTCGCCGTGGTCAATGGCGAGCCGATCTCGCAGGAAACCTACGAGCGTTATCTCAAATACCGCAGCCAGCAACAAAACGGGCAATCCGGCGAGGTCAATCGCGAAGCGTTGATCAATGAGCTGGTGAATCGTCAGCTTCTGTTACAGGAAGCCAAAAAACAGAAACTGCACAAAAACCCCGACATCGCCTTTCGCATCAAGCAACTGGAATCCGATGCGCTGATCCAGGCGCTGATCCAGAAACAAGCCCAGAGCAGCCCCATCAGCGAAAGCGAACTGAAAAAGGAATATGAGCAGCGCGTTGCCTCAAGCAATGCCAAAGAATACAAGGCCAGCCATATCCTGCTGAAAAGTGAGCAGGAAGCCAAAGACGTCATCAAGGAACTGGATAGCGGCGCGGTGTTCGCCGATGTCGCCAGGGCCAAATCCACCGGCCCCACTGCCAAAAACGGCGGCGACCTTGGCTGGTTCAACGCCAACCAGATGGTTCCGCCCTTTACCCAGGCCGTGGCCAACATGAAAAAAGGCACCTATAGCAAATCGCCGGTCAAGACCCAGTTCGGCTGGCATGTCATCAAGCTGGAGGACGAACGCAAGGTCACCCCGCCCAAGTTCGACGAGGTCAAGGATCAGTTGCGCAACATGAAATCCAGCCAGCTCATCCAGCAATACGTCATCCAGCTTCGTCAAAACGCCAACGTCGAAATCAAGTAAAAACAAAAAGCCCCGCAATGCGGGGCTTTTCTCTATCTTCGGTTCGACAACAGCC
>NZ_JAVLAZ010000170.1:0-2251 GCF_031581315.1 Thiohalophilus sp.
ATCGGCGACGGTTGTGCCTCGTTTCCCGAGTCGCGGCTGAAAGCCCCTCCTACGGGTTCGTTTCAAGCTCCTGTTCGATCATGGTCAAAGCCTGCATGGGATCTTCGGCCTGGGTGATGGGTCGGCCGATGACAAGGTAGTTGCTGCCGGCGCCGATGGCCTCGGCCGGTGTCATGATCCGGGTCTGATCGCCGCTGGCGCTGCCGGCGGGCCGGATGCCGGGGGTAACGAGCTGGAAATTTTCCGGCAACTTCTGGCGCAGGCTGCTGACTTCCCTTGGGGAGCAGACGACACCATCCAGTCCACTATTGGCTGCCAGCGTCGCCAGTTTTTCGACATTAGCCATGGGCTCCCCGGACAATCCGACTTCCTGGAGATCCTCCGCCCCCATGCTGGTCAGGATCGTGACGCCGATTAATAAAGGCTTGCTGGAGGATTGGGCCACGGCATCGCGGGCGGCGGTCATCATTTTTGAGCCGCCCAGGGTATGCACGTTGAGCATCCACACGCCGAGTTCGGCCGCTGCGGCGCAGGCTTTAGCCACGGTATTGGGGATATCGTGGAACTTGAGATCGAGAAACACCTCGAAGTCGCGCGCGACCAGCTCGCGTACCAGTTGCGGGCCTTCGGCGGTGAACAGTTCCTTGCCCACTTTCAGTCGACAACGCTCTGGCGAGACGTTATCGGCAAAGGCCAGGGCATCGCGGGCATTGGCATAATCGAGGGCAACGATAACCGGTGATGAACAACTCACCTTACTCTCCTTCTACACCGTGAATCGGTTTGATGGTGTTCCAGTGCTTGCAGCTGGGACATTGCCAGTGCAGGGACTTGCCACTGAAACCGCAATGGACGCAGTTATACACAGACTTGTTGGTCAGGATCTGGTCGGTGACTTCCTTGAGGACATGCAATTTATCGCGAACCGAGTCGCTGGCCTGTCCCATGTTTAGCTCGATCAGCCGATCCATGCCACGTACCGAAGGCCGTTGTTTGAGAAAGCGGGTAATGAACTCCGTTGACGCCAGTTCTCCGTCGCGCTCTTCAATCAGATCGGCCAGCACCAGCATGGTGGAGATACCCGAGTATTTATCCAGCAGCGTTGTGAAATAGTCGATGGCTTCGTCCTTGCGCTGCAGTGCCTTGTAACATTCGAGCATCGGCTGGATGACTTCGGAGAGATACTCGGGATCCTGCTGTTCGATACGTTGATAAGCCTTGAGTGCGGCCTTGTAATTGCCGGCACTGCGCTCGATGTCCCCTTCCATCATACTGGCCCGCACGCAGTTACGATCCTCACCCATGGCGCGGCGCAACAATTTCAGCGCCCGTGATGGTTCGCCCTGACGCAGCGCCTGTTCCGCCTGTTCGCAATAGAACTGGGCCACCATGAAAGACAGATCCGTGTTGGCGCATTGTTCCAGTCGATGGGCCGCCCGGATGGCATCGTCCCAGTCCTTTTCCTGCTGATAGATATCCACCAGATGTCGCAGGGCCGCCTGGGAATGGGGGGCGCTGTCGACCAGCTCACCGAACAGGGACTCGGCCCGATCCAGCAATCCGGCGCGCATGTAATCCTGGCCCAGTTCGAACAGGGCCAGGGCCCGTTGCGATTTGTTGAGTGTGGGTCGGGCGATCAGGTTTTGATGAATACGAATGGCGCGGTCCACTTCACCCCGCCGACGGAACAGGCTGCCCAGAGCCAGATGCGTTTCCACGGTCTCGCTGTTGACATCCAGCATCTGAATGAACAGGTCGATCGCCTTATCCTGTTGTTCATTCAGGATGTAATTGAGGCCCTTGATATATTCACTGGGCATTTCCAGGCAACCGTCATCGCGGCGGCGCATGGAGGTGCCGCGACGACCCAGCAACCAGCCGGATAGCGCCGCCACAGGCAACAGCAGAAAGAGGATCTCAATACCCATCAATGATCGTCGCGTAGCGGCAGCGAGCGCAGGTTATTAATCTCTTTTTCCGCCGTATCCGCCGCCTTGCGCAGGCGATGGATCTCCCGTTTCTGACGCAGGATGGCGCCGGCACTGGCCAGCACCCCGAGAATCGCACCCAGGATCATCGCCACCAGCATGGATAAAGAAAGCGGGATCGAAAGGCTGTCGAAATAATAGTTAAATTGCACCGGTTCAGCGTTGAGCACGGCAAACACCAGGCCGGTGATGACCAGCAGCACGATCACGGCAATATAAATGATCTTGAGCATCTTTTATCCTCATTCATCCCGGTTCTGAGT
>NZ_JAVLAZ010000075.1:0-11562 GCF_031581315.1 Thiohalophilus sp.
GGCGGTGTGATTGAAAATCGGTAAATCCTGCTCCGTGATATGTTTTACCCAGATGTTCAGATTGCTTTCCATATTGCCAGACCTCCAGTTTCCGACGGTTCGGGTTTTCCCTTACAGGCTGATCAATCAATCGGCGCTATGCAAAACACCTTGAGTCGCTTTGGCGTGCAAATTTGTAGGATTATTCCGACAAACTCGAATCTTTGTCGGAATAATCCTACAAGATTAGCTCAGGTCATTCGCGACGCTTGTGTATATTCAGGCAGTTACAGGGCTAAGGCGATTCGGCCGGTGGATAACTGGCCTGCAATCGGAATGTGACAGTAGTCACATAACCTGTGGAGTGCTGGATTTATATCCTGGCCAGCAGTTTGTCCAGTAAACGTGTCGAGAGCAGGCGTTTGAGGTAACCGAACAGATAAGTCGGGAAGGTCACGTAGTAACGGGGACGGGGATGTCGGCTTTCCAGGGCGTGGAGGACGCGTTTGAGGACCGCCTCCGGCGGCAGGGTAAACGGTACCGCGGGTCCTTTTTTAGTCAGGCGCTGTTCCATAGCCAGGTAGTGGTCCCGGAACGGGCTGCTATCCCGGTCGATGTTCTTCTGATAGGCGGCAAAGGAGTTGGCGCGAAAGTGACTGGTAATCGGACCGGGTTCGATCAGCGACACATGAATGTCAGTGCCGCGCAGTTCCAGGCGCAGGGTATCGGACAAGCCTTCAAGCGCGTACTTGCTGGCATTGTAGGCGCCGCGAAACGGCAGGGCGATCAGTCCCAGGATGGAGCTGTTTTGAATAATCCGTCCGTAACCCTGCCGGCGCATAACAGGCAAAACCCGATTGGTCAGTTCATGCCAGCCGAACAGGTTGGTTTCAAATTGCCGGCGTAACACCTCGCGGCGCAAATCTTCCACGGCCCCGGCCTGACCGTAAGCCCCGTTGTTGAACAGGGCATACAGCGTACCGCCGGTACGTTCCAGCACTTCATCGACTGCCGCGTTAATTGAATCCGAGTCATCCAGATCCAGCCGCAGACTCTCCAGGCCTTCTGCGTTCAGCTTCGCCACATCCGCCTCGCGTCGCGCCGTGGCAAACACCCGGTAACCACGCTCCCGCAACCCCCGCGCCACGCACAGGCCAATCCCCGACGAACAGCCGGTAATCAGAATGCTTTTCCTGTTTTTATTCATAATCTGACGTCGTAGCCGTTAGTGATGAAGAACTTTAACGCAGAGGCGCGGAGACGCAAAGGATCGCAGAGTTTTTATTCATATGAAGTGATAATCAATTAACACCAGAAATCTTGTAACGGACTCTATCTTTAATAATTTTTTCTTCGTGTCTTGGTGTCTTCGTGGTTAATCTCTTCTTTGCGTTCTCTGCGCCTCCGCGCCTCTGCGTTTTGATCTTTTTACGCCAGCAGCACGGCGATGATGCCGGTGAAGAAGATGCCGTCGAAGGTTCCCGCGCCGCCGATGGAGGCGATGGGTGTGCCAAGTTGGGGAATATCTTTGAGGCGCAGCAGATCGGCGCCGATCAGCACGCCCAGGGTGCCGCAGATATAGGCCAGTGGCGGGCTGTGTTCCGGGGCCAGCAACAGGGCGGTGATGGCGGCGGTCAGTGGGGCAATGAAAATGGGCATGCCGATACCCAGCCCGGCAACGGGCCGGCTGAAGCCGTAACTGATGGCGCTGACGATGGCGATAGCCAGCAGGACGGTCGGCAGCGGCAGGGGCTGGCTGAGAAACAGATAGAGGGAGAACAGGATCGGTACCATTGCCCCGCCCACGTTGATGGCGATCACGGTGTAACCGGTGAACGGCGGCATTTTGAACGGCCAGTAATCGGGAAGTTGCGGTTGCGGCGGCGGCTCGGGTGGGGCCTGTGCCTTGATCTTCGCCAGCGGCAGATTGACGGCGCTGCCGAACAGGGTTGTTATCAGTAACAGGGCGGCCGAGTCGGGAGACAGCCCGAGTTTACTCAGCACCAGCGAGAAGATCTGGATTTGGATGAACAGGATCAGCAGCAGGGCAACGAAAAACAGCAGCAGATAATTGCCGGGGGAACGCATAATCTAGTTCAGTATCTCCATGACGCTCTCGGCCAGTAGCGGAGCCAACTGTATTGCATTGCTGGAATGCTGCACGCTGTCGCAGCTCCAGATGGTCTCTATCCCGGCCTGGTCTAACAAGCTGGTTGCCCCGGCATCGTACAGGGCATGGGTGCACAGGGCGTCGACACTGCTGGCCCCCATGCGGTAGAGCTGGCCGGCGGTTTCCGCCAGGGTGTGGCCGCTGCTGATCATGTCATCTACCAGTACGACCCGGCGCTGCGGGTAATCGAGTTCGGGTAGACGGATTTTTACCTCGCGATCGCCGTGGCGCACCTTGTCGGCGACACCAAAATCAAAATCGCCGGCTCTGGCGACCTGTTCGACCCACTGGCGGGACTCTTCGTCCGGCCCGAGCAACAGAGCATCCCGGCTCTGTTTTTGTAAAAACTCTCCCAGCAGCGGTGCGGCGCTGAGGTTGCGGGCCTGGGGCAGGGGAATGGCCTGGTTCAGGTGAGTGATGCGGTGCAAATGCGCATCCACGGTGATCACCGCGTCTGCCAGGTCGGCCAGGAAGTGACCGATGATACGCTGGCTGACGGCCTCGCCGGGATGGAAGGCCATGTCCTGGCGCATGTAACACAGATAGGGCGTGATCAGGATAATCCGTTCGGCCCCCAGTTCGCGGGCAGTCCGGGTCGCCAGCAGCAGCTCCACGAGTTTGGCATCGGGATGATCCAGGCTGCGATAGAGCACCACGGTCGGCGGCAGTTCCGGCGGCAGGGTGAGGCGGCTTTCGCCATCGGGAAAGCGGTGCGCCTCGATGGCGGCGTAATCGAGCTGCAATGCCGCCGCCAGTCGCTGTGCCGGCGCCGTTTCGTCGGGAAAACCGAGTACCAGAGTCACAGGCCGCTTTCCATCGGGTCAGATTTCCATATAGGTATGGCTGATTTCATCGGGGTGACCGATCCGGTAGCCACTGTCCTGCTCGGCCAGATGGCGGGCGAAATTGAAATCGGCACTAAAGGCAGCGTGGATGCGATACAGCGGCTCATCCCGGGTCACCGGATCGCCCAGCTTTTTGAGCAGATCCACCCCGGCGGCCCGCTCCATCGGTGCGCCGGCCAGGCTGGCGATCTTGGCCAGCCGGAAATTGTCGATAATGGTGACCACGCCGTCTTTCTCGGCCTTGATCTCGATGTTCAGCGGCCCGGCAATAAAGGCGTAATCGATCTTGCCCTGGGCGGCGATGATTTCCTGCATCTTGCGCAGGGCGCGTCCGTCTTCGAGGATGTCGCGGGCGATGCCATAACCCTGGCCGCCGCGCACGTCCGGGTCGAACTCCAGGATCCGGCCTGCCAGGCGCAGCGCTTTCTGGCGCAGGTCGCTGGGGGCGTCCGGATCGCCTTCGAGAACCTGCATTACATCGCGGGCTTCGAGCATGGGGCCGATGCCGCGACCGATGGGCTGGCTGCCGTCGCTGATGACCACCTCCAGATGGATACCGATGCGATCGCCGATGTATTCGAACAGTTTGCGCAGGCGCAGGGCCTGGCTCATGTGACGCACCTTGGCAGTGGGGCCCACCGGAATATCGATCAATAGGTGCGTGGCGCCGGCGGCCAGTTTCTTGGACAGGATGGAGGCGACCATCTGCGATTCGGAGTCGATACCCAGCGGCCGTTCCACCGAGATCAGGATATCGTCGGCCGGAGCCAGGTGCGCCCGCCCGCCCCAGGCCAGGCAGGCGCGGGTCTTGTTGACCACCTGGTGCATGTTGCGTGGACTGAGATCGACCCTGGCCAGCACCGACATGGTGTCGGCGGTGCCAGCCGGCGAGGTGATGGCGCGGCTTGAGGTTTTGGGCATCAGCAGGCCGTGAGCGGCGACAATCGGGACAATTAACATGGTGGTGCGATTACCGGGCAGACCGCCGATGCAGTGTTTGTCGGTGATCAGCGGGGCATCCCAGTGCATATGTTCGCCAGTGTCGGCCATGGCGCGGGTCAGGTAGAGTGTCTCCTCGCGATCCAGGCCCGACTGGGTACAGGCCACCAGAAACGCGGCCATTTCCATCTTGGAATAGCGGCTGGCGGCGATGTCGCTGGCGATCTCCTGATAATCCTCGGCCAACAGGCGCTCACCGCGTATCTTGCGACGTACCGCATCCATCGATTCGACTGGCTCGGCATGGACCACCCAGGCCGGCTCGCCAGGCTGCATGTCCAGCTGGGCGAAGGCCTGCTCCGCCAGGCCCAGTTCCTCGGTGCCGACGATGGCCTCGTCATCCACCACGTTCAGCACGGCGTGGATGCGCCGGCCATTGGCCATGATCACAATCTTGCTCAAGGCCTGAAAACCCTCGGCGCGATACAGCTCGCAATTGCGGTGCAGGTAGGCGACGTTTTCGTGATAGGTGTCGATGGCGACGCGACGTAGTTTGAGCCGGGCCTTGTCGCCGTTGTCCTCAGGGGCAGGGGATTGTGTCATGCTATAACCGCTTGAAATAAGGGGATTGTGGCACAATGGGCGGCGAATCCCAACTACCGCCCGGGTATTGAATCCCCGGGTATTGAATCCGGGGAAATCCGGCCCTATTTTGATTGAAACAGGTGTGTCTGCCTCAAACCGGTTATATAATAACCTGACTTGGCCCGTTAACCCGCTTGCGTACGAGGAACTGCCCCATGCCGATTTATGAATACCAGTGTGAGCAATGCGATCATGTTCTGGAAGCCATCCAGAAGATGAGTGATGCCCCCCTGAGTGAGTGCCCCGCCTGCGGCAAGCCGGCGCTGAAAAAACTGATCTCCGCTTCCGGTTTCCGGCTCAAGGGCAGTGGCTGGTATGAAACCGATTTCAAGTCCGGCAATCGCAAGAACCTGGCCGGGGGCGAAGGGAGTAAAAGCAGCGACGGCAAGAAAACCGCCTGAAACCCGCTCCATGCGGGCCACCGGGGTGATTCCCCGGTTGCACAGACCCCCGCCAATCCGTAAGATTCCCGCCTTGTCCCAAGCACAAGGCCCCGAATTCTCATGCGTAGCCATTACTGCGGCGAGATCAACGAATCTCATATCGATCAACAAGTCACCGTTTGCGGCTGGGTTCACCGCCGTCGCGATCACGGCGGCGTGATCTTTATTGATCTGCGCGACCGCGAAGGGCTGCTGCAGGTGGTTTACGATCCCGATAACCCCGATTCCTTCATGCTGGCCGAGAAAGTTCGCAGCGAATACGTGCTGCGGGTCACCGGCCGGGTGCGCCGTCGTCCCGAGGGGACCGAGAATGCCAACATGCCGACCGGCCAGATCGAAGTGCTGGGCCTGGAGCTGGAGATTCTCAATCACTCGGAAACCCCGCCGTTCCAGCTCGATGACGAGGATGTCTCCGAGGAGCATCGCCTGCGCTATCGCTATGTCGATCTGCGCCGCCCGGAAATGCTGCAGCGCATGAAGCTGCGCTCGAAGATCACCACCGAGTTTCGTAATTACCTGAACGACAACGGCTTTCTCGAGATCGAGACGCCCATGCTGACCAAAGCGACCCCGGAGGGCGCGCGTGATTACCTGGTGCCGAGCCGAACTCACGACGGCGCCTTTTTCGCCCTGCCGCAGTCGCCGCAGCTGTTCAAGCAGCTGTTGATGGTCGCCGGCATGGATCGCTATTACCAGATCGTGCGCTGTTTCCGCGACGAGGATCTGCGCGCCGATCGCCAGCCCGAATTTACCCAGCTGGACATCGAGACCTCGTTCCTCGACGAGGAAG
This sequence comes from Thiohalophilus sp., assembly GCF_031581315.1. Taxonomy (GTDB): domain Bacteria; phylum Pseudomonadota; class Gammaproteobacteria; order UBA6429; family Thiohalophilaceae; genus Thiohalophilus. The sequence goes on from NZ_JAVLAZ010000075.1 coordinate 5,812, forward strand.
CCATTATGCAGATGATGGAGGGCATGCTGCGGCATGTCTTCGCCCATGTCCTGGAAATCCCACTGCACGATCCTTTCCCGCGCATGACCTACGCCGAGGCGATCCGCCGTTTCGGCTCGGACAAGCCCGATCTGCGCATTCCACTGGAGCTGGTCGATGTGGCGGATGTGATGCAAAGCGTGGAGTTCAAGGTCTTCAGTGGTCCGGCCAAGGATCCGGCGGGCCGGGTGGCCGCCCTGCGGGTGCCCAAAGGCGGCGAGCTGACCCGCAAGGAGATCGACGATTACACCGATTTTGTCGGCATCTATGGCGCGCGCGGCCTGGCCTATATCAAGATCAACGATATGGCGGCGGGGCGCGAAGGGCTGCAATCGCCGATTCTCAAGTTCCTGCCGGATGAGGCCGTCGAGGCCATTTTGCAGCGCACGGAGGCCGAAAATGGCGATCTGATCTTCTTCGGCGCTGACAAGGCCACGGTGGTCAACGAGGCGCTCGGCGCGCTGCGGGTCAAGCTCGGCCACGAAAAAGGCTATCTGGAGCACGGTTGGCAGCCGCTGTGGGTGGTCGATTTCCCGATGTTCGAGTGGGACGAGGGGACCCAGCGCTGGTACTCGCTGCACCATCCCTTCACCTCACCCGCCGAGGCCGATCTCGACAAGCTCGAATCGGATCCGGGCAACTGCGGCTCACGGGCCTTCGACATGGTGCTCAACGGCACCGAAATCGGCGGCGGCTCCATGCGTATCTATCGTGAAGAAGTCCAGCGCAAGGTGTTCCAGGCCCTGGGCATCGAGGAGCTTGAGGCGCAGGAGAAATTCGGCTTTTTGCTGGATGCGCTGCATTACGGTTGCCCGCCTCACGGCGGCATGGCCTTCGGCCTGGACCGGCTGGTAATGCTGATGGTCGGTGCCCAGTCGATCCGCGACGTGATGGCCTTCCCCAAGACCCAGAGCGCCAGCTGCCTGCTGACCCAGGCCCCGTCACCGGTCAGCGAGGCCCAGTTGCGCGAACTGCACATCAAACTGCGCAATCCACCGGCCAGGGAAAAATCGAGCGGTTGATTTGGGCGCGGGCGCTCGAAGCCGCTTCGCAAGTTGCCCAATTTCGCCTTTATTAACAGGTTAGCTCATGTCATTCTCTTTTCTGCCGATAATTGGTGTGGGCAGATCCCCGGCGGCCATCGTGCCGCATCGGGCGGGCATAAACTGATAATCACAAGCCCGTTGTAATGGAGCAAGAGTGAAGCAGATACCCTACTGGCGAACCGACTGGTTTCTCGGCCTCGTTGTGGCCGGGCTTTTCCTGTTGGGCGGCGTGACTGATGTGACGCGCCCGCTGGAAAACGTGGGGTATGACTTCGGCGCCCGGTTTGCCGCCAGCCAGCCCGTGGATCGAAACGTGGTCGTGGTAGCGATCGACGAGGCCGCGGTCGACCAGCGTGGCGGCTGGCCCTGGCCACGCGATGTTCTGGCCCGGGCCACCCGCCAGATTGCGGCCATGAAGCCCTCGGTGATCGGTTTTGCCCTGCCGTTCGATGGTGAGCAGCAAGCCATCGGTCTTGAATATCTCCAGGAATTAAAAGACGCCCTGCAAAAGCAAGGCGGCAATCGGCGCCTGCTCGAGTTGGCCAACCAGGCTGAGCAACGGATGCAAACCGATCAGGACTTTGCCAACACCCTGCGCTATGCCGGCCGGGTGGTGCTGGCGATTCCATACGCCGGCAACAGAGCGACTCGTCGTGACGTCCGGCTTCCGGAGTATCTGCACAAGTACCATCTGGAACAGGTCAACGGTATCCCCGATCCCGAACAGTGGTATCAACGGTTTTTGCCCGAACCGGTGCCGGTGATTGATCGCATCTATCCGCCGATTGAAACCCTGGCCGAGTATTCCGGGGGTGCCGGCGTTATCAACCTGGGGAACGCCGGACAGGCCAGCCTGCGTGCCGAACCGCTGGTGTTCCGGTATGGCGAGCATTACTTGCCGTCATTTACCCTGATGGTGGCCGCGCGCACCCTGCATCTGAACTCCTCGCAGATCAATGTGCATCTGGAGCGGGGCGTTGCGCTGGCGGATCAGAACATCAATGCCGATAACAATCTGCGTATCTACCCGCGCTTTTACCGCGGCAAGGAAGGCAAACCGGCCTTTCCGGTGGTTTCCATTCTCGATGTGCTGGACGACAAGCTCGACAGTGAGCTGTTTCGCAATAAAACCGTCCTCATCGGGCTGACCGCGCCGCAATACACCCGTAATCTGCAAACCCCGATCGGGGAGGCCATGCCGCCGGTACTCGCTTCCGCGCACAGTGTCTCCAGCCTGTTGAGCACCGATCTGTTCGAGGTGCCGCCATGGGCCAATCTCGCACAATGGCTGCTGATCCTGATCGTTGGTCTGTATCTGATGTTTGTGCTGCCGCGTTTTCGACTCAGTACAGGCATGGCGCTTACCGCGCTGATTCTAATCGGCCTGCTTAATGCCCATTTTATTGCCATGCTGGCACATTCCATGTGGCTGCCCTTGATGACCCCGGTGGCCTTATTGCTGTTTGGTCATCTGGTACTCAGCGCCAAGCATTTTTTGCAGGATCAGGTGCGGCATATTCATCTGGAACTCTCCGAGGCCAATCAGGCCCTGGGCCAGCAGTATCACACCCAGGGACAGCTGGATCAGGCCTTTGAAAAATATCGCCACTGTATTGTCGATGCCTCGTTGTTAAACCAGTTGTATAACCTGGGTCTGGATTACGAGCGCAAGCGCCAGTACAACAAGGCAGTCGCGGTATTCAAATACATTGCCTCGCATGACGAGAATTTCAGTGATGTGCAGGAACGGTTGCAACGTAACCGGGAAGTTTCCGAACAGTTTGTGGTGGGTAACAGCAAGAGTTCGGCGCCGTCCGATGGCACGCTGATTATCAGCAATCCCGGCGTACAAAAGCCGATGATCGGCCGGTATATGATCGACAGCGAGCTGGGGCGTGGCGCCATGGGAATGGTCTATCTCGGTCATGATCCGAAAATCGGTCGCAGTGTCGCGATCAAGACCATGAGCCTGTCACAGGAGTTCGAGGGGGATAAACTGGCGGATGTGAAGGAACGCTTTTTCCGTGAAGCGGAAACCGCCGGGCGCCTGCATCATCCCAATATCGTGACGATTTACGATGTCGGCGAGGATCAGGATCTCTCGTATATCGCCATGGACTATCTCAAGGGCGAGAACCTGATGGCGTATGCCAAGTCCGAGGGGCTGTTGCCGGCGCAGGAAACCTTCGATGTCATTGTACAGGTGGCTGAGGCCCTGGATTACGCGCACAACGAGCGTGTCGTACACCGTGATATCAAACCGGCCAATATGATCTATGATCGCGATAACGGCGTTGTGAAGGTGACCGACTTTGGCGTGGCCTGTTTGACCGATACCAGCAAGACCAAAACCGGCACCATTCTCGGGAGCCCGTCCTATATGTCGCCGGAACAGCTGGCCGGTGCCAAGGTTGACGGGCGTTCGGATCTGTTTTCACTGGGCGTCACTTTGTATCAGATGCTCACCGGCGAACTGCCGTTTATTGCCGATTCACTGGCCAGTCTGATGTACAAGATTGCCAATGAGAAACACCCGGACATTCGCATGTTCCGTCCGGATTTGCCGTCCTGTGTCAGCCAGGTTATTAACAAGTCACTGCACAAGGAACTGGAACGCCGGTTCCAGAGTGGCGCACAGATGGCCAAGGCCCTGACCCGTTGTCGGGAACGGTTAACCAAGAAGCATTAGGGTAGGAAAATCAATGTTGGGTGATTCGGCAAAACTGGTGATTTACGGGGTCTCGGACGTTGGCCAGATGCGTGAACACAATGAGGATCATATTGCCTGGGACAAGGACCTGGGGCTGGTGATCGTGGCCGATGGCATGGGCGGGCATAACGCCGGCGAAGTGGCCAGCGAAATTGCCGTCAACAGTATCCAGGAGGCGCTGCGCGATGTGCTGGATCCGGATATGCAGGTCAGCCACAGCATTGATTTGCGTGATGCGGTGCGCGAGGCGATCACCTATGCCAATGACGAGATTAACCGCATGGCGCGGGAGAACTTCGCTTATAATGGTATGGGGACGACCATCGTCCTGAACCTCTTTCAGGGCGATCGGGTTATCAGCGCCCACGTAGGGGATTCCCGCGCCTATCGGTTACGGGATGATAAACTCGAACAAATCACCAGCGACCATTCCCTGGTGCAGGAAATGGTGGATAATGGCTATCTGAGTCAGGAAGAAGCCCAGTTGTCGGCCAGCCGTAATCTGATTACCCGGGCGCTGGGGATTGCCGATACCGTCGAGGTGGATGTCAATGAAGAGAAAGTGGCTCACGGCGATATGTATCTCATGTGCACTGACGGGCTGACCGACCTGGTCAATGACGACGAGATTATCAGCCTGCTGCGGGACTACCGCTCCGAGACCGCTGGCTGTAATCTTGAAGGGGCAACACAGGCCCTTGTCGGGCTTGCAAATGACAAGGGCGGCAAGGACAATATTTCGATAGTGCTGGTATGCCTGCAACAGGCTTTTTCCGATTCCAGCGGATTAGAAGACGATTAATCCTGAGCGGAGCTTTCTGGTAATGGCAAGAATCATATTGACCCACAACGGCGCGGTCGTGAAGGAATATCCGCTGAGCAAGGAAAGGATGACCGTCGGGCGCAAGCCCAGCAACGATGTACAGCTCGATGATCCGACAGTCAGCGGTAACCATGCCGCTTTTCTGATGCTGCAGCATGCCTATATCGAGGATCTGGGCAGCACCAACGGGGTGTTACTCAACGGCAAGAAAGTCAGCAAGCGACAGCTGAATCACGGTGACGTGGTGCGCATCGGTCGCCATGAATTCAAGTACGTGGATGACAATGCCGAGGACTTCGAAAGCACCGTCATTATTTCCGCAGATAGCGGTTCGGCCGGCAAGTCGTCCGCCCCCGCGCAGCCCTCGGCACCGCCGCCCAAAAGCTATCAGGTAAAAGTACTCTCCGGCGCCAAGTCGGGTGAGAGCCTTCCGTTGACGAAGCCCTATACCACACTGGGCACGCCGGGCTCGCAGATGGCGGTCATCGCCCGGCGCGGCCAGAATTACTTTTTGATGCGCATGAGCGGCAGCGGTACTGCCAGCCAGCCGCCGATGATTAACGGGCAAGCGCTGAAAAGCGAAAGCCAGCAGCTCAATCCCGGCGATGTCATCGAAGTGTCCAACACCCAGATGCGCTTCGAAGAGGCCTGAGAAACGGAAACCCCTCTATGCCGGCCAAACTGTTACTCAAACATGAAGGACTGACGCTGAGCAGTTATGCATTCGATAAAAAGGAAATGCATATCGGCCGTCAGGCCGGCAACGATATCCAGCTGGATGACCCGGCCGTCAGCGGTCGCCATGCCCGGCTGGTTCTCAAGCCGAATGACTACCTGGAGAATTACTACGACGTCTACCTGGAAGATCTGGGCAGTACCAACGGTACCATCGTCAACGACACCAAGATCATTCGCCAGCTCCTCAAGCATGGCGATGAAATCCGTATCGGCAGTCACGAGTTCACTTTCGACAGTGGTGCTGATGACGAGCACTACGAACAGACCGCCATCTATCTCCCGGACAATTAGTTATCAGTAGGCAGTTGGTAGTTAACAGAATTCTAATTTAGTTTTTTTGCTGCCAACTGCCAACTGCCAACTGCCAACTGCCAACTGCCAACTGCCAACTGCCA
>NZ_JAVLAZ010000009.1:0-16839 GCF_031581315.1 Thiohalophilus sp.
CCGCTTTCGCGCAACAGCCAGTGCAAATAGCCGTCGTAATCGGCCACCACCAGATAGGGCCCGTCCAGTTGCGGACGCGTGACACTGCGACGCAGCAGCTTGTCCTGGCGCCACAGGGTGGCACCGTTACGCCGGTTCAGCGCCAGGACCTGGCCCTCGCTGTCACTGAGATAGATCCGGTAATCATCCACCGCCATGCCGGTATAGGAGGACATATCCCGGGCCCACACAATGCGCCCGGAACTGATGTCGACCGCCGCCAGCCGTCCCTGATAGGTCACGGCATACACCACATCCCCGACCACCACTGGATCGGCATCGATATCGATCATGCGCTCCAGTTCGGTCTTGCCCGAGGGATAGCTGATCGCCGTCTCCCAGAACACCGAGCCGTTGCTCAACACCAGGGCGCTGAGGCGGCCGTTGTCGGAGCCGGCGATCACCAGGTCGTTGGCAATCACCGGCGCGCTGTTGCCCCGCAGGGTCAGCGCCGGCACGCTGCGGTCGTAGACCCAGCGGCGCAGTCCGCTGGCGGCCTCCAGGGCAAACAGTTTGCCGTCGTTGGTCCGCGCCACCACGGTCCCGTCGGCCACAGCCGGGCGCGCGATCACTTCACTGGAGACCTCGGCACGCCAGAGGATCTCGCCCTCTTCGGCCGATAGCGCGACCACCTCGCCCTGACGGGTCCCGAAATAAAGGCGACCGTTGTAATACACGGCGCCGGTGGCCAGCTCCAGGTCGGTCTGGCGTTCCCATTTTAGCTTGCCGGTGGCCAGCTCGAAGGCTTTGACATAGCCCTGGTAGTCGGCCGCGTAGCCCGTCTGTTCGTGGTGGCGAACCGGCAAATGCAGAAATTGCTCCCCGACTCCGCGGCCGGCCTGCCCCGACCAGAGGCTCTCGATCCGCACCTCCGGCTCGGCGAGGGGCTCCAGCTCGCGCGGCGGTTTGAGATTGGCGGAGCTGCACGCGCTCAATACCAGCGTGGCACCGATGATCAGCAGCAATGCCCTCACGGCTGCACCTCGCTATTTTGGATCGGGTCCGGCGCCGCGCTGTCGGGGGACAGCTCGGCCAGTTTCATCTCAAGCAGCTGTCGGCGCAGCGGCTGGCCGGCCTCCCGCAGGGCGGTTTGATAGTGGCTGCGCGCCTCGCTCTGCCGGGAGCGAGCCACCTCGATATCGCCCCGGATTTCGGCGTAGATGGAGGTATAGCCCTCTTCATCGACCCCCTCAAGCAGGGTGGCGGCCTGCTGTGGCTGCTCCCGCGCAATCAGCAGGCGGGCCAGTCGCTGGCGGGCCAGATGGGCGTATTCATCGGTCTTGCTGTTCTCCAGCGCCCGGCGCAGATGGCGTTCAGCACTTTCGGCCTCACCGGCTTCCAGTTCCAGCCGTGCCATGCCCAGTGCGGCCAGGGTGGCATACACGGTCGAGCTGTACTCATCGGTCAGAGTCTCGACCTGCCCCATCGCCTGTTGCCGGTCGCCTGCCTGCACGGCCATCATCACCTGGCTATAGAGCTGCGAGGCTTCCTGGCGGCTCTGTGCCTGGGCGTCAAACCAGTAACGCACTCCGACAATCCCGCCGATGCCCAGCACCACGCCGGCGATGACCGCCCGGCCGTTTTCCGCCCACCAGTCCTTGATCGCCTGGATGGTTTCTTCTTCGCTACGTTCAAACTGTGCCATTGTCTCTTCCAGTCGTTTACCAAATACCGCGCACTCGCCCCATCCTGTCTCAGACCAGGCCGAGTTCGCGGGTCAGGAAAGTACCCAGCTCTTGCCGGGCCAGTTGCTGTTGCGGGGTCTCACCGCGTAAATCCTTCAGCGTCACGCTCCCGGCCGCCAGCTCCTCTTCGCCCAGAATCAGCGCGTAACGGGCGCCGCTGCGATCCGCCTTTTTCATCTGGCTTTTAATGCTGCCACCGCCACAATGGACCTGCAGGCGTAATGCCGGCGCGTTGTCGCGCAATTGCTCGGCCAGTTGCACGCCGGCAATTTCGGCCTGGTCACCGGCCAGCAGCAGATAAGCGTGGGGCTGATACGGTGTCTCATCGAAGGGATGCTCATCCAGCAATGCCACCAGCCGTTCCATCCCCAGGGCAAACCCCATCGCCGGGGTCGGCTTGCCGCCCAGCTGCTCGACCAGGCCGTCGAAGCGGCCGCCGGCACACACGGTGCCCTGGGCGCCGAGCCGATCAGTGACCCATTCAAACACGGTTTTGGCGTAATAATCGAGTCCGCGTACCAGCCGCGGATTAACCCGATATTCGATCCCAACCGCCTCCAGCAGTTCCCGCAGGCGGGCGAAATGCTCGGTCGACTCGTTATCCAGATGATCCTGCAGGCGCGGTGCCGCTTCGATCAGCCCCTGCATGTCGGGGTTCTTGCTGTCCAGGATACGCAGCGGGTTACTGTGCAACCGACGCTGGCTGTCCTCGTCGAGCTGCGACTGGTGGGCGCTGAAGTACTCGACCAGCACCTCACGATAGGCCCGCCGCGCTTCGCTGGTCCCCAGTGTATTGAGTTCCAGGCGAACATCGTCGGCCAGGCCGAGCAGCTTCCAGAGCCGGGCGGTCAGGATGATGAGCTCGGCATCGATATCCGGCCCCGGCAGACCGAAGACCTCGACCCCGAGCTGGTAAAACTGACGATAACGTCCCTTTTGCGGTCGCTCGTGGCGAAACATGGGGCCGGCATACCACAGCTTCTGCATGCCCTGGTTCAGCAGGCCATTCTGGATGCCGGCGCGAACACAACCGGCGGTCCCTTCCGGGCGCAAACTCAGGCTGTCGCCGTTGCGATCCTCGAAGGTATACATTTCCTTTTCGACGATGTCGGTCACCTCGCCGATAGAGCGTTTGAACAGTTCGGTCTTTTCGACGATGGGCAGGCGGATCTGCTGATAGCCATAGCCGGCCATCAATTGCCCGAAGCGGGCTTCCACAAACTGCCAGCGCGGGGATTCTGCTGGCAGAATATCGTTCATGCCCCGGATTGCCTGGACTGCGTTTGCCACGTTGATATCCTGTGCGGGTTGTCGGGCCGAAAGTCTCTTCCGGCACTGAAAAACGGCCGCCATTATACGCGATTCAGGTCGGGATGAGGTGAGGGATTGGCGCAAATTATGCGCCTGAAAGGCTGGCCGGGGCGAAACAGTCTAGCGGGATGACGACAACCCGAGCTCAAACGGCAAGGGAATGCTGAAAAACAGCCCGGCCAACCCCGCGAGGATCAACACGATCAACACCAGATAGAGCCAGCCGCGATGCCCACGTGCGCCCAGCCGTACCGGTTTATCGTAATCGATATTCTCGGGAAGCAATTCACTGGTTTCGGCCTGTTCGATCTGAACCGCCGCAATGATTTCGTCCTCTGGCAACTTCAGCAAGCGGGCATAGCTGCGCAGGTAACCGAGGACATAGGTCTGCCCCGGCAATCGGGCATAGTCGTCCTCTTCCAGGGCCTGAATAATGCTAACTTCCTGATGCAACTGACGGGCCGCCTCTTCGCGGGTCAGTTGCCGGGCTTCACGGGCCTCGCGCAAACGCTTGCCGGGCCACATGCGCGGTTCAGCGGGCGGCATTTCCGGTTGTTGTAACGCCTCCCGCTCCATATTCGCTCCTTTATAATTTGCCCTGGCGCTCGAGTTTTCTCAACTTGCTGGCTTCCTCGGAATCGGGAAACCGTCCCTTGAGCAACATCGCATAGCTGGCCACCCGATTTCTGTTACCTGCTTGGCGTTCCAGCAAAATACCCAGCCACAGGCTCTGGGCGTTATGCTGGCGACGCTCCAGGAAGCGTTCCAGATACTCGCGGGACTGAGTATACAGACTCATATCGAAGGTCATCCGGGCCATGCCCAGATTGGCCGTAGGCAGTTTGGGATCCAGGCGCAGAGCCTGCAGGTAATTCTCCTCGGCCCGCTTGAGATTGTTCTGACTTTCGGCGCACTGGGCCATGTTTTCGTAGATGCCCGCCTTGCCTGAATAGACCGGATCGTCGAGCGCCTTGTCGAAATAGCGATCCGACTCGGCATAGTTTTCCATATCACAAAGCAAGACCGCGTAATTATTCAGCAATGAGGGATCGTTGGGGGTAATCTCCAGTGCCTGCCGGAAATGGTCTTCGGCTTTCTGTGGCCGATCGACCCGGCGATACAGCTCGCCCAGATAGTGATGCGCCCGGGCGTTATCCTCGTTTTGCTGAATCGCTTTTTGCAGTTTGCCCATGGCGCGCTCGTTATCGCCCTGCTGCATGTATCTGACACCCAGCTCGGCATTGAGCTCGGAGGCCCGTTGCAAACGTTCCTCGGACAGTTCCGGTTTGCCGGTCGTGGTACAGGCGCCAAGCAGTAACGCCGGGATCAGTAACAGTCCATAGCGCAGGTCTTGAGTCATGTTCCCACCCTGTTGATTGGCATCGATTCGCTTGCGCGGCGAAGCTTGCGTTTGGTTTTATCCTCGACCTTGCCGGCCAGCTGACCGCAGGCGGCATCGATATCCTCACCCCGGGTCTTGCGGGTGACGGTCATCAGCCCGGCTTCCATCAAGATATCACGAAAGCGATTGATGGTGGCCGCATCGGAGCAACGATAATCGGTGCCGGGAAACGGGTTGAACGGAATCAGGTTGATTTTGGAAGGTATCTGGCGCAGCAGCTTGATCAACTGCCGTGCGTGTTCCTCCGAGTCATTAATCCCGGCAAGCATCACGTACTCAAAGGTAATCTTGCGCCGCGAGTCGTCGGCAATATAACGCTGGCAGGCAGCCATCAGTTCCTTGATCGGATACTTGCGGTTAATCGGCACCAGCTGATCGCGCAGCTCATCGTTCGGCGCATGCAGCGATACGGCCAGACTGACATCACTGACCTGTTTGAGACGATCCAGCGCCGGGATTACACCGGAGGTACTGAGGGTCACGCGTCGCTTGGACAGGCCGTAGGCGTTATCTTCCATCATAATGTTCATGGCGCGCACGACATTGTCGAAGTTGAGCAACGGCTCACCCATCCCCATCAGCACTACGTTACTGATTGTACGCTGCTGGCGCGGAATAGCATGCAAGCGCTGGTTAGCGACCCATAACTGGCCAATGATTTCGGCGGTGGAGAGATTGCGGTTAAAACCCTGCTGCGCGGTTGAGCAGAAGGTGCAGTCCAGTGCGCAACCGACCTGGGAAGAGACACACAGGGTCCCGCGATGATCTTCGGGAATGAACACCGTCTCGATACAGTTGCCGTTATCTATCTGCAACAGCCATTTGACAGTGCCATCTTCAGAGCGTTGTTCACTGACCACTTGCGGCGGGCGAATTTCCGCCACCTGGTCCAGTTTTTCGCGCAAGCCCTTGGCGAGATTGGTCATGGCGCCGAATTCCTCGACGCCAAACTGATAGATCCATTTCATCACCTGGGTGGCACGAAAGGCCTTCTCGCCCTGTTCGGCGAAAAAGGCCTGCAAGCCGGCTTGATCCAGATTCAGCAGATTGACTTTATCGTGCTCACTCAAAGTGATAAATGCTCCTCGGTACGCGCCGTATTAGCGGGTACGCGGACAGATTTCGTCGTCCTTGAAGAAGAAAGCGATTTCCGCTTTGGCGGTTTCGGGCGCATCGGAACCATGTACGGCGTTCTCATCCACGGTCCTGGCGAAGTCGGCGCGAATGGTGCCCGGCGCGGCTTCCTGCGGATTGGTGGCACCCATCACTTCACGGTTTTTGGCAATGGCCTCCTCGCCTTCGAGAACCTGAACCATTACCGGGCCGGAGGTCATGAATTCGACCAGTTCATTATAAAAGGGGCGTTCCTTGTGCACGGCATAGAATTCACCGGCCTGCTCCTGGCTCAGGTGCAGCATCCGGGCAGCGACAATTTGCAGACCGGCTTTTTCAAAACGGCTGTAGATTTCGCCGATCACATTTTTGGCGACAGCATCGGGTTTGATAATGGAAAGCGTACGTTCAACGGCCATGCACAGTTACTCCTGAATCAGGTTAGCAAGATAGCATAAACCCGCACCGGGGCGCGGGTTTAAATCACAAATAGTAATACAGGATTTTATCCCCATGCCGGGGTGACAGGCAATCGAGCGGTGTGGCCGATAGGGTCCGTCCGGTGCACCCGGGCGGACCGGATACGTCAGCTGCCGGAGGCGACCTTGGTGTCTTCGCCCTGGGGGGAGTGGAATGTCACCTGTTGCTGGCGCTCCTGGCGGGCGGCCACTTCCTGAACGCCCTGACGCTCGACCAGCTGCCCCAGGCTGATGCCCTTGAGGAAGTCGTGGATCTGCTCGCTCAGGTCGGTCCATAGCTCGTGGGTCAGACACTGCTGATCATCCTGGCAATTGGACAGGCCACCGCAACGGGTGGTTTCGACCTTTTCATCCACCGCGGTAATCACATCGGCCACGGCCACTTCATGGGCACTCCGGCTCAAACGATAGCCGCCACCCGGACCACGGGTACTGTCGACCAGGCCGTTTTTACGCAGCTTGGAGAACAATTGCTCCAGATAGGAGAGGGAAATTCCCTGACGCTGGGAGATATCCGCCAGCGTGATCGGACCCTCTTTATAATGCAGCGCCAGATCCAGCATGGCGGTCACAGCGTAGCGGCCTTTGGTAGTCAGTCTCATTGCTCAATCCTGTCTCGTAATGTGGGTTTACCATCAACGTTCTGCTAACTTAGCAAGCCCTACTATTTTAGTCAAGAATCTAACGGCCGCTTTATGGTCGATTTTTAACCCTATTATACTCAGGACTTTTCGGGCTTGTCAGGTTCTTCAGCCGGCTCGGCACCGGCGGCAAATTCATCGGCCTGTTCCAGATCCCGGGCGCTGATATCGCAGGCACCGAGATCGGGCAGATCCACCTCCTCCATTTCCATGCCGAGGGTCTTGAGGGAGTGGCACATATTCTCCATCTGCTGGTCCATGGCATGGATGTGATCCAGCATGCAGTTGATGGCGTTGGCCACCGGATCGGGCATGTCCTGGGTCGTGCCATAGGCATCGAAGCCTATCTTGGCGGCGAAGGCCTTGCGTCGCTCGTCCTCGGGCCCCGGTTCCAGCCCCGATTCCACTTTGGTCACCACGCGTCCCGGAATCCCGACTACCGTCGCCCCGGCCGGCACATCCTTGACTACCACGGCGTTGGAGCCAACCCGCACACCTTCGGCCAGGGTGATGGGCCCCAGCACCTTGGCGCCCGCCCCTACTACGACATCGTTGGCCAGGGTCGGGTGTCGCTTGCCCTTTTGCCAGGTGGTGCCGCCCAGGGTCACGCCGTGGTACAGGGTGCAATCATCGCCGATCTCGGCCGTCTCGCCGATCACCACGCCCATGCCGTGATCGATAAAAAAGCGCCGGCCGATTCGTGCCCCGGGATGGATCTCGATCCCGGTCACCCAGCGCCCCAGATTGGAGAGCAACCGCGCCAGCCATTTAAGATGGTGGGTCCACAGCGCATGAGTGAACCGGTGTAATACCACCGCATGCAACCCCGGATAGGTGGTCAACACCTCGAAGGTATTACGCGCGGCGGGGTCCCGCTCGAACACGCACTGGATGTCTTCTTTGATCCGTTTGAACATAATCTGTTTACCGACATCGACCCGGTTTGTGGATGATTTTAATCTCTCGCCAAGGCGTTGATGCCCGTCGTCTGGGTGCAGAGCCCGACGAGTTTGAACAGGGCCCTGTCCCGCTTTCAGGCAATGCGCGTAATTGAGCCACTACCGCAAAACGAACATTTCGCTTGTTGTTCTTTGCGACTCTGCGCCCCGGCGAGAGAATAAGTGATTTAAAGACTTTACCACTAACGCTCTGATTCTTCAGTCTTTGTCTGCGCCAGTTTCGCCTGGGTAGCATTGAGGATGCCGCGCAGAATATTGATTTCCATCCGGTCCAGTTCGGCACGCCCGTAGAGACGGCGCAATCGGCGCATGATCTGACGCGGTGCGCTGGGCTTGAGAAATTCGAGCTCGGTCAGGGTCTGTTGCAAATGTTCATACAACCTCTCCAGATCCTCGGCCGTGGCCCGGGGTTGATCGCTGTGGAAGCGGTTATCCCGCTGGCCCAGTTGTTCCAGCAGCGTCATACGCAGTTCATACACCAGCACCTGGGCAGCGGCGGCGATATTCAGGGAGCTGTATTCGGAATTGGCCGGGATATGCACCAGATAATTACAACGATCCAGCTCCTCGTTGGTCAGGCCGTTGTTCTCGCGCCCGAACACCAGTGCCGCGTCGGCGCTATCCGCCGCCTCCAGCACCTTGTCGGCTGCTGCACGCGGATCCAGGCTTGGCCAGGGAATACTGCGCAACCGGGCACTGGCACCCAGCACCACGGCACAGTCGGCCACCGCCGCATCCAGGGAGCTGACCACCCGCGCCTGCTCGAGCAGATCGGTGGCGCCGGAAGCCCGGGCGCGCGCCTCGCCGCTGGGAAACTCCGCCGGATTAACCAGCACCAGTTGCGTCAGCCCCATGTTTTTCATCGCCCGGGCCACGGCACCGATGTTGCCCGGATGGCTGGTGTTGACCAGCACCACCCGCACCCGCGAGAGGCGGGCGTTGAGGTCATCGTCCTGCTTTGCCGACATCGCAAATCACCCTGTCAGTTTGAATTGAGCCTGTTACAATAGCGCACCTTGACGTCCGGCGCCGCCGGCGTTTGTTCTTTGGCAACCGGATAAGGAAGACACTGTGCACCCGATGTTGAATATCGCGGTTCGTGCGGCGCGTGAGGCCGGCAGTATTATTGCCCGCAACGCGGACCAGATCGACACCCTGACCATCACCGAAAAAACCGACAACGATTTTGTCAGTGAAGTCGACCGCCGCGCCGAGCAGGCGATCATTCGTACCCTGCACAAGTCCTATCCGGACCACAGCATTCTCGCCGAGGAAAGCGGCAGCCATGCCGGCAACGATTATGAGTGGATTATCGATCCGCTCGACGGCACCACCAATTTCGTCCACAACTTTCCGCAATACGCGGTCTCCATCGCCCTGCGCCATAAAAACCGGCTGGAGCAGGCGGTGGTCTACGATCCCCTGCGTGAGGAACTGTTCACGGCCAGCCGGGGCGAAGGCGCCCAGCTTAACGGCAAACGCATCCGGGTCACGCCCCGGCGCGGCATCGAAGGCGCCCTGTTCGGCACCGGCATTCCGTTTCATGAGGCGCATATGCCCTACATGGACGCCTACCTGCAGATGATGCAGGCGCTGATCCCCGGCAGTGCCGGAATTCGCCGCGCCGGCTCGGCCGCGCTGGATCTCGCCTATGTGGCGGCCGGCCGCCTGGACGGTTTCTGGGAGTTCGGTCTCAACAGCTGGGACATGGCCGCCGGCGTCCTGCTCATCGAAGAGGCCGGCGGACTGGTCGGTGACTTCAGCGGCAACGCCAACCATATGAAAAACGGCAATATCGTCGCCGCCAACCCGCGCCTGTTCAAGGCCATGCTGCAAAAAATCCGCCCCTTCGTGCCGGACGACCTCAAAGGCTGAGTCTTTCTCGAGATCAAGAGACCAACGCAGAGGCGCAGAGGACCGCAGAGAATGAATATAAATTGGCCAGGTTCTATGCTGCAGGTCAGGTAGTGTGTAGCGCTACCGATCCCTTGTTAGACAGGTGTTACAAAGGTGCCGCGCCGTGTACGGTACAAGTGACCCCATAATAACTTCCTTTGCGTTCTCTGCGCCTTTGCGCCTCTGCGTTGAGATCTTTCGTTCCCAGGCTAGTGGGAGAGTCTCAGGTAGCGCGATGCGCTACCTGAGCTACGCTACGGTGCTGCCTGGATAATATTTATTCATTCTCTGCGATCCTCTGCGCCTTTGCGCCTCTGCGTTAAGATCTTTCTTTCCCTGCGGGGAGCGGAAATATTTCAAATCCCCCCTTCAATATCCCGAAACAGGTCCGCTATTGGGACAGGCCCATCCAATTCATGGACACAGACGGCGGCAGTGATGGCGCAGCCCAAACACAACAACACGGGGAGCAAGGCCCTGGAGATCACCATGCGTGATGTCCTTGATGCCCTGGAGGAGTCGGCCAGTTATTTTGGCTATCAACCGGGACTGGATGATATGGAGATCCTCTCCATCGAAGCCCCTGGCCCGGATCCGTATCAGCAAGGCGTAACCCCCGCCACCGTGCATCCACTGCCCGGCCCCGAGCGCAGTGCGGATATTGTCGATTATCTGATTCGGCGCGAATCGGTCGCCTGACGGGTCGTCTCTTCCAGCGCTCTTGCGCCTCGCGCCTGTCGTTAGCCGCGCCGGCCCGCTTCATCCTCCTTTAACGTCCCACCTAACATCCCTGGCAATCCCGTGGTTTTATTCCCTTGTGCAATCAGCCGATGCAAAATTCATTTGACCGTCATAAAAAATTCATGCTTACTAGTCAGTAACCTTACGTTGCACCAGCATATTCTGCAGAATAGTCAGGAGGGGGAATGGTGAAACGCAGTATTTTTGCCTTGCTTGCACCGCCGGTCGCGGTCTGCCGTTATGGCTGTGCCGGTTGTTGTGCCGCACCGATTGCCGTGTTCTGGATCACCGGCATCATCAGTATCATCTACGCTTTTTTTGGCGGCCCGGTCGGCAGCGAGGGTATCAGCCTCGGCACCCTGGCCCTGGGCGCGGCGCTGTGGGGTATCGCCTCAATCTGGGCGGAAACCGTCATCAAGAGCGTCGAACAGGATGAAAACGACCCCGAGTGCGAAGCTCGCAGCAGTACCGTCTGCCGCATGGTTCGACCCCGGGTCGATGAACACGACCCCATGGAAGACGTCAAAAAATTCCATTCCCGCTAAATCAAAAAGCCCGCTGCCGCGGGCTTTTTTGCATTCTGTCTCCAGGGCAACTTGTGAACGCGGAGTTCGCAGAGGCGCGGAGACGCAGAGTTAAAAGAATCTGATTGTAAAAGTGAATTTGGCCATAATGGCTAATTCACTTTTTCTGTCACTACCTGGAATGCAACACGAAAATGATTTCTCCGCGTCTCTGCGACTCCGCGTGCTCTGCGTTGATTTCCAGAGCGTTAAAAAATCAGAGTTCCTGGCCGGGCTGGTCAGCGCCCTCTTTTTCCACCGGAATCAGGTTCGTGCTGTTGACGTCCAACGCCAATGCGGTGGAACTTGCCACGTAGATGGAAGAGTAGGTCCCGATGACAATCCCCACCAGCAAGGCGGCCGAGAAGGAGTGAATCAGTTCTCCGCCGAGGAAGAACATCGCCAGTACAACCAGCATCGTCGTCAATGAGGTGACCACGGTTCGGGACAGGGTCTGGTTCAACGAGGTATTGATGACATCCTCCGGCTGACTCTTGCGCATACGCAGGAAGTTTTCCCGAATGCGATCGAACACCACAATGGTGTCATTGAGTGAGTAACCGATCACCGCCAGCACGGCCGCCAGCACCGTCAAATCAAATTCCATTCCGGTAACCGAGAAAAAGCCGATCACGATAACCACATCATGAATCAGCGCCGAGATGGAACCGACGGCAAAGCGCCATTCAAAGCGTGCCATGACATAAATCAGGATAAAGCCCAGCGCAATAATCATTGCCAGGCCGCCATCATCGCGCAACTCATCGCCGACTTGCGGACCGACGAACTCCTGCCGTCGCATCTCGACTGAATCGTCCTCGGCTCGCAACACCTTGAGAACCCTGTCACTCAGGGTGGCACTGACCTGCTCTGCCTGGGGAGCCAGCCGAATGACGATATCCCGGGAACTGCCAAAATGCTGGACCACCGCACTCTCGAATCCGGCGCCCTCCATCGCATCGCGAACCTGCTCGAGTTCCTTCGGTTCACTGTAGCCGACTTCCAGTAGTGTCCCGCCAGTGAAATCCAGGCCAAAGTTCAGGCCGCGCGTGGCCAGCGAGCCAATGGCGATGACCAGCAGGATCGCCGACAGGATTAACGCATAACGGCGTTTGCCGACAAAATTGTAATGGGTGTTCTGAAAAATCTGCATAACGCGTGTCCTGTTGTCCTAGATAGACAGTTTGCGCAATTTCTTGCCGCCCACCGACAGGTTGATGATCGCCCGGGTGCCCATGATCGCGGTGAACATGGAAGTAAGAATCCCGATGGACAGGGTAATGGCAAAGCCCTTGATGGGACCGGTACCGAAGACGAACAATACCACCGCGGCGATCAGCGTGGTGATGTTGGCATCGGCTATCGTCGACAGGGCCTTGGCATAGCCGGAGCTGATCGAGGCCTGGGGCGAATTACCGTTATTCAACTCCTCGCGGATACGCTCGAAAATCAGTACATTGGCATCCACCGCCATGCCCACGGTCAGGACAATCCCCGCGATCCCCGGCAGGGTCAACGTGGCCTGCAACATGGACAGTACCGCGACGATCAGCACCAGATTCACCACCAGTGCCACATTGGCCACCAGACCGAAACCGCGATACCAGACGGCCATGAAGGCCAGTACCAGAATCATCCCGATGATGACCGAACTGGTTCCCTTCTCAATGTTATCCTGCCCCAGGCTTGGGCCGATGGTGCGCTCCTCGATAATCCGGATGGGCGCGGCCAGTGCGCCGGCGCGCAGCAACAGGGCCAGATTGCGGGACTCTTCCGGCTCCAGGCCGGTAATCTGGAATCGATTGCTGAATACGCCACGAATGTTGGCGACGTTGATCACTTCCTCGACCTTGCGGTTGACGACCTTTTCTTCGCCGTCTTCACGAATGAGTTCCGGTTTATATTCGATGAATACCACGGCCATCGGTTTGCCGATGTTCTGCTTGGTGGTGCTGGCCATGCGACTGGACCCGGCACCGTCGAGATTGACAAAGACCGCCGGGGAACCGGTCTCCTGGTCGAAACCGGATGTCGCGTTGGTAATGCGCTCGCCGGTAATAATCACCCGTTTTTTCAGCAGAATCGGATCCCCGCTACGCTCCTCGTAAAGCCGGGAGCCAAACGGCACCCGGCCCTGCAGGGCTTCACGGACATCGTTTTCCACATCCACCAGGCGAAACTCCAGCGAGGCCGTGGCGCTGATCACGGTTTTAACCTGGGCACTGTCCTGCACGCCTGGCAGCTGGACGATAATCCGCTCGTCACCCTGACGCTGCACAATCGGCTCCGCCACGCCCAGCTCGTTGATACGGTTGCGCAGGGTCGTAACGTTCTGCTTGACTGCCGCCTGTTTGAGTTCGGTGATCGCGCTTTCGGTCAATGCAGCGATAAGATAATAAGCACCGTCCGCTTCGCGTTCGCGTAATTGCAGATTACGCCGTTCACGGCTGATGGCCGCATCGGCCGCTTCACGTTCCTCGGCATTGCGAAAGCGTAATTCAATCCCATCGTCCTGCTGGGTAACTGACTGATAACGCACCTTCGCTTCGCGCAGAATGGTGCGCAATTCATTGCCCAGATTTTCATAGGTCTGTTCCATGACCGTCCCGGTATCCACTTCCATCAAAAAGTGCAGACCGCCACGCAGGTCCAGCCCGAGATACATGGGCAATGCGCCGAGGCCCGACAGCCAGCCCGGCGCGGCCGGAGCCAGATTCATCGCGACCACATAACCGTCACCCAGATTCTCGCGCAGCAGATCGTTGCTTTTGAGCTGTTCGTCCACATCGGAAAAACGAACCATCAGCCCCGATTCATCCAGCGTAATCCGCCGGTAATCGATTTCATGTCCTTCCAGCAGGTCGCGCACGCGGTGCTGGGTTGAACTGTCCACCGTCGTGCCCCGGTTGGCCGATATTTCGATCGAGGGGTCGGTGCCATAGACATTGGGCAGCGCATAGATCACTCCCGCGACCAGGACCAGCAGGATTAGAAGATATTTCCACAATGGGTACTGATTGAGCATGAGACTCGATTCCGAATTGAGGCGACGGCCGCACCAGGCGGCCGTACAAAGCGTTCGACGTTATTCTTTATTGATTGATGGTCTTCAGGGTGCCCTTGGGCAGGACGTTGACGACCGATTGCTTCTGTAACTTGACCTCGACGTTGTCGGTAAGTTCCAGATTCACATATTCGTCACCCACTTCGGTCACCTTGCCGGCCAGGCCGCCGTTGGTTACCACTTCATCCCCCTTGGACAAAGCCGATACCAGGTTGCGATGCTCCTTGGCACGTTTTTGCTGCGGACGAATCAGCAAAAAATAGAAAATGACAAAAATCCCGATAAAGAAAATCAGCTGCGACATGATGTTGGGTTCTTGGGCTGCCGGCGCCGCCTGCGCCATGGCATCGGAAATGAAAAAGCTCATAATCTCTGTCCCTTGTCGTTTGGAGGTTTGAGGCCCGCTATTATGACATAGCCGGCACGGCTTGCGAGCGTTTGGCGTAGAAATCGGCCACGAACGCCTCCAGCTGGCCGGCCGCAATCGCCTCGCGCAGCTGCGCCATCAGGTGCTGGTAATAATGGAGGTTGTGCAGGGTGTTGAGCCGGGAACCGAGGATTTCGCCGGTTTTGTCCAGATGGCGCAGATAGGCCCGGCTGTAATGCCGGCAGGTGTAGCAATTGCAGTCCGGATCCAGCGGCCGGGTGTCGGTGCGAAACTGGCTGTTGCGAATGCGCAGCAGCCCGGTGGAGGTAAAGATGAAGCCGTTGCGGGCGTTGCGGGTCGGCATTACACAATCGAACATGTCGATGCCCCGGCGCACCCCCTCGACCAGATCCTCGGGTTTGCCCACCCCCATCAGATAACGGGGTGTATCGACGGGCATCCGCGGGCCCAGATAGTCCAGAATCCGCAGCATATCTTCTTTCGGTTCGCCCACCGACAGGCCGCCGATGGCATAACCATCAAAGCCGATCTGCATCAGGCCGTCGAGTGATTCCTGGCGTAGCGATTCGTACATGCCGCCCTGCACGATCCCGAACAGGGCGGCAAAACTGTCGCCGTGGGCAACCTTGCAGCGCTGTGCCCAGCGTAGCGACAGTTCCATTGACGTGCGAGCCTCCGCTTCGCTGGCCGGATAGGGCGTGCACTCATCGAAGACCATCACGATATCCGAGCCAAGCGCCCGCTGCACCGCCATCGACTCCTCCGGTCCCATGAAATGCCGGCTGCCGTCCACCGGCGAGGCAAAATCAACCCCCGCCTCGGACAACTTGCGCAACTTGCCCAGGCTCCAGACCTGGAAGCCGCCCGAGTCGGTCAGGATCGGCCCGTCCCAGTGCATGAAATCGTGCAAGTCGCCATGCGCCTCGATCACCTCCGTCCCCGGGCGCAGCATCAGATGGAACGTGTTACCCAGCACAATTTCCGCACCCAGCTCGCGCAACTCCTCCGGCGTCATCGCCTTGACCGTGCCGTAAGTCCCCACCGGCATAAACGCCGGCGTCTCAACCGTCCCGCGCCCGAACGTCAACCGCCCGCGCCGGGCTTCGCCATCAGATTGTAATAATTCAAATTTCACCTGAAACCTACACTCTATTAAGTGGTCTGGGAAAATAACGCGGAGATCGCAGAGTCGCGGAGGCGCAGAGAAAAATAATTTTGAGCTTTAAATATTGAATTGTGAATGAAAGCCGTCTCGGAAATTCAAAATTTAAAATTCAACATTCAAAATTAGATTTTTACACACTCCGCGCCTCTGCGCCTCCGCGCCCTCTGCGTTGAATATCCATCACTCACTACGAGTGAGGAACATCGCATCGCCGTAGCTGAAGAAGCGGTAGCGCTGTTCGACGGCGTGGCGGTAGGCGCGCATGACGTTGTCGTAGCCGGCGAAGGCGCTGACCAGCATCAGCAGGGTCGATTCGGGCAGATGGAAGTTGGTAATCAGTCCATCGACGATCTGAAATTCATAGCCCGGATAGATAAAGATATCCGTGTCACCGATGAACGGTTGCAGTTGCCCGTCGCGGGCGGCGGATTCCAGACAACGCACGCTGGTGGTGCCCACGGCGATGACCCGCCCGCCCCGCTGGCGGGTCTGTTCCACCTGCTGGCAAACGGCCTCATTCACCTCGACCCATTCGGCGTGCATGTGATGTTCGCGAATATTCTCCACCCGCACCGGCTGAAAGGTGCCGGCGCCAACATGCAGGGTGACCCAGGCGGTCTCGATTCCCAGCCGCGCCAGTTGAGTCAGCATGGTCTCATCAAAATGGAGTCCGGCGGTGGGGGCAGCCACCGCGCCGGGGCGTCGGGCAAAGATCGTCTGATAGCGCTCTCGATCCATCAGTTCATCGGCCCGGCGAATATACGGTGGCAGCGGCATGTGTCCCAGCTCATCCAGTATCGTCAGCAAGGTGCGGTCAGGCTCGCCGCGATCGGCAAACCGCAGCCGAAACAGATCCCCTTCACGTTCCAGCACCGTCGCGCTGACGCTATCGCTCAAATGCAGTGTGGTACCCGCCTTCGGACTTTTACTGGCACGCACGTGCGCCAGCAAGTCAGTGTCATCGAGCAATCGCTCCACCAGCACCTCGATCTGCCCACCGGTCTCCTTGCGCCCGAACAGCCGTGCCGGAATCACCCGGGTATCATTCATCACCAGCAGATCGCCGGCCTGCAGCAGCTGTGGCAAGTCAACAAACTGCCGATCCGCTATCTCACCCGTGGCACCGTCCAGACACAGCAAACGACTGTCCCGCCGCTGTGCGGCGGGAACCTGGGCAATCAGCTCCTCGGGCAGATCAAAATGAAAATCCTGGCGTCGCATGGCGGCGCATAGTAGCAGATTTGAGCGTGTTCGACGCCAAACGCCCTTACAACCGCCGCCCGATTTGCCTATAATGGCCGCCGCAATGGCGCTCTGGTGGAATTGGTAGACACGCGGCACTCAAAATGCCGTGGGGCAACCCGTCCCGGTTCGAGTCCGGGGAGCGCTACCA
>NZ_JAVLAZ010000009.1:16939-21726 GCF_031581315.1 Thiohalophilus sp.
GGACGCAATCCCTTGTAGTAGTTGATCAGGCCGTTGGTCGAGGCGTCGTGGCTGTCGATGAGGGCGCTGTCTTCCAGTTCGGGCAGGATTTTCGCCGCCAGTTGTTTGCCCAGTTCCACGCCCCATTGATCGAAGGAGTTGATGTTCCAGATCACGCCCTGCACGAACACCTTGTGTTCGTAGAGGGCGATCAGCCGTCCAAGGGTGCGGGGATCGAGGGTGCGGAACAAAATCGTATTGGTCGGTTTGTTGCCGGGAAACAGGCGATAGGGTAACAGCCGCTCGATCTCCACCTCATCCAGCCCCTGGGCCTGCATATCGGCGCGGGCTTCGGCTTCGGTCTTGCCGCGCATGAAAGCTTCGGTCTGGGCAAAGACGTTGGACATCAGGGTGCGATGATGATCGCGTATACAGTGCAGGCTGGTAATCGGCGCGATAATGTCCGCCGGGATCAGTTTGGTGCCCTGGTGCATCAGTTGATAAAACGCATGCTGGCCGGTGATCCCCAGCTGGCCGAACAGCACCGGGCCGGTCTCGTAATCGGTGATCGGGTTACCGTCACGATCCACGCTCTTGCCATTGCTTTCCATATCCATCTGGCGCAGATAATCAGGCAGGTACTTGAGGTGCTGGTCATACGGCAATACAGCGTAGGTCTGGGCACCCAGAAAGTTGTTGTACCAGATACCGAGCAAACCCAGGATCACAGGCATGTTCTGTTCCAGTGGTGCACTGCGAAAATGGCGATCCATATCGCAGGCGCCCTGCAGCAGGGCCTCGAAATGATCCATACCCACCGAAATGGCAATGCTCAGACCTACCGCCGACCACATGGAATAGCGACCACCGACCCAGTCCCACATGCGAAAAATATTGGACTCGGGAATGCCGAATTCCACGGCCGCCGGGACATTATCACTGACTGCGATAAAATGACGATCGATGGCGCACTCGTCCCCGGCAATCCGACGGAACCATTTGCGCGCGGTTTTGGCGTTGACCAGGGTATCCTGCGTGGTAAAGCTCTTGGAGACGATAATAAACAGGGTGGTTTCCGGCTTGATCGCCTCCAGCGTGTCAAGAATGTGATTCTCGTCGACATTGGAGACAAAATGCATGCGCAGATCGTGGATGGCATACGGGCGCAAAGCTTCGCAGGCCATCACCGGGCCCAGATCCGAGCCACCCACCCCGATATTCACCACGTCAGTGATCGGCTGGCCGGTATACCCGCGCCATTGACGGGAACGGATGGCGTTGCTGAGCTCGCGCATCTGCGCCAGCACCGCCTGGACCTGGGGCAGGACATCCTCCCCCTCGACCATGAGGGGCCCCGACTCGGGATCGCGCAGTGCCGTATGCAGCACGGCACGCTGCTCGGTGTGGTTGATTGCCTCGCCACTGAACATGCGCTCGATCCATGCCGGCAATTCGCACTGCCCGGCCAGTGCCAGCAATTGCTCCCGCGTCTCGTCAGTGATCCGGTTTTTGGAATAATCCAGCAGCAGATCATCCAGCGTCAGCGAAAAACGGGCGAAGCGCTGTGGATCGCTGTCGAACAGCTCGCGCATGTGGACCGATTCAATGGCTTCGGCGTGGCGTTGCAGGGCTTGCCAGGCTGGCAGGGCGGTACGGGATACGGGAGCAGAGTCCATTGGCATTCCTGTCATTAATCCGTCATAATTCATTAACTTACGGTGTTCATAGGAATACTAACACGCAGCACCGGCAAGGCAACCATTGTTACCACCCTTTTTGGATCACACAGAAAAAATTCCGTCAAGGGACACACTCCTCAGTTTGACGGCTATAATGTGCGGTCATTTTGCAACCGATACAAGCAGCGGATATGACGGCAGAAAAAACTTCCTCGCAAGACGGGACCCGTCAGACCGGCAAGCAGCCGGTGAACGACAAACCATTACGTTCCCGGGTTAAACTGTTTGGCAATATCCTCGGTCAGATCCTGCAGGAACATGCCGGGGAAAAGGTGTTCAACGCCGTGGAGACCCTGCGCAAGGGCCACATCAGCCTGCGCAAAGTGGACAACCCGAAAAAACGGCACAAGCTGGCCGAATATACTGCCACCCTGGATGCCGACACCCTGACCCACGTGGTGCGTGCCTTTGCCATCTATTTCAGCCTGGTCAATATTGCCGAGGAATCCTTCCAGCATCGCCTGCGCCGTCGCGACGCCGGCAAGACCGGTCCCACCTGGAAAGGCTCCTATCACGCTGTATTAAAGGAACTGGAAGGCGACGGGATCGAACCGGACCAGATCCAGACACTGCTGGATCGCCTGGCCTATATTCCGGTGTTTACCGCCCACCCGACCGAAGCCAAGCGCCGGACCATCCTCGAGGCGTTGCGCCGGATCTTCGTCATCAGTGAAGAGCTGGACGTTCCGGGCCTGACCCTCAACCAGCGCGAAGAGATTCACGAAAAGCTGCGCCGCCACATTCGCATTCTTTACAAGACCAATGAAGTGCGGGTGAACAAACCGCAGGTCCTCGACGAGGTCAAAAACGGGCTGTATTACTTCAAGGAATCCCTGTTCGACGCGGTGCCGGATACCTATCGCAACCTGGAAAAATCCCTTAACCATATTTATGGCACCGGCCACGGCGTCAAGGTGCCGAGCTTTATTCGCTTCGGTTCCTGGATTGGCGGCGATCGCGATGGGAATCCCTTCGTCAAACCGCAGACGACCGTCAAGGCAGTCAACATGATGGCCCGGGCGGCGGTGGAGGAATATTACGAACGGGTACGGGGCCTGACCCGTACCCTGACCCACTCCTCACAGCTGTTCGAGCCGAATGCGGCCTTCAACGACAGTCTGCAGCAGGACGAACAACGCTATCCACACATCTATGCCGATAACCCGGGTCGCTTCAAGCAGGAGCCCTATCGTCGCAAGCTGTTCATCATGCAAAAGCGTCTGCTGGCCACACTGGACAAGCTACAATCACGTATCGACGATGCCGAGTATGTCGGTCTGGGCTGCGGCTATGTCAACGAACATGAATTGCTGGCAGACCTCTATCTGATCCGCGATTCGCTCATCAGTCACGACGACGCGATCATCGCCGACGGAGAACTGCAAAACCTCATCCGCCTGGTGGAAACCTTCGGTTTCTTCCTGGCTCATCTGGATATTCGCCAGGAATCGACCGTACACACCGAAACCGTCAGCGAAGTCATTCGCCAGCTGGATGGCAGCGATTACACCTCACTGGACGAAGATGGCCGGCTGCACAAACTGGCCGAACTGATCCGCCAGGGTAGCGCACCGCAAATTGACCTCGATCCCATGTCGGAGATGAGCCGCGAGACCATCGAAGTCTTTCAGGTCATGGCCCGACTGCGCGAAGAAGTCAGCCCGCACGCCTTTGGTACCTATGTCATTTCCATGACCCACCAGGCCAGTCATGTGATGGAAGTGATGTTCCTCGGCTGGCTGGCCGGTCTGTCGGGTTACGAGAACGGAACGCCGTTTTGCCATATCCGCATCTCACCGCTATTCGAAACCGTCAATGATCTGGCCCATATCGAACCGGTGATGAACAAGCTGCTGGATCTCCAGACCTACACCGAATTGCTCAATGCCTCCGGCAATACCCAGGAAGTGATGCTGGGCTATTCCGATTCCTGCAAGGATGGCGGCATTCTGGCCTCCACCTGGAACCTGTATCAGGCGCAACAACAGATTACGGCCCTGACCCAGCAGCGCGGTATCAAGCTGCGTATGTTCCATGGACGCGGCGGGACCATGGGGCGTGGCGGCGGCCCGACTCATGATTCCATCCTGTCGCAGCCGACCGGGACTGTCCACGGCGAGATTAAATTCACCGAACAGGGTGAAGTGCTCTCCTATAAATACAGTAACCAGGAAACCGCCGTTTACGAGCTGACCATGGGTATCACCGGACTGCTCAAGGCGAGCCGCAACCTGATCGAACCCCCGCCGCCGGACAATCCAGAATACCTGGACATCATGGCAGAACTGGCCGCGACCGGCGAAAAACAGTATCGGGAGCTGACCGACAATACCCCCGGCTTCCTCGATTATTTCTACGAAGCCACCCCGGTATCGGAAATCGGGCTATTGAACATCGGCTCACGTCCCTCGCATCGCAAGAAAACCGATCGTTCAAAGGAATCGGTCCGCGCCATCGCCTGGGTTTTTGGATGGGCCCAGTCTCGCCATACTATCCCGGCCTGGTACGGTATAGGCACAGCACTGGAAAAATGGGTCGGACGCAGCCCGGAGAGACTGCAAAAACTCCAGGAGATGTATCAGAACTGGCCTTTCTTCAGCGCTCTGCTGAGCAACACCCAGATGTCCCTGTTCAAGGGCGACATGCATATCGCCCAGGACTATGCCAGCCTGTGCAAGGATCCGCATACCGCCAAAACTATTTATAACATGATCAACGGCGAATATAACCGCACCCGCCTGCGCGTCCTTGAAGCCGCCCGACTGCAGGAGCTGATGGCCGAAACACCCAACCTCGCCCTCTCCCTCAAGCGACGTAACCCCTACCTGGATCCCCTCAACCAGATCCAGCGCATCCTTATCGAACGTTTCCGTGATGAAACAATCAGCGAGGAAGACCGCAATCACTGGCTCAACCCGCTACTGCGCAGCATCAACGCCATCGCCGCGGGAATGCGCAACACCGGTTGAATCTGGAATGTACTGTTTCAACAGTGCATTCCATTTATCCGGAACAGTTAAATAAACGCGGAGGACGCAAAGGCGCGGAGACGCAGAGAATACAAAGTGA
>NZ_JAVLAZ010000009.1:21826-38073 GCF_031581315.1 Thiohalophilus sp.
CTCCGCGCCTCTGCGTCTCCGCGCCCTCTGCGTTATTTTCCAGAGCGTTCGAGAAGAGAACGAAGTTTATTACCAAATAAAAAGGGCCGGTAAACCGGCCCTTTGCATAGTCAAGCGTGCTGGCAAAACAAGCTTACGGGCGGATGTAAGCGTACCCCTGTTCCTGCAGTTCGGTTATGCGGGCGACGCCGCCGGGAACCACTTCAACCCCCTCGGCCAGGGCTGGTTTTTTACCTTTTTTGCTTTCGATCTTGGTCATGGTATTGGCGCAGGCATTGAAGTTGATATTCTGCATGGCCATGCTCTCGACGCGTGTGGCATTTGCACCGTTTTTGGTGAGCAGGCTCAGCCCCGGCCCATAGGCAACAACCTGCACGTCAACGTTATCCATGCCGTAGGCTTTTTGCAGGTTTGCGGCATTATTCAGGGCAATTTTCTGGGTGCGGGCATCATCCGTACTGACCTGAATGATCACCTTGTGTTCCGCGTCCATCGGCCCCGCCAGGGCACTCTGGCCCATAGACAGAATAGCAAGTACAGCTGAAACCAGTCCGGCTTTCACAAAATTCATCATTTTATACATATCATTCTCCTTACAGCTCTTACGGCATCTTGATTATATCGTTATTATCTAATAAACGACGCGGGGTAAACCTGTGTCGTTTCCAGGATAGTGAGCATTCCACTACCCACTTTTCAAAAACATTACCTTTAAGTACAAGCCAATGCAAGCCGCCAACGGTTAACCCGCCCCCGAAACACTTTAATCAAGGCGGCTTCCGTGCCCACTGAAAACCTATGCATTGAGCCTTCGGTGGGTTCAGTCTCTTCGGTGTTAACATTTTCTGACTAGCCGGGAACAAACGCAGAGAAAGATGAATTATTATTGATCATTTATTCGTGGACAATATCGCCGATAGAACCATGCTCCACAGACAGGGCGGTCAACCATATTGGTTATATTCTTCTTTGCGTTCTCTGCGCCTCCGCGTGACGTACAGGGACGTACTAATGTCGCGGGAGGCAGGAAGCCGGGAGCGACCCTCTGCGTTATTTTCCAGAGCGGCGGAGAAGAGAATGAAAGTTTCGCAGGTCACGCTGGCCTGCGTGACTTTTTGTTGGAGGCAGAGTTACTTGCGCTGCGTTTGTCAGGTAGCGCTGCGCGCAACCTGACCTACCGCTAATGGGAGCTAGTTACTAGCCGCTAGTAACTAGCACCTGCTCAAGCGTCCGGTGAATTCCCGATGGTCGTAATAACTTCTGGAGCGAGAACGGTATAACCGCAACGAAGGTCAGTCAGGCGACCTGGACGGGAATGGTGTTGCGGGTATGAGTGATGTTGTTGTGTTCGTCGAGGTAGACGAGTTTGGGCTTGTAGCTGGCCAGTTCTTTCTGATCCAGGCCGACATAGGCGCAGATGATGATTACATCGCCGGGGTTCGCCTTGTGAGCAGCAGCGCCATTGACGGAAACGATACCGGATTCATCTTCGGCGCGGATCGCATAGGTGGTGAAACGCTCGCCGTTGGTGACGTTATAGATCTCGATCTGCTCGTATTCGCGGATACCGGAAATTTCGAGCAGTTTGCCGTCAATCGCGCAGGAACCTTCATACTCCAGCTCCGAGTGAGTCACCCGGGCCCGATGCAGTTTGGCCTTCAGCATGGTGGTAATCATGGTCCAACTGTTCCTCTATCACTTCGACACGCGTTTGGGGACTTTCTATTTTAGCATGCCCACCCCGACCTTCCTACCAGCCAAGATCTTCTTTTATAAGGTGTTTTTACCGCGCTGACTTGACAGGCCCGGCCACTTTTGGCTGATCGCCTCAAATCCGCAGATTATCGATCAGCCGCACCCTGCCCAGCCGCGCGGCCCCCAGTACCACCAGCGGTTCGCCGCCGGCGGGGAGCCGGAGATCGGCCGCGCTGCGAATACTGATATATTCGGGTTCGAAACCGGCTGTGACCAGTTGCTCCCAGGCCCCGGCTTCAAGCTCCGCAAAATGCCTCTGCCCCGCCCGAACCTGCTCCGCGACCCACTGCAGGGTAGCGTACAGCCTGGTCGCTTGCCGGCGCTCGTCCGCGCTCAGCTGACGGTTTCGCGAGCTCATGGCCAGCCCATCCGGTTCGCGCCGTGTCGGCCGCCCGACAATCTCCAGCGGCAGATTCAAATCGGCCACCAGTTTGCGCACCACCAGCAGCTGCTGGTAATCCTTCTCGCCAAACAGTGCCACATCCGGTAACACGGCCTGAAACAGCTTGGTCACCACCGTCGCGACACCGGTAAAGTGGCCGGGGCGGTGCGCGCCTTCCAGTTCGTCGGTCAGCTGCGGGACCTCGACCCGGGTCACCGACTCGCGCCCTTCGGGATACATGGCCGCCTCGCCGGGCGTGAAAACGGCCGCCACATTCAACTTTGACAGCTGCCGGAGATCATCGTTCAGGGTCCGGGGGTAACGCTGAAAATCGGCAACATCATTAAACTGCAGCGGATTGACGAAGACACTGACCACCACCTGATCGGCCCGGCGCGCGGCCTCGCGCACCAGATCCAGGTGTCCTTCATGCAGGTTGCCCATGGTGGGCACAAAGGCGATGCGCCAGCCGGCGGCCCGCCACGACAGACTTTGCAGTTGCATGTCGCGGACCTGGTCAAACACCTGCATAGTGAAATGCTCCGCTATGGCCCGAACAGGACAACCGGCTGACCGGTTTATTCGGATTCGGCTTGCTTGCACCGATAAATGTCGTAGACCCGGCGGCCATCCTCGATTTCGGAGATAGCGACGATCGTGTCGCCCTTGATATCCGCCGCATTATTGCGGGCCAGGATTTCCAGTTCCTGCTGCATTGCTTCTTCCTTGCGTTCGATGCCGACGACGGTGGATTTGACCGACACGGTGGTCTTGCCCAGGCGCTTGCAGTTCTGAACATGCTGCTTCTCAACCACTCTGACCTGTTCACCCGCCGAATCCAGTTTGACCCAGGTACAGCCCTGCAAAACAGCCAGTGTTAAAACGATGAGTAATTTTTTCATCTCGACCTCCCGGTCCTTGTGCGTTATTGATAACTTTGAGCTGGTTGCGGGAATTCGCCGGATTTAACCTGGCGCACGTATTCCACAATCGCCTCCTGAATACCCTTGTCCGGTCCCAGTTCACGTAAAAAATCGCGTACAAAACGCGGTCGTTTACCGGGTGTAATACCCAGCAGATCATAGATCACCAGCACCTGGCCGTCGCACTCAGCACCGGCACCAATGCCAATCGTGGGAATGGAGACCGATTCGGTAATCTGGATCGCCAGTTGTCGCGGAATACATTCGAGGACCAGCAACGCAGCGCCGGCCTGCTCCAGGGCCCGGG
The DNA here is from genome assembly GCF_031581315.1 of Thiohalophilus sp. Classification (GTDB taxonomy): domain Bacteria; phylum Pseudomonadota; class Gammaproteobacteria; order UBA6429; family Thiohalophilaceae; genus Thiohalophilus. The sequence goes on from NZ_JAVLAZ010000009.1 coordinate 25,194, forward strand.
CATCCTCGATCATCTGTCGGGCTGCGTCGGCGTCGCGTCCCTGAACCTTGTAACCGTCCGGCCCGGCCACCGACTGGGGCAATAACCCCAGGTGACCGCATACGGGCAGCCCGTTGTCGACCAGCTGGCGTATCCGATTGACCAGTGGACCACCGCCTTCCAGTTTGACCATATCGGCGCCGGCAGCCAGCAAGGCCCGACCATTTTCCAGCGCCCGGGTGTCATCGGCATAACTTTGATACGGCATATCGGCGACCAACAGCGCCCGCTGCCGGGCCCGCGCCACGTGGGAGGTATGGTAAACCATGTCCGCCATACTCACCGGCCGCGTGGAATCGTGGCCCTGAACCACCATGCCCAGCGAATCGCCCACCAGTAACACCTCCACCCCCGCCTGTTCGCACTGGCGGGCCATACTCGCGTCATAGGCCGTCAGTACCGCGATCTTCTCGCCACGCTGTTTCATGGCGCGTAAATCCCCGGCAGTTAATACTGGCTCACCGTTTGGACTCATAGTTCCAGGGGTCCGGGGTTGAAGTAATGACGGCCACTGCGAATCTTGCTGATTTGCTCCAGCAAGAGTTCGTAATCCTGTGCCTTGTTGGCAAAATCAATCTCGGCGGCATTGACGATCAACAACGGCGAAGCGTTGTAATCATGGAAGAACGCCATGTAACTTTCGCTCAAACGGTGCAGATAGTTGGGATCCAGGCTGCGTTCGTAAGGACGTCCGCGCTCGGCAATGCGCTTGCGCAATACCTCAACGGGTGCCTGCAGATAAACCACCAGATCCGGTTGCGGCCCGCTCACGGCCATGTGTTGATAAACCTGATCATAGAGTTTGAACTCTTCGGCATCCAGGGTCAGCTCGGCGAACAAGCGATCCTTTTCCATCAGGAAGTCGGCCACCCGTACCGGGGCGAACATATCGCTCTGTTGCAGCTCCTGGATCTGACGCACGCGTTGAAACAGGAAAAACAGCTGGGTTTGCAGTGCCACACCGCGCGGGTTGTCATAGAAGCGTTCCAGAAACGGGTTTTCATCCGCCCCTTCAAGAATCAGGTCCGAGCCGAAAGACCCGGCCAGGCGCCGGGCCAGAGTGGTCTTGCCCACCCCGATCGGCCCTTCCACCACAATGTAACCGAGTGAACCGCTATCACGCATCAGGCAGACGCTCCGGCCGATCCGCCGCGACCCGGGGCAGTAGCTCCTGCAGCGATCCGTGACCCGGAATAATGAAATCCGGTGCGACAATCTCCTGCAACGGGAACAACACAAAAGCCCGCTCGCTGATACCCGGGTGCGGAATGGTTAAACGTTGATCGTTGATCGTTTCCTCGCCATACAGTAACACATCCAGATCCAGCGTACGGGGCCCCCAGCGTTGCGGGCCGCGTTGCCGCCCATGGGCCTGCTCAATGGCCTGCAACGCGTCCAGCAGGGCATGGGGAGAGAGAGCGGTCTCCAGCGCCACCACGGCATTGATATAGTCCGGCTGATCGGCCGGGCCCATGGGGGCGGAGCGATACAGGGAGGACGCCGCCTGCAAGGTGGCCCCCTCCATCCGGTCCAGCTCCGCCATGGCCCGACTCACCTGGGCGAGCGGATCATCAAGGTTGCTGCCCAGGGCAATATACGTGGTGATCATGTGCGTTTTTTCCGGCGCCGCCGACCGCGCTTGCTCTTGCCGGGAGAGACCGCCTGCAACATTTCGCGCTGGGTTTTCTCATCCGCCTCCTGAAACTGCGTCCACCAGTCGCACAACTCCTGTAACGGCTCACCGGCCTGGTGACGCAGCAACAGAAAATCATACCCGGCCCGAAACCGGGGCGTCTCCAGCAGGCGCACCGCCCGCTTGCCCTGGCGTCGCGACAGACGTGCCTGCATCAACCAGGTCTCTTTCATTGGCAGACCGAACCGTTTGGGAATCGTAATGCGCCGGGTCTGCTCCTGGACCACTTCGCTGGACGCCTGTTGCAGGGCCTGCAGTTCGCTCTCGTCCTGTTCCTGTAACCGCTGCGCCTGTTGCCGGACCACCGGCCACAGCAGCACGCCAAACAAAAAGAATGGGGTAACCGGCTTATCATCCTGAATACGGCGATCCGTGTTCAGCAGCCCGGCTTCGATAAACCGCCGGGTATAACCGTCATCGGCCTCCATTAAACTCGCCGTCTGCGGGAACAGGTAACGGAAAATATCGTAGTGCGCTAACAGTTCGAACGCCCGAATGGCATAGCCGCTCATAAACAGCTTCAGGACTTCCTCGAACAGCCGCGCCGGGGGCACATCAAGCAGGCGCTCGCCATGACGGGCGAACTGCTGTTCCAGCTGCGGATCAAGGCTGAAGCCCAGTTTGGCGGCAAAACGCAGCGCCCGCAGCAGGCGCACGGGATCTTCCTGGATGCGCACTTCGGGATCGCCGATCATCCGCAGCCGGCGCTGTTCCAGATCGGCCAGCCCGCCGGTGTAATCGACCAGGGAAAAATCCTCGATGTTGTAATACAACGCATTGACGGTGAAATCACGCCGGAAGGCATCCTCTTCCAGCGAGCCGAAAACGTTATCCCGCAGAATCATTCCATCGGTCATCACCCCGTCCTGGTCGCCGTCGCGGTGCTGGGCCCGGAAGGTGGCCACTTCGATGATGTCCCGGCCAAAGTGCACATGCGCCAGACGAAAACGCCGGCCGATCAGCCGGCAATTGCGAAACAGCTTATTAACCTCTTCCGGCGTGGCGTCCGTCGCCACGTCAAAATCCTTGGGCCGGTGGCGCAACAGCAGATCGCGCACCCCACCGCCGACCAGATAGGCTGCATAGCCCGCCTTTTTCAGACGATAGAGCACCTTGAGCGCATACTCACTGATATCCGCCCGGGAGACGGCGTGCTCGGCACGTGGGATGATTTCTGGCTGCAACAGAGATTGGCTCGTAATCTATTAATTATTAAAGCAATTTGGTCAGCACCCGATAATAACAAAAAATCGGCATAACCATGTATTTTTTGCAGCCCTGTTGCCGTCACAGGATTTTGTTGCCACACGGGAGATAAAAATGACGAAATTCACACGCCCCTTGCTGACCGCCTCATTACTGGGTTTGAGCCTGAACGCCACCGCCCTGCCCTTTGCCACCTACGAGGCCCGTTCCGCCGGAATGGGTACCACCGGCGTGGCCAGCAGCAATATCGCCTCGGCCCCCTTCACCAACCCGGCCATGCTGGCCGCCCAGCGCTTCGAGGACGATTTTTCCCTCACCGCCGGGCTCGGGGTCCAGGCAATTGATAACGAAAACCTGCTGGATGATATCGAGGACTTCAGCGACGCCTACGACGCCAATGACGCCGCCGGCATGGACGCGGCCGCCAGCCGCGCCAACGGCAAGCGGCTCGATGTCCTGGGTAACGGCGCCCTGAATGTCGGCTTCTCGGCGGAGAAATGGGCCGGGGCGGTCAGCGCCAATCGGTATATACAGGCCAACAGCGGGGTCCGTTACGATGCGGCAACTAACGGTCTGGACTCTGAAATCGACCTGGTCGGCCTGGAGGTCACCGAAGTGGGTGTCAGCCTGGCGCGTCAGTTCGGCCGCCTGTCCATCGGCGTCACGCCCAAATCCCAGTCGGTCACTTCCTACGACTCTGATTCAGTGCTGCTGCGCACGATCGACGATCTGGGCGATCTGATCGACGCCGCCACCGAAGAAGGTGAAAAGGATCATGGTGGCAGTGTGAATGCCGACATCGGCCTGGTCTACAAGCTGGGGGAGGAAAGCCGCTGGCAGGTCGGGGTGGTGATGCGCAATATCAGCGAGCAAACCTATACGACTTCGGGTAACCGGACCGTCAAGATCGAACCTCAGACCCGCGCCGGTCTGGCCTATAACGGCGATATAATCACCGTGGCCGTGGATTACGATCTGCAGGAAAACGATCCGCTGGTCGCCGGCAGTGACAAAACACAGATGCTGGCCGCCGGTCTCGAGGTCGACGCCTTCAACACCCTCAAACTGCGCGCCGGATATATCAAAAACACTGCCGATGTCACCGGCCCCGACGATGACCTGCTCTCCGCCGGGCTGGGGGTGAACATCCTGGGCCTGCAGGTCGACGCCGCGGTCATGGGCAACGACAACAACCTGTCCGGCTTTGTGCAGATGGGCGTGCAGTTCTAAGCTGTAACCTGTGATATTACATTCTATGACTGTTTGGAAAATAACGCGGAGGTCGCGGAGACGCAGAGTCGCGGAGACAAAAATAATTGTTAATGTAGAAGCAGACTGTCAGAAATGACAGGGCAACAAATACCCTGCAAACCAAACCAGGTTTCTCTGCGTCTCCGCGACCTCCGCGTTTGATTTCCATATGCGAAAATTTCCGAGACCCGACTGACAATATCTGCCTGCGAGCCTTGTTGCGGTGAATATTCTCTTTCTGGCACAAAAAAGCCCGGCCATTACTGGCCGGGCTTTTTTTCGGGTTGCCGACAGCGTTACTGAAAGTCGGCCACCAGCGCCTTGCGGGTGTCGTCACTGACGGTGATGCTGGTTGTCAGGTTCTCATGGTCGACTCCCATGTTGATCGCCGCGCCGTTTTTGGCGGCGTCGATCATCGGCGGGGTGAATTCGAAACGCATGAAATGCACGGACGAGGTCTTGCTCTCGTCTTCCCGCTCCATGTCCTCGTCGGCAATGGCATAGGCCTTGTCGTGGCCTTCCACCTGGACCCAGACTTTGTCTTCGACACCGATCAGCTGTGCCAGGGCTTTTTTGCGCTCGGCTTCGTCCTCGTATTCGATCATGAAGGTAGCCTTGAGGTTGCTGCCATCGGGGATTAACGGATTGTAGGCATCCAGCTCATCCTGAATCCCTTCCTGCTCGAAGATACGCTCGACCCGCAGCATTTCCTGGATCTGATACTGCATGGTCAGCTTGTCTTCAAAATACAGCGTCGCATGATCCGACAAAATCACCTTGCGCGGCTTTTTATGCTCCAGCACTTTGGCGCGGAAATCCTTGCGCTGTTTGGCATACTCTTCCAGCGACATCAGATCGTCACGTGTCAACATAGCCATCATCGAACCTCTCGAATCTATATGTGTATTCGAACAACAACAAAATAATTACAATCTCACCACCAAGACACCAAGACACAAAGAATTCATTAATAAACTTTAACTCTTGGTGTCTTCGTGTCTTGGTGGTTTATGTTTTTGCTTTTCCTCGTCCCTCGTAACTCGTCCCTCGGCCCTGTTGCTTATATGCCGTAAGCCGATACGGAGAATGTCAGGTAGCGCTATGCGCAACATGACCTACGCCTCTGCATGTCTATTCGGGCAACAAAGCAACTGACATCTAATCACCAAGGTACAAAGACACCAAGTAATAAATTATTGATTTTCTTCGTGTCTTGGTGTCTTCGTGGTTCAGCTCTTTTGCCTTTTAAATTCCGTACGCCTGGCGTAACAAGGTCATCGGGTGTTCGGGATGCGAACCGTCGCGCAGGCCGTTTTCGATCTGATGGCCGGCCATGATGCAGTCACTGGTATAGTGATCCGGTTCGGCCTGTTTGACCTTGTTGAAAACCGGGCGGCAAATCTTCATCGAGATCTCGTGATACTCCTGCTTCACGGCATAGGTTCCGTCATGGCCCGAGCAACGTTCGATCACTTCGATCTCGGTATCGGGCACCAGTTTCAGCGCATCACGGGTTTTCATGCCGATGTTCTGCACTCGCTGGTGACAGGCCACGTGATAGGCGACCTTGCCCAGTTTATTGGGGAATTCGGTCTTCAGCTTGCCTTCCTTGTTGCGCAGCATCAGGTATTCAAACGGATCGTAAAACGCCTGCTGGACCTTTTTGACCTGTTCGTCATCCGGGAACATCAGCGGCAGTTCCTGCTTGAACATCAGGGCGCAGGAGGGGATCGGCGCGATCAGGTCATAACCTTCGTCTACCAGTTTGGCCAGCACCGGGATATTGGCGTCCTTGGCCGCGGCAACCGATTCCAGATCACCCAGCTCCAGCTTGGGCATGCCGCAGCACTGTTCCTTCTCGGCCAGCACCACAGGGATACCGTTGTGTTCCAGCACGGCGACCAGATCTTCGTTCATACTGGGTTCGTTGCGATTGCCGTAGCAGGTAGCAAACAGCGCGACCTTGCCACGAGTGGTTTCACCCGGCTCGCCCTGTAGATCGCCGCTACCCTTGAAACGGCTGCGAAACGGCTTGCTTTCGAAACGGGGCAGCGTGGCTTCAGCATGGATGCCGGTAATTGGCTGCATCAGTTTACGCAGCGGCTTGATCTTGTTGACGGTATTCACGGTCTGGGCGACGACCGGAATACCGGCCAGCTTGCCCACCGTGTCGGTGGAAGAGAGCATCTTGTTGCGAAACGAGGTACCCTCTTTTTTGAATTTGATGGCCTTGGCGCGCAACATCAGATGCGGAAAATCCACATTCCATTCATGCGGCGGCACATAGGGGCATTTGGTCATGTAGCACAGATCGCATAAATAGCAGTGCTCCACGACTTTCCAGTAATCGTCTTTGGCGACACCATCGACTTCCATGGTCTCGGATTCATCCACCAGATCGAACAACGTCGGGAAGGAATGGCACAGGCTGACACAACGCCGGCAACCGTGGCAGATATCAAAAACCCTTTCCAGCTCTTCATTCAGCGCCTGCTCGTCATAGAACGACTCGCTTTGCCAATCCAGCGGGTGACGGGTTGGCGCCTCAAGATTGCCTTCGCGAACATTTGAACCGGCCATGTGAACTCCCTGTTGTTATTTCAGTGTGGGTCAATCAATGGAATTGGAAAAAAACCGGGATCAGAAACCTGATCCCGGTTTTGTCGAGCAACAACGCCGGATTATGAATCCAGGTTGTCCAGGGCCTTCTGGAAGCGGTTGGCGTGGGAACGCTCCGCCTTGGCCAGGGTTTCGAACCAGTCGGCGACTTCGTCGAAACCTTCGTCGCGCGCGGTCTTCGCCATACCCGGGTACATGTCGGTGTACTCGTGGGTTTCGCCGGCGATCGCGGCTTTCAGGTTGTCATCAGTACCGCCAATCGGCAGACCGGTTGCCGGGTCGCCAGAGGCTTCCAGGTATTCCAGATGGCCGTGTGCGTGGCCGGTTTCGCCTTCCGCGGTGGAGCGGAATACGGTCGCGACATCGTTGTACCCTTCTACGTCGGCCTTGGCCGCGAAGTACAGGTAACGGCGGTTAGCCTGAGATTCGCCGGAAAAGGCGTCTTTCAAGCTCTGTTCAGTTTTGCTGCCTTTCAGTTCTGCCATTGTCGTTTCCTCCATTATCATGGACTTGCTGAAAAAATCGAAAATTTAGACTCTGTCTAAATTGTACTAAAACGATAGACCAGCTGCCTGCCCGTGTCAAGACTGAGTCTAAATCCTGCCGACCATGGCGCCGGTTCATTCTCCATGGGGACACCGACGGGTAATTTAAACTACCCCGAATCCCTCGGCTCCCGGCCGGGGGTGTTTTCAACGGGGAAATGCCCCTATCATTAGGCCTGTGCCGGGGTGTCGCCCCGTGGCCGAATTGTTCAGTAGAGCCTTTGAGTATAAGTGCCGTGACCCAAAAAGACAGTAAAAAGAAAACCACTAAAAAGGTGGCGGCCAAAACCGCTTCACCCGATTTTGAAAAGTCCCTGGCCGAGCTGGAAACGCTGGTAGAGCGAATGGAACAGGGCGATCAGAGCCTGGAACAGTCCCTCAAGGACTTCGAACGCGGCGTGGCGCTGACCCGCCAGTGTCAGCAGGCGCTGAAAACCGCCGAGCAGAAGGTCGAACAGCTCCTGCAGCAAAACGGCCAGGAAGAGCTGGTCCCTTTTGACCCCGATGATCAATAAGCCGTGAATGACACGCTGATCGAACAATGGCGCCAACGCGCCGATGCCGCGCTGCAGCACTGGCTGCCGGAGGATGAAACCCTGCCGCAGGATCTGCACCGCGCCATGCGCTATGCGGTCTTCAACGGCGGCAAACGGATTCGCCCGGTTTTGACCTACGCGGCGGGTCACGCGCTGTCGCTCGAGACCGACTCCCTGGATGCCCCGGCCGCGGCCGTGGAGCTGATCCATGCCTATTCACTGGTACATGACGATCTGCCGGCCATGGACGACGACGATCTGCGTCGCGGCCAGCCCACGGTGCACAAAGCGTTCGACGAGGCCACGGCCATCCTCTGTGGCGATGCCCTGCAATCCCTGGCCTTTTTCGTCCTGGCCCGGCATCTCGACCCGCACATTCCGGCGCAACAGCGTTTGCAGATGGTCGAGGAGCTGGCCCAGGCCAGCGGCTCGCGCGGCATGGCCGGGGGCCAGGCCATCGATCTGGCCGCCGTGGGACGGGATCTGAACGTGGCCGAGCTGGAGAATATGCACATCCACAAGACCGGCGCCCTGATCCGCGCCAGCGTCAGACTGGGGGCCCTGTGTCGCGCCGGCATCGACGCGACCTCACTCGGGCAGCTGGATCACTACGCCAAATGCATCGGTCTGGCCTTTCAAATCCAGGACGATGTGCTGGATGTGGAAGGGGACACCGAAACCCTGGGCAAGACCCATGGCGCGGATCTGGCCCGCAACAAACCCACCTACCCGGCCCTGCTCGGCCTGGACGACGCCAAACGCCTGGCCAATGAACTGATCGATGATGCCCTGCACAGCCTGGCCGATTGGGACGAGGCGGCCGAACCACTGCGCTGGATTGCCCGCTATATCGTGCAGCGCCAGCATTAACGCCGGCGGCACAAACCGGCGACAAGTTGCTATAATCACCCCCTTCATTCGCCACCTGGCCGATTACCCGATACCGATGACCGATTCCGCGCCCTATCCGCTGCTCGATCAGATCCACCTGCCGGCCGATCTGCGCGAGTTCGAACAGTCGCAACTGGCCCCGCTGGCGGAGGAATTGCGCCGTTTTCTGATCGAGTCGGTCAGCCGCACCGGCGGGCATCTGGCCGCCAGCCTGGGCACCATCGAGCTGACCCTCGCCCTGCACTATGTGTACGACACGCCGCAAGATCGGCTGGTCTGGGATGTTGGCCACCAGAGCTACCCGCACAAGATTCTCACCGGCCGCCGCGAACGGATGCCGAGCCTGCGCCAGAAAGACGGCCTCAGCGGTTTCCCGCGCCGGGAGGAAAGCGAATACGATACCTTCGGCGTCGGCCACTCCAGTACCTCGGTCAGTGCCGCGCTGGGCATGGCGCTGGCTGCCCGCCAGCAAAAAAGCGATCGCCGCACGGTCGCCGTCATTGGCGACGGCGCGCTGACCGCGGGCATGGCGTTCGAGGCGCTGAATCACGCCGGAGATATGGACGCCAACATGCTGGTGGTCCTCAACGATAACGACATGTCCATCTCGCCCAATGTGGGCGGGCTGTCCAATCATCTGGCACGGATTCTCTCCGGCCGGTTGTATGCCTCGATGCGCGAGGGCAGCAAGAAAATGCTCAGTGTCATGCCCTCGGTCTGGGAGCTGGCGCGCCGCGCCGAGGAACACATGAAAGGCATGGTGGTGCCGGGTACCCTGTTCGAGGAGCTGGGCTTCAATTACATCGGCCCGGTGGACGGTCACGATATCAATACCCTGGTCAAGACCCTGCGCAATCTGCGCCAGCTCAAGGGCCCGCAATTTCTGCATATCGTGACCAAAAAGGGCAAAGGCTACGCGCCGGCCGAGGACAATCCCTGCACCTATCACGGGGTGCGACCGTTCGATATCGACAGCGGCCAACCCCACGGCAGCGGGAGCAGCAGTGGCCCGACCTATACAGAAGTCTTTGGCCAGTGGCTGTGCGACATGGCGGCCGCCGACGAACGGCTGGTGGGGATCACCCCGGCCATGCGCGAGGGCTCCGGGCTGGTCACCTTCGCCGAACAATACCCGGACCGTTATTTTGACGTGGGTATTGCCGAGCAGCACGCGGTGACGCTCGCCGGCGGCCTGGCGGCCGACGGGATGAAACCGGTGGTCGCCATTTACTCCACCTTTTTACAACGGGCTTACGATCAGCTGATCCACGATATTGCCATTCAGAACCTGCCGGTGCTGTTCGCCATCGACCGGGCCGGCATTGTCGGGCCCGACGGCGCCACCCACGCCGGCAGTTTCGATTTGAGTTATCTGCGCGCCCTCCCCAACCTGACCGTGATGGCCCCGGCCGATGAAAACGAGTGCCGCCAGATGTTGAGTACCGGTTTCCAGCTGGATGGTCCGGCAGCGGTGCGCTACCCACGCGGCACCGGGATGGGCGTGGCGGTGGAACCCACGCTGGAACCACTGGAAGTGGGCCGCGGCGAGCTGCGCCGCGAGGGCAAACGGGTGGCCATCCTCTCCTTCGGCGCCCTGCTGGGCAACGCCCTGGCCGCCGCCGAACAACTGGATGCCAGCGTGGCCAATATGCGTTTTATCAAACCCCTGGACACCGAACTGCTACAACAACTGGCCGCCGGGCATGATCTGCTGGTCACCCTGGAAGACAACGCCATCGATGGCGGGGCCGGCAGCGCGGTGAGCCAGTGGCTCTCCGAACAACCCCACCCGATGCCGGTGTTACACCTGGGTCTGCCCGATACCTTCCTGGAACACGGCAGCCGCGAACAGCTGCTTGCCGAGGCAGGACTGGATACAGATGGTATAATCCGGGCCATTACCGCGGTACTGGGCGAACAGCCCCTTGCCAAACACGCGACACTCGCGTAAAGTCCTAGTTAATCACTCAGGTATTATCATGGCGTCACGCTATACCATGACCATTGTCACCGATTTCGCCGCGGCCCATTATCTGCGCGATTATGAAGGTGTTTGTAACCGGCTCCATGGCCATAACTGGAAAGTCGAAGTCCACGTGCAGGCCAGCGCCCTGGACAAGGTCGGCATGGGCATGGACTTCAAGGACATCAAGGACGCAACCCGCGAGTTGCTGGGCGGACTGGATCACTACAATCTGAACGATATAGCACCGTTCGATCGTATCAACCCGACCGCCGAAAACATCGCCGCGTTCTTCCACAGTAAGCTGTCGGAATCGCTGAATTCCGACGTGGTGAAAGTGAACGCTGTAACGATCTGGGAAACTGATCGTGCCTGCGTCACCTACACAGAGGACTAGAGCTCAATGAATGCCGTAACCGATCCCATCGAAGACGTACAAAGCAGCGCCGACACCCGCCGGATTCCGATCAACAAGGTCGGCATCAAGGATATTCGCCATCCAGTGCGCATCCGTGATCGTAACGAGGGCGAACAGCATACCGTCGCCTCGTTCAACATGTACGTCGATCTGCCGCATAACTTCAAGGGCACCCACATGTCCCGTTTCGTGAATATCCTCAATAACCACGAGCGCGAGATTTCGGTGCAATCCTTCAAGGAAATGCTGGCCGAAATGGCCGAGAAGCTCGAGGCCGAATCAGGGCATATTGAAATGGCCTTCCCCTATTTCATCAACAAGAAGGCCCCTGTCTCCGGCGTCGAGAGCCTGATGGATTATGACGTCAGTTTCATCGGTGAAATTCATGACGGCGAGGTGCAGATGACACTCAAGGTCGTCGTGCCCGTCACCAGCCTCTGCCCCTGCTCAAAAAATATTTCCGACTATGGCGCACATAACCAGCGTTCCCATGTCACCGTTGCCGCGCGCATCGAGGAATTCGTCTGGGTCGAGGAATTGATCGAACTGGTCGAATCAGAAGCCTCCTGCGAACTCTACGGCCTGCTCAAGCGCCCGGATGAGAAACACGTCACCGAACGTGCCTACGACAATCCCAAATTCGTCGAAGATATGGTCCGCGACGTCGCCGCGCGTCTCAATGCCGACAAGCGTATCAACTACTACGTGGTCGAATCCGAAAACTTCGAATCCATCCACAACCACTCCGCCTACGCGCTGATCGAAAAAGACAAAAAGTCATAACCAGCTCGCCGGTTAGTGCCGATTTTCCAGGGAGGGAATTTAAACGCGAAGGACGCAGAGTCGCGGAGGCGCAGAGGTTATTGATTTGCTATATCTTCACTGCGTTATCAACTTTTCCCATTGATCTTCCAGGGAACAGCGCAGTCATTCGAATATTACAAAATAATTTTCTTCTCCGCGACTCTGCGCCTCCGCGACCTCCGCGTTAATTCCCAGAGAACCGAAAAGAGCCTCACCACTTCTTTTTCAGATAAACCTCACACAGGCTACCGCCAGTGTGAGCTACGTAATCGTGCTGATCGAAAAAGACAAAAAAGCCTAACCAGCACACCGGTTAGTGCCGATTTTCCAGGGAGGGAATTTAAACGCGGAGGACGCAGAGTCGCGGAGGCGCAGAGATTATTTGTTGTTGATTTGCTGCATATTCAGTGTCTTATCAACTTTTCCCGGCCATCTTCGGAACACCTCTGTCGCTGGAATAATTTAAAGAATAATTTCCCTTCTCCGCGACTCTGCGCCTCCGCGTCCTCCGCGTTAATTCCCAGAGAATCGAAAAGAGTCTCACCACTTCTTTTTCAGCACCAGCCGTTCGCCGTCGCGCTGCATTTCCAGCTGGCCGAGGAAGGACATGCCAAGCAGGATCACCTGGGGTGACCCACCTTCATGAACGATGCCGGTGACGTTGTTCAGCTGGATATCGCCCACCTTGACCCGATCCAGGGTAACCTTGTAGGCGCGTGCGATACCGTTGGCGGTGGAGACGCGGATCGGATCGCCAATCACCCGAAAGTCGAGTCCCAGGCGCCGGGCCTGCGCCTCGTTCATGGAAATGGCGCTCGCCCCGGTGTCGACAATAAAACTGACCGACTGGCCGTTGATACTGCCGCTGCCAAAGTACATGCCGTTCTGGCGGTAGATCACCGCCTCGGCCATTTC
>NZ_JAVLAZ010000009.1:38173-47645 GCF_031581315.1 Thiohalophilus sp.
CCTGCCAACAGCAGTATCAGCACCCGGCCCTGACGCAGCAGATAATGCATCGCTAACGCCGCTCCAGCCGATAGCGTTCACCCTGGCTCTGTTTCAGATCGACAGTGACCCGATCCGGCGACCAGCCATGTACCTTGTCATGGGCTTCCACAATCACCTGTGTCATATCCTGTGAAATCGCAATCCCCGACAGACTGCGGGTAAACGGCTGCTCGTTGACATGCGGATGATGCAACGTCCGATGCCCCAGCACTTCGCCATCGGGCGTGACCACGCGCCAGCCGTCGGCGTAATGCTCCCAGCCGGTATCGGCATGTCTGAGCGTGACAGCGGCGCGCCAGGTTTGCGGCCCCTGCTCCCGCAGCTCGACCTGGAGGATTTTCACCTCTGCGGCCGTTGCCAGTGTACTCAGCAATAACAGGCTGATTGTTATTATTCCCTTCATAAAGCCCCTCCTGTCAGATAGATCACCAGTTGTAATACAACCGAGGCATACACGGCTGCCAGCAGATCGTCCAGCATGATACCGATCCCGCCCGATACCCGTCGATCCAGCAAACCGATCGGCCAGGGTTTCCAGACATCGAACAATCGAAACAGCGCGAACCCGGCCACGATCCAGATTATCTCAAACGGCACCGCGACCATAGTCAACAAATAGCCAACGATTTCATCCCAGACAATGGCCGGATGATCGTGTACCCCCAGCCGTTGCGCCGTGGCCTGGCAAAGGTGAATGCCAATATATAAAAGGAATAGCGTAATCAGCAAATACGCTATGGGACTCAGGCCGACCATCAACAGATAAATCGGAATCGCCACCAGTGTGCCGGCCGTCCCCGGCGCTTTCGGTATCAGGCCACTGCCAAAACCCAGGCTTAACAGGTGAACAGGATTCATTAACAAACGGGGATCGATGTGGGTTCGCATTCAGTTTGACTCGTTAAAATGGCGATAGCCGTGGCCGGATACATTTCTCGTCCGGCCATCCTGTTCCTGGCAGCGTATGCCGTGCTCGCTCTCGATCTGCCCGATACAGGTCAGCGGGCAGTCCAGTTGCGTTACGAGCGAGCGGATTGCGGCATGCTGACTGGCGGGTGCGGTAAAACAGAGCTCATAATCATCGCCCCCGATCAACGGCAACTCGCCGAGCCCGGGGTCAGTAGCAATCAATTGACGGGCCGCGGACGATAACGGCAAATCGGCGTATTGTAATCCGGCACCGCAATCGGCCGCCGCACATAAATGCCCGAGGTCGGCCAGCAAGCCGTCGGAAATATCGATACAGCTACTGGCCATGCCACGTAATGCGCGGCCCAGTGCCAGCCGGGGTTGAGGCCGGTTGAGTCGACGACATAATTCCTCACTCGCTGAAGAACTGGCGTCCAGCTCGCCCTGCATCAGCCGCAAACCCAGCGCCGCATCACCGAGCGTGCCGGAAACCCAGATCTCATCGCCCGGCGCCGCGCCCTGGCGCGTCAGGGCCTGCCCGGGCGGCAGATAGCCGGCGACCTGCACCGTGATCGTCAACGGACCGCGCGTGGTATCCCCGCCCACCAGCTGCAAACCGTATTGCCCGGCCAAGTCCGCCAGCCCCCGGCTGAACGCCGCCAGCCAGTCCTCATCATTGTGTTCGAGTGTCAGCGCCAGCGTCAGCCAGGCCGGCTCGGCCCCCATCGCCGCCAGATCACTGAGATTTACCGCCAGTGCCTTCCAACCAATATCATAGGGTTCGGTGTCGAGCGGAAAATGCACCCCCGCCACCAGCGTATCGATCGCCACCACCAGCTGCTGACCGGCAGGCGGCTCGATTACCGCCGCATCATCGCCAATCCCCAGCACCACATCCTCGCGCCCGGGCGTTGCCTGTGCGAAGTAACGGGCGATGATGTCAAATTCGGAAAGCGACATTAATCAGATCCGATGGTGGTTAAAGTATCAGGCACTATTCAATATGGGTTATAAAACGCAGAGTTCGCGGAGGCGCGGAGACGCAGAGAAAATTGATCTTGAGTCACAAACCATCCAGTCGGTTTCTGACATAGTGCATAAAATTCTTTTAATTTTGGACGAGTAACTATTTAATTCTCCGCGTCTTTGCGCCTCTGCGTCCTCCGCGTTATTTCCAGTAAATTGGAAAAGTGATAACTAACCGTTGTTCAGGATTTTTTGTATTTATGGGCCTGCATTTCGATGCCGCGCAGTTCGGCGGCGAGTTTGTCCATGATGCCGTTGATGAATTTGTGGCTGGCTTCGGCGCCGAAGGTTTTGGCCAGTTCGACGGCTTCATTGATAATCACGCGATAGGGAACTTCCGGGCTGAACTTGAGTTCGTAGGCACCGAGCCGCAGCACGGCTTTTTCGACCGGATCGATTTCGTCGTAGGGGCGTGTAATATAGGCCGTAATGGACTGATCGAGCTCGTCGCTATGCCCGGCGACGCCGTTGCTCAGCTCGCGAAAATAGGCTTCGTCCACATTACGCATTTGCTGATCAACCGCATACTGACTGATGATCTTGTCGATCGTATTCCCGGACAGCTGCCATTCATACAGGCTCTGCATGGCAAGGCGGCGGGCACGGCTACGGGGATTGGGTTTCATGAGGCTACAGATTCTTCAGCAGGTTGACCATTTCGATAGCCGACATGGCTGCCTCGGCGCCCTTGTTGCCGGCCTTGGTGCCGGCCCGTTCGATAGCCTGTTCGATGGTATCCACGGTCAGCACACCAAAGGCCACCGGCACATCCTGCTGCAGCATGACCGAGGACATGCCCTTGACGCATTCGCCGGCGACATAATCAAAATGGGGCGTACCACCGCGGATCACCGCGCCCAGCGCGATAATCGCGTCATAATTTTTGCCCTGCGCCATGCGCTGTACCACCAGTGGTAATTCATAAGCCCCCGGCACGCGCACGATTTCGATGTCGCTTTCACTGCCGCCGTGGCGGGTGATGGTATCGACCGCGCCCTCCAGCAGGCTCTCCACGACAAAGCTGTTAAAGCGCGCCACGGCCAGACCAAAACGCGCCCCTTTGACTACCAGCTCTCCTTCCACGGTTTTCATCGTCATTGTACTTTCCTGTTATTCCCCGTAAACGTATTCCACCACTTCCAGGCCAAAGCCGGAAAGGGCATGCATTTTTTTCGGCGCGCTCAGTACGCGCATTTTTTTCACGCTGAGATCCGTCAGAATCTGTGCACCGATCCCGTACGTACGCAGATCCTCACCCGATTCGTAATGTGGCAGATCATGTCCCTGATCCTGCTCATTATACTGTGTTATGTGCGATACCAGGGTCTCTGATTCTTCGGCCAGGCGCAGGATGATCACCACGCCTTCCCCTTCATCGGCAATGCGCTTCATGGCATCGCCCAGGGGCCAGCCACAATCGTCGCGCTGGCTGCCGAATATATCACACAGGGTATCTTCCACGTGTACCCGCACCAGTACCGCTTTTTTGGGATCGAGATCGCCCTTGACCAGGGCCAGATGCACCTGGTGATCGATGCTGTTGCGATAGGCATACAGCTGAAAGTCACCATGACGGGTCGGCATGTTACACGAGGCAGCGCGGACAACGGTTTTCTCGTTCCGCATGCGGTATTCGATCAGATCGGCAATGGTGCCGATTTTCAAACCGTGTTCGGCGGCAAATTTTTCCAGATCCGGACGCCGGGCCATGCTGCCGTCTTCATTGAGAATCTCGACAATGACCGAGGCCGCCTCCAGCCCGGCCATGCGCGCCAGATCACAACCCGCTTCAGTATGCCCCGCCCGGGTCAGTACCCCGCCCGGCTGGGCCATCAGGGGAAAGACATGACCGGGCTGCACCAGATCCGACGGTTTGGCATCGGGAGCCACGGCCGTCTGAATCGTCACGGAACGATCCGCGGCGGAAATGCCGGTCGTCACGCCTTCCGCCGCTTCGATGGAGACAGTAAACGCCGTGGCGTGGGCTTCGCGATTCTCCGTGACCATCGGCGGCAGACGCAGCCGTTCGCAGCGCTCCTTGCTCAGGGTCAGGCAAATCAGCCCGCGGCCGTATTTGGCCATGAAGTTGATCGCCTCGGGCGTCACCTTTTCGGCGGCAATGATCAGATCGCCTTCGTTCTCACGATCCTCATCATCCATCAGGATCACCATTTTACCCTGACGAATGTCTTCGATAATCTCTTGTGTACTGTTCAGTGCCATAAATCCTACTTGATAAAACCGTGCTCGGCGAGCAATGCCTCGGTCACACCCTGACCTGATTGTGCCGCTTTGTCACCCAACAGTAAACGTTCCAGATAACGGGCGATGACATCCACTTCCAGATTGACCCGTTGACCTGTCAGGAAATCCCCCATGGTCGTTTCGACCAGCGTGTGTGGAACGATATTCAAATCAAACACCGCACCTTCCACCGCATTGACGGTCAGGCTGATGCCATCAACACAGATCGATCCTTTGCTCGCAATATACCGGGCCAGTTCATCCGGTGCCCGGATACGAAATTTCACCGAACGGCCGGCATCGAATCGATCGATCACTTCACCGATACCATCCACATGGCCGCTGACCAGGTGACCGCCCAGATGCGTCGTGGGCGTCAATGCCTTTTCCAGATTCACATCGCTGCCGGTCCGGATATCGGCAAACGTCGTGCACGACAACGTCTCGCCCGAGACATCCGCCCAGAAACCGTCACCCGGTAATTCCACTACCGTCAGGCAAACACCGTTGACGGCAATACTGTCACCCAGAGACACATCCTCCAGCGACAGTTTGCCGGTCTGGATGCGCACGCGCGCATCGGCGCCCCTGGGCTCGATAGCCGCAATCTTGCCTACCGATTGTATGATTCCCGTAAACATGGCCTGCTCGTCTTCCCGGTTTGGCACTCTCAGACAATATATCCGCGAGTCCAGATCAGTAAATCACCACCAAGACACCAAGACACGAAGGAAGAAAATAATAATTTTGCTTGGTGTCTTGGTGTCTTGGTGGTTAGCTCTTTTTCAATCCTGCGGTGATGCGCCAATCTTCCCCGACCGCACGAATGTCCTTTATCTGTAACGGCAACCTGTCATCCATTGTTTCTATTCCCGGCAGGTGGAACAGGCCGCGGGCAGCATCGCCGAGCAGGGTCGGGGCCATGTAGATGATTAACTCATCGACCAGTCCGGCCTGCATGAGTGCACCGGCCAGGGTGGCGCCGGTTTCGACGTGCAGTTCGTTGATTTCCAGCTCGCCGAGTTGATCCAGTACCGCGGCCAGATCGACGTTGTTATGTGTATTCTGCGAAACAGCGATCACCTCGGCGCCAGCATTTCGAAGCTCCTCCTGCGCCGACGCATCCTCGCTGCAGGTCATGATCACTGTTTTACCCGGTTGCTGCAAAATCCTGGCACTGGCCGGTGTGCTCAGGTTGGTATCCACAATCACCCGCAGGGGCTGGCGTTCTGTCTGTTCAAGGCGCACCGTCAGGGACGGATCGTCGCCCAGCACGGTGCCGACGCCGGTGAGGATCGCCGAGCTGCGCGCGCGCCAGTGTTGCACATCCTGGCGCGCGGCCGCACCGGTGATCCACTGGCTCTCGCCCGAGGCCATGGCCGTGCGTCCGTCCAGGCTCATGGCCAGTTTCAGCCGCACCCAGGGGCGACCGCGCTGCATGCGCCGGATAAAGCCGGGATTGAGTTGGAAAGCCTGCGCTTCCATCAGACCGCTGTCCACGCTGATACCGGCCGCCTGCAACTGGCTGATGCCACCGCCGTCGACCTGTGAGTGGGGATCGCGCATCGCTACCACCACCCGGCTGACACCGGCCTTGATCAGCGCGTCACTGCAAGGTGGCGTGCGCCCCTGATGGCAACAGGGTTCCAGGGTGACATAGGCGGTACTGCCGCGCGCGGCATCGCCGGCCGCTTTCAGGGCATGGATTTCGGCATGGGGCTCGCCGGCCCGTTCGTGCCAGCCTTCGCCGACGATGGCGTTATCCCGCACCAGCACGCAACCAACCCGGGGATTGGGATCGGTGGTATACAGCCCCCGTTCGGCCAGTTGCAGGGCACGGGCCATGTAACGGTGATCATCGGCGCTGAAGCTCATCGGGGAAGCCGCTTATTGTTTGTCGTCGTCATCCGGCAACAGGGATTGTTGCTGGCGTTTCATTTCCGGCGAGGGGACACTCTGAAGCTTTTCGATCTCTTCCTGGAAGGCACTGACATCCTCGAAACTGCGATACACCGAGGCAAACCGGACATACGCGACCTGATCCAGATCGCGCAGTTCCTGCATGACCAGTTCGCCCACCTGCTTGGAGTCGATCTCGCGCTCACCCAGCGCCCGCAACTGTTTGAGGATCCGGTTCAGGGCATCCTCAATGGCATCAGTGTTGACCGGCCGCTTCTCCAGTGACCGCTGCATGCCGGCACGCAGCTTTTCCTCATCGAACGGTTCGCGGCGACCGTCGTTCTTGACCAGCCGCGGCATCACCAGTTCGGGCGTTTCAAAGGTGGTAAAGCGTTCGTGGCAACTCAGGCACTCGCGCCGCCGACGCACCGCGGACCCCTCGCCCGCCAGACGCGAGTCGATCACCTTGGTATCGTCGGCGCCACAGAACGGACAATGCATCGCTCAGTGCCGAGGGACGAGGGACGAGGGACGAGGAACAAAAGCCAGCGATGTCATACCATTGATGCCCGCTTCCATGAGTTATCCATATCGTCGCAATAGCCAGAAAAAGTGATCAAGTCTTTGAACATCATTTCTCCACCTCGTCACTCGTCCCTCGTAACTCGTCCCTGTTACTTGTAGACAGGGAACCGTTTGCAGAGATCCAGGACTTTCTTCTTGGTCTCGGCGATCATTTTCTCGTCACCCTTGCTGTCGATGACATCGCACATCCAGCCGGCGAGATCCCGGCTTTCATCTTCACCGAAACCCCGGGTGGTCGAAGCCGGGGTACCAACCCGGATACCGCTGGTGACGAACGGGGATTGCGGATCGTTGGGCACGGCGTTCTTGTTGACGGTGATGTTGGCATCGCCCAGCCAGGCATCGATGTCCTTGCCGGTCAGTTCCTGCTTGATGAAGCTGACCAGGAACAGATGGTTCTCGGTGCCGCCGGAGATGACATCGAAACCGCGATTCTGGAATACCTCGGCCATCACCTTGGCGTTTTTCACCACCTGCTGCTGATAGGCCTTGAAGTCGGGTTCCAGCGCTTCCTTGAAGGCCACAGCCTTGGCGGCGATGACGTGCATCAACGGACCGCCCTGGGTACCCGGGAACACCAGTGAGTTGAGTTTCTTTTCAACATCCGGGTTAGACCTGGCCAGGATGATACCGCCGCGCGGACCGCGCAGGGTCTTGTGGGTGGTGGAGGTGGTCACATCGGCGATGTTGACCGGGCTCGGATAAACCCCGGCGGCGATGAGACCGGCGACGTGGGCCATATCCACCATCAGCCAGGCGCCAACCATGTCAGCGATCTCGCGAAAACGCTGCCAGTCCACCACCTGGGAATAGGCACTGAAACCGGCGACGATCATCTTCGGCTTGTGCTCTTTGGCCAGCTTTTCGACTTCGTCGTAATCGATGAAGCCCTGCTCGTCGATACCGTACTGCACGGCGTTGTAGATTTTGCCGGAGAAGTTGACCTTGGCGCCGTGGGTCAGATGACCGCCGTGGGCCAGACTCATGCCCAGCACGGTGTCGCCCGGCTGCAGCAGCGCCATATAGACAGCGGCGTTGGCCTGGGAGCCGGAATGGGGCTGCACGTTGGCGTAATCGGCGCCGAACAGCGCCTTGACCCGGTCAATGGCCAGCCGCTCAGCCACATCGACATATTCACAGCCGCCGTAATAGCGCTTGCCGGGATAACCCTCGGCATATTTGTTAGTGAGCACTGACCCTTGAGCCTGCATAACGCGAGGGCTGGTATAGTTTTCCGAGGCGATCAGCTCGATATGCTCTTCCTGGCGCTGCTCCTCGTTCTGCATCGCCGCCCACAGTTCGTCGTCATAGCCCGCAATGGTCATGTCTCGTTTAAACATCGATTACTCCCGGTTCAGATAAAATTCAATGAATTCAGAGCATTACAACCCAGCGCAGGGTGCGCCCGGGGCTGTCGTGGCTCGCGTAAAGAAGCCGTATTCTACCCGATCCGGGGATTTTTTTCATGGCGATCAGGGGGTTTTGCCGGGGAACGCACGGCACAGCGCCCTCGGGCAAGGGGTGAATTCAACGGTCTCCTTCCGTCACACAAAGCCCGTGCGGCAGGATTGCAGCGATCTGACAAGTCCGGGGGTGTCAGGGAGCGCTGTGCGCCCCCTGACCTACTTTCCTGGACTCTCGCCAAGACGCTGAGACGCAGAGAAACCCCAATTATTTTTCTCTGCGTCGCGGCGGCTTTGCGAGAAGCAACAGATTTACCGGAGTAACGCAGGTTACGCTGGGGCGCTAGCTTGCGTGACTCCCCAACGCAAAACCAGAGCCTGACTCTCACAAAGACGCTAAGCCGCCACGAGTAATACCAACGATTTTCTCCGCGTCGTGGCGGCTTAGCGAGAGGCAACGGATTTATCTGAGAACGGTGCGTCAGGTCACGAGCCATTTACCGTCATTCCGGCCTTGAGCCGGAATCCAGTTTCGAACCGTCACACAGGCCACACTAGCGACAGCCTGTGTGACTTCCCAACATAAACCAGAGGCCAGCCCAGCCAGAGGGATCGCCGCGGTATGGAACATCCGGGGTGTCAGGGGCGCTGTGCGCACCCTGACCTACTGACTGGACTCTCGCAAAGACGCTGAGCCGCCAGGAATAAAAACCGACGATTTTCTCTGCGTCGCGGCGGCTTTGCGAGAGGCCATAGACTGGTGCCGGGTCGGACCCGGCATGACGAACAGCAACTCCGGCCCTTCCCGTCATCCCGACAAAATCTCTGCCCCAGAACAAAAAAAGCCCCGATGAAAACCACCGGGGCTGAATTGGTACGTGGAGGAGGTACCAAATAAGTGCTGAGTTTACCTTTTTTTATGCACAAATGTTAAGCATTCACCCTACAAAAGTGCTCGCTTACCACTCGTCGTCGCCGGTTTTACCGCCGGCGGCTTTGGTCAGTGCGGCCTCAATCGCCGAGGGCGCGCACATGATGGAGGCGAAGCTGTTGCTGCCCATCATGGAAAGGTCCGGGAAGCTGATAGCGATGCGGAATTCGGCACGCAGCGCATACGCCTTGTTGCCCTTGACCACGATCTCATAGGGCAGATGACCCAGGGACTTGGTCTCCTTGAAGTCGATCCGTTCCATGATGTACTTGTCGCCGGCACATTCGGTCGCGTCCGTATTACCCAGGATGTTGACCCCGAATACAGAGGCTTCCTGGCCGGGCAGATCGATGCGATAGACCGGTTTCACCCCGCCCTTGCCGGCGGAAATTGCCGCTTCAACGCCGTTAACGGCATCCTCGTAGGTATTGTA
>NZ_JAVLAZ010000076.1:0-11368 GCF_031581315.1 Thiohalophilus sp.
CTGCCAACTGCCAACTATTTTTATTTTGTGGGAGGCGATTTCATCGGCGACCAGCCTGCCAGGTTCGACAAGTCGCGGCTGCAAGCCCCTCCCACAACAGTATGTTCCTGTCACTGCATTCTATTAGATAAATGCCCGATAGCGCTTCGCTATATCGGGCCTACCGACTGCCAACTGGTCTCTAATAACGTGCTGATACAGAAGGTTTTAAAAGCTTTACCACGAAGGCTCGAAGGCAGGAAGAAAATAATTTATATACTTTGAGACCTCGCGTCTTCGTGGTGAAAATCAAACCCGAATAGATGTTTCTCGCCAAGACGCCAAGCCGCAGAGAAATAATTTATTTGTCCTTGGCGTCTTGGGCGTCTCTGCGAGAGCATTATGGTTTAATTCTTCTTAAATACTTCGAGGCTTCATGTCTTCGTGGTGAAAAAGGTTGATATAAGCCTGTTAGCTACAAACTGCCCGGGCTGGCCTGTTTGCAGTAATCGTTGCCGGTCTCGCACTGCAGGGTGACGTGATCGATGCCGAAGCGACGGTGCAGTTCATCGCTGGCCTGTTGCACCAGCGAATCGTCCCCCGGAAATTGTGGGACGACCAGGTGCGCGGTGAGGGCGGTTTCGGTGGTGCTCATGGGCCAGATATGCAGATCATGGACTTCATCGACACCGGGTAGCTGCTTTAAATAAGCTTCAACTTCATGGGGATCGATGCCTTTGGGGACGGCATCGATGGCCAGGCCGGTGGAATCACGCAGCAGATCCAGCGTGCTGTAGAGAATGACGAGCGCGATAAGCAGACCGAGCAGCGGGTCAATCCACAGCCAGTCGGTAAACATGATGAGAACCCCGGCGATCACCACGCCCAGTGAGACACCCGCATCGGCGGCCATGTGCAAAAAGGCGGCCTTGATATTGAGATCGTCTTTCTGACCCCTGATGAACAAGAGCGCGGTGATGGTATTGATCACCACGCCGATAGCAGCGACCACAATCACGGTCATGCCGTCGACCGGTTGTGGCGCGGTCAGACGACCCAGTGCCTCCCAGGCAATCGCCCCCACCGCCACGAGTAACAGCATGCCACTCAATAGTGAGGCGAGAATCGTCAGTCGCCGAAAGCCATAAGTGCGATAGGGCGTGGGCTCCTTGCCGGCCAGATAGATCGCGCCCCAGGCCAGCAACAGGGTCAGTACATCGGAGAGATTGTGCCCGGCGTCGGTAATCAATGCCAGAGAGTTACCGAGAAAGCCATAAACAAACTCAATCACGACAAAGATCAGGTTAAGACTGATGCCAATGGTGAACGCGCGGTTATAACTATGCGGGGTATGATGATGTGCATGGGCCATGGCAACAACTATCTATTGTCAACAGGGCAGCTGTCAATCACTCTGGTATCAATGCATTTTCTGGTTTCGTCTTGGGCACAGCTTAAACAAAATCCCGGGGTATGACCGTGTCCCAGTTGGCTGAATAAACCCGTTTATCGCCTTCGTAGGCGTCGAGTTCGGCGCGCAAATAGAAATCACTTGCGGTCGAGGTCAATACAGTGCGGGTGATGGTTTTGACAAACCAGTCGCCGCGCTTGTAACTGCGTTCCCACAGGGTTTCGCCGCGAACCGAGTTGAAGTCGTCGCCCTGATAGGTATACCACTCCAGTGCTTTGCGGCCCATCTCCAGATCGATGTCCCTGATATAGACGATGCCACTGTCATTGATGACCTTAAGGGTCGAAAGATCGAGATCCAGATCCCGAATTACGCGCCAGTTATGGTGTTCCGGCTCGATCATTTCGGTGTCCAGTGGCGGTGCCGCTTCCGGCTCGTCAAATGGGCGCAGGTTGTTATCGCTATCCCTGGGCGTGCGTACGGGCAAAAAGGCACGACTGATTCCCGCGATGACCTTGACCTGGGTGGATTCCGGTGCTGGCCAGGCAAGCGGCCAGTAAGAGGTGGACACTGCGATGCGCAGGCGATGGCCGGCGGGGAAATGCTGGGCGATATTGTTGAGCTGAACTCGGACCCGGTATTGCTTGCCCGGCTGCAGTGATTGGGGGTGTTCTGAATCGTCACGATGGGTCAGGTTCAGCAATCCGTAGGTGACACGGGCCGCTTTATTATCCGGCGCAATGTCGGAAAGTCGAACTGCCAGCATGGCAACAGGTTTGTCCGGAATCACTTCCAGTTCGACAACGGGGGCGCCAAGGATCTCGAGGGGTTCTGCCAGTGGCTCGCTGTCAAAGACCAGGGCGCCGCCATCTTCCTGGCGCTGATCGTGGGGTAGATCCGGCGCGGCCGCATAGGAGCACCATTTGCCGGCAAACAGACCAAGGCCCAGCGGTGATTGCAGGTTGCGGGTCTCTTCTCCGCTTGTTTCATCAGCTGGAAGTAACTGGCGCGCCGGGGCGAGAATGAATTCCCGCTGTTCGATTTCTGCCGTCGGCCAGTCGTTCTCGGCAACCCAGCGACCGGGCCGCATCTGATAGCGTGTTGTAGGCGGGACACTGTCCTGCATCCAGACTCGCAGCATCGGATCTTTGTCGACACCGTTGTCGAGCCCTTTTAACCATTTGTCCCACCAGCGAACCGCCTCCTGCAAAAAACCGATCGCCGGGCCAGGCTGGCCGATATGCGGGTATTTGTGGCTCCATGGGCCGATGAGTCCACTGCGTGGCCCGCTGAGGTTTTCCAGCAGGCGGAACACCGCATTGGAATAGCCGTCGGCCCAGCCGCTGACAGCCATCACCGGACATTGCACATCGGCGTAATCCTCGCATATCGAGCCATGCTTCCAGTAATCATCCCGACGCTGGTGCTGCAGCCACTGCTCCAGCCAGAGCCCGCTGCCGCGCAGGCGTTCGAACCACATATCCCGCCAGTTGTCGCCAACCACCTCCGGATCGGGCGGACAAGAGTTATAGGCAAACATGGTCGAGGCCCAGGAGAGGTTATCTCCCAGCAGACATCCACCCATGTGATGCACATCATCGGCGTAACGATCATCGGTGGAGCTGGCGGTAATGACGGCCTTGAGTTGCGGGGGCCGCATGGCGGCGATCTGGAGGCCGTTGAAGCCCCCCCATGAGATACCCATCATTCCGACATTGCCGTTGCACCACGGCTGATCCTCCAGCCATTGCAGGATCGCCACCCCGTCGTCCAGCTCCTGTTGCAGATACTCATCGCGCAGCACGCCTTCCGAGTCGCCGCTGCCGCGCAGGTCCACCCGGATGCCGGCATAACCGTGGCCGGCGAAATAGGGATAGATCTGTTCATCCCGGGCCCGGACCGAATCGCGCTTGCGATAGGGAATGTATTCGAGAACCGCCGGTACCGGTTCCTGTTCGGCATCGTCCGGGAGCCAGAGGCGGGCTGCCAGGTGGATGCCGTCCGGCATGGGAATCCAGACGTTCTCGATGGTTTTGACCTTGTGTGGGAATTCATTAACGATGCGCATGCACTAACCTCATTCGGTATCCCGGATGTCAAAAGAAAGCCCATCCAGGGCGGCCTGATAGTTTGCCAGTAACTGCTTCTGGTTATTCGCCCCCATGAAAAGGGTGGCGATTTCATAACTATAGCTGTCCTGGTCGCTCAGATCACGCAACCACATGCCGGGTTCAATATGGAGCTGTATTTCGGTATCGGGAAACCACTGCTTTACCTGATCGATTTGTGAGCGAGTCGGAACGGTTTTGACATAACCATCACGGAAATGACGCACCATGAATTTCGCGGCAACCTTGTGGTTGCCTTCACGATAAGGGAAGCCGGGATTATTTCCCAGCGCCACATCGACCATCACGGCATGATGGTATTCACCGTCGACCATTTTGAAGAGTGGGCAGTGCGATTTGGAAATACGGGTGTTAATTTCGAGTAAATAAAGCTTGTTATCTTTTTTTGACCAGTAAAATTCAGCATTAAATGGTGAGTCGTTATAGCCAAAATACAAAATAACCTTCCGGATCGCCTGAATCATGCGCTGTTTGACACGACCGGGAAGATTTGACGGATATTGATAGCGGGAAAATGAGCTGTGCTGCTTTCCGGAACGAATTGAGTCCACTACACCGTAGACCGTTACCTCGCCTTTGTGAACATAGCCCTCGAGAGTACATTGCCCGCCTTTGGAGATGATCCCCTCTGCAATACAGTAATTGCCATCAAAAGGGCTGATGTGCGAGGGGACCGCAGCCTGATCCAGAATGTCGTTAAATGGTCCGGCGAATCGGTGTATCTTGTCACGAATAATGGCAAGACTTTCTGTCAGTGTCTTGCGGTTATTGATCTTGAATCCAAGATGGGAGGAGGCAGCCTTGATCGGTTTTAGCCAGAAAGGGTAGGCAATTTCGATTTTATCCTCTGCATCCGGGTCGAAGGGATTCACCAGCTGAAATTCCGGCACCAATTCGGGAGCGACCTCAATTTGCAGGCAGCGGCTCCAGTACTTGTGTTCGCACTTGAGCACTGCCTCCAGGCTCGGACCGGGCAGGTTATAGCGTCGGCGGATTATTGGCAGTATGGTGCTGACCGGAAAGTCCCAGTAACCGACGATGGCATCGATTGAGCCTTCGAAACTGTCCAGCTTTGTATAAGCCTGTTGTAGCAAATGCTCGATCGGTTCGCGAACAGGACGTTTAACCGCCTGATAGGACAGGAGGGAATGAAACTGATACTCATTCGCATGTCTTAGAGACTGCAACTGGGCAAGATTGAAATCGTCGAGTCCTACCACAAAGATGTTCGAGGACATCCTGCCACCCCGGCATTATTATTAGTTAATTATTGTGGTGGTTCTCGGCACACGAAGGCAAGGGGTTATTTATAACACTATTTTGGTTGGCGGTTTTCTCTTTCCACACAACGTTGAAAAGCAGGCAGGTGGTTCTCCTGGGAGGCGCGTTGCAGGTTACGAAGCACGCTCTGGATATCCGGGTAGTCGCTGCTGGCAGCGAGGAGACGATCATACATGGTGGCATTGCCGATTTCGGCAGCGACCCCTTCCTGACAGGCGGCCAGCAGGGTCGCCGGTGTCTCGACACGATCCGGCCAGTTATCCTCGGGGACGCGCAGTCCATACTCTGTGAACAGCACCAGCAGGGCATTGATATGGCGTTGTTCCGCCTCGACGATATTGCTGAAAGGGCGTACGTCACCAAACTCTTCCAGAACCCGGCGATAGGTAGCGCGAGCTTTGTACTCGTCCTCAATCGCTTCGGTCAGGATTTCGGTCAGGGTTTCAGACATGGTCAAAACCTGGTGAGTGTTTGATTCAGTTTAGCGGTTTTGTGTGCCTTGACAATATGCGTTGGCGTATCGCCTCCAGTCCACTGTGGTATTCGAGGTTATCAGGCTGCTCCTGAATCCCGGCGCGTTTAAGCTTGTTTTGCATACGCGGATGAAGGTTGGCAACCAGCACGGTTATATTTTTCTGCTGCAGGCTGGCGATCAGGGTCTCCAGGGCGACAACGCCGGTCATATCGATCATCTGGACATCGCTCATATCCAGCACGACGATATCAATGTTGCTGTTGACGTGATGCAGCGTGCTGATGGCTTTTTCCGCGGCACCGAAAAACAGTGCGCCGTTGATATCGTAGACGGCCACGTTATCCGGGATATCCCGCAGATGCTCATGCTCTTCGGGATTGATCAGTTCGGCACCGGTCAGGCTGGAGATACGGCGAATAAACAGAATTGCGGCCAGCACGAGTCCGGCTGCTACGGCAATTACCATGTCGAACAGAACGGTCAGGCTGAAGCAGGCCAGCAGAACCACGATGTCGCTGCGGGGCGCGACACGTAGTATATGAACAAAGTGGCGGGCTTCGCTCATGTTCCAGGCCACCACCAGCAGCAGTGCCGCCAGTGCGGCCATCGGCACGTAGCCGAGCAGGCCGGCCAGGCTGATGACAATTGACAGGATCACCAGCGAGTGGATGATGGCGGCGATCGGGCTGCGACCCCCGGCCCGAATGTTGGTGGCGGTGCGGGCAATGGCCGCGGTGGCCGGGATGCCGCCGAAAAAGGGCGCAACAATATTGCCCAGTCCCTGACCGATCAGTTCGGTATCGGGCTTGTGGCGAGTGCCGGTCAGGCCGTCGGCGACGACGGCACACAGCAGTGATTCGATGGCGCCGAGCATGGCCACGGTAAACGCGGAAGGCAGCAGATCGCGCACCAGTTGCCACGACAGGCCGATGGGCTGGCCGCCGGCATCGGGCAGGTTCCAGGGCAATAGCGGCAGCGGCGGTGCCTGCGGGATACCCTGTTGCTGCACGCCATCAAGCCAATACGTGAACTGGGAATTAATGGTGGCGACACTGAATGAAGGCCAGACAAATCCCAGCAGCCAGGCGGCGATGGCGCCGATCAGCAGGGCCACCAGATGACCGGGAACCCGGCTTTTCAGGCGCGACCAGAACAGCAGCACGGACAGCGTGAGCAGACCAATCAGCAGATCCGGCCAGTGGGCGGTGGGCAGGGCCTGCAGCAGAACCCCCATTTTCTCCAGGAAGTGCTGTGGCATTTCACCGGTCGCCAGGCCGAGAAAATCCTTGATTTGCAAACTGGCGATGACCACCGCGATACCGGCGGTAAAACCGATGGTCACCGGATAGGGGATGAACTGGATCAGCCGGCCCATTCTGGCTACGCCCATAATAATCAGAATGATGCCGGCCATGACGGTTGTCACCAGCAGCCCGCCCAGCCCGTAGGTGTGGGTAATGGGCAACAGGATGACCACGAAGGCGGCGGTCGGACCGGAAATGCTGAAACGCGAACCGCCGCTTACGGCAATAACTAGGCCGGCGATAATCGCGGTGTAGAGCCCGTACTGGGGTGGCACGCCGCTGGCGATGGCCAGCGCCATGGCCAGCGGGACAGCGACGATCCCGACCGTGAGGCCCGCCAGCAGGTCGCGGCGCAGATCCGTCAGGCGATAATCACGCAGCGCGCTGATGAGCGCATTTTGGTTCAGGTAAGCGAACATTGAGCCTGACGGGGTCGATACATACGCAAATTATAAAGAATAGTGCATGAATTGTCCTCACTCTGTGAACTATCTGTCGTCACCGGAGCAATTTACGTCGACCACGGCAGGTATTATCATGTCACGTAATTACGAGGAGTGAAGCCATGCTCAGTCATATGTATCGTTTGTTAAAAGGCCAGTCAGCTTTTCTGGCTCTGCTGTTTTTGCTGTTGTCATTGACCGGCGTCCAGGCCGGAGAGGGAATTCCGACACCGGAGGTCAAAAAAATCAATGACAGGGTCTATACCCTGCTGGGCCCGATCGGTTTTCCGTCGAAAGAGAATCAGGGCTATATGGTCAACAGCGCGGTATTGATTGGTGATGAGGGCGTGGTTCTGATCGATACCGGGTTCAGTAATGAAATCGGTCAGCACCTGAAAGACACTATTGCCGGAATTACCGACAAACCGGTGACCCATATTATCAATACCCACCATCATGGCGATCATATGCTGGGCAATAGTGCCTTTCCGGATGCGGAAATTATCAGTTCGAAGCAATGTCGGGAACTGGTTAAGAAAGAGGGATATAACTGGATCGGGATACTGAAAAATATGACCGGAAAAGCGCACGCCGATACCCGGCCGATACCCGCACAAACGGTCTATCCGCAGGAATCCCGCACCAACGTGACCCTGCAGGGAATCCCCATGGAGTTCTGGGTTCCCGCCGGCTCGCATACTCCGGGCGATATGATGGTTTATCTGCCAGGGGACAAGCTGCTGGTCAGCGGCGACATTCTGGTCAAGAAAATGATTCCCAGTTTTGTTGACGCCCACGTTGGTAGCTGGATTGATACCCTGGCGAAGATTCAAAAGCGAGACATCGAAACTGTGATACCCGGCCATGGGCCATTGATGACAATGGCCGATGTTAAAGCCATGCATCAACGGATGGCGGATCTCTATGCCGGGATCGAGGCAGGATACAACCAGGGTATGATGGACAGCGAAATCCGCAAGACACTGGACTTGTCGCAATGGAAGAAGATGAAGGAGTTCGAGGGTCAGATGGGCATCAACATCAACCGGGCTTACCTGGAGATCGAGCGCGAGAGCTTTTAATTCTGGCTGGTTTGTGTCTCAAGCGTGGCTGACAACAAACGCTCAATCCACTGGCGAGCCTCTTGAAGGCTGCGAAAAGAGTCGCTCTGTAACCCGTCACCGATCCAGGTCTGGGAAAACACCTGGTAGGAGATATCCACGCCATTGAGCTGGCGGGGCGAGCCGACCAGGGCGACCAGCATGTTCGGGTTTCTCGCGGCTTCGGCCTTGTCATCCAGTGCGATAGTGTGCAGTTCCTCCGGCGACACTTCCATGCGTCTGGCGTCGGTAAAATCCCAGATTTGATAGCGCAATTGCTTGTCCTGATCGCGGCTGTAAATCTCACGATTGAGATCGATGATTTCCCGGCCGCTGACCAGGCCATTCATCTTGAGTAAAACCCCCTGATGATTATTTTCCATCTGGATTGTGCCAGGCATCGCTGCACCTACCGAAACGGTTGTCATACGGGATAATATATAAGTAGATTAGTCAACAATTTTGAGCGCGACAAGTGCCGCTCGCCTTGATACGTATCAAGGGGCAAACAGGGGGGAAGTCGCTAGGCTATAGTAGGTCAGGTTCGGGCTTCTGTTCGCCCGGCACTATCTGAATGAAGGAGGGGGTATGTTGTTCACGCTAAAACGCACTGTATTCGTGGCATTGCTGGTGATGGCGGCACTCGGTGGTCCGGTCCTGGCCCAGGGCGGTGGCGGGCCGCTGGCGAATGAACCTGAACTGCGCGGGTTATTGCAACAGGAAATGCAGGCCCTGCAAGAGGCGCTGGCCACGATTAGCACGGCCCTCCCGCAGGGGCAGTGGCACACCGTGGCCGAGACCGCCGGCCAGATACACGACAGTTTTATTCTTCAGCAGCAGCTGAGTGCCGATGCGCGCAAGACCCTGCATCAGACCCTTCCGGAAGGCTTTATCCGACAGGACCAGGCGTTTCATCAACAGGCGAAAAAGCTGCAACACGCCGCCGAGTCGCGGGATGCCGAACTGAGCCTGTTTTATTATTCAAAAATGGTGGAAAGCTGCGTCAGCTGTCATAGTCGATTTGCAACCCATCGATTCCCATCCTTAACGGCTGGATCGTCCACTCTTAATAGTCATTGAAAAAATCACTGTAGTGCGACGGGTTGCAAAGGGGCTAGTTGCTAGTCGCCAGGGGCTAGAGGTGTATGCCCGGTTGCGCGCAGCGCTACCTGACATTCTGAGGCATCGGTGGAGATGTCACGCAGGCTAACGCCAGCGTGACCTACCGAGTCAGGCAGCGTATAAAGTGTGGATGAAATAGGCACCGATAGAATGCAGTGACAGGAGCATTCTGTTGTGGGAGGGGCTTGCAGCCGCGACTTGTCGAACCTGGCAGGCTGGTCGCCGATGAAATCGCCTCCCACAAAAAAATAGTTTGCAGTCGGTAGGGCCGATATAGCGAAGCGCTATGGGCTCATATCTAAAGTGTAGGTCCGGTTGCGCGCAGCGCTACCTGACATTTTCCTGAAGATCGATCAGGGGGATTTGCGGAAGGAATAGTATTTGTGCCCCAGGTAGCTGGTGACAGCGGGGATGGCCAGGCCGATCAGGTGGGCGACTTCGGGGGCATAGACGGTGTAGCCCACGGCGGGGAACAGGTATTCGGCCAGGCCGACACTGATGAGCCAGACCTGGACCACCGCCAGCAGGTTAACCAGGGTGAAATCGCGCAATTCGTGCCAGTGATGGCGACCGCTTTTTTCGAACACGTAGATCTTCGACAGGATAAATGCCGTCAGCATGCCCACCAGATAGGCAAGAACAACCGCCAGTCGATAGCCTACCCACTCGTTAATAATAATACGCGAGATAAAGTTCACCAGCGCGGCAAAACCACCGACGACCAGAAACTGCATGAACTCGGTCCGCAGGGTCTTGCTCATGGCCGGTTTCTCATCTTTGATTTCATGATTGGGCCATTTGTGCCAGCTGCTTGCCAAGTTTGACGCTCTCGGCGATAGAGCGATCTTCCGGATAATAATAAGAGGTGTCGGCGATCAACAGGTTGTCGATGGCTCCGCGGATCGGCGGTAACAATCTGGAAAATCCGGGCTGGCAAATCGGTTGCGCATAGGCATAGCGTGAAGCACTGACCGAGAGTATGTCCTCATCGCCCAGTTCGGGGTTGAGCTTTTTCAGGTACCCGGTGGCCTCGTTGATAATCTTCTCATCACTCCAGCTGAATTTCGGGTGTGATTGCGGCATGTAATAAGGAACATAGACGACCTTATCGGACAGGGGACGCAGATTGCTCATTTCAATAATGCCGGGGATATCGAAATCCGGATCGCTGATATTGAGCCAGAAGTTATCGGTAACCGGTTTTTTAAGTTTATAGATCAGACAGACCACGCCGATGTTCTGCACCTGCCGGTAACGTTCCAGTTGATCCCCGGGGAGATCGGGGATCAGACGTGGAATATATTGCAGGGGGATGGTGCTGATGACCTTGTCATAGGCTTCAAGACCACTGTTGAGTTCAATGCCGGTAACCCGGTTGTGTTCAATGCGGACATTCTGGACCGGCGTCGACAGGTGGATATTGCCGCCCTGTTGTTTGATGCGGGCGGCCAGCTCATTAAGCAGCGTTTCCGAGCCACCCTGAATGTAGCCCAGCGACTCCTGAAAAATACTGCGCCGGGACTGGCCGACCCGACGAATTCGCGCCCAGATCCAGGCGGCCGAGAGGTTATCGGTAAAGTCGTGGAACTTGAGCCGGAACAGCCGATCCCAGAGTACTTCGTAGGCTTTTTTGCCGCTGCCTTTCTTCAGCCAGCTGACGGCATCAACATCGTCCAGATCCCGCCAGTTGTCCTTGTCGCGTTTGGAGGCGAAGAACATATGCGCGCCATAGCGCAGACGAGATATGAAATTCAGGTGAGGAAAGGTCAACAGCGAGATTGGATCGCCCCAGCGGTGCAGATGACCGTGATAGTAATAGCCCATCTTCGTATCGACCCAGTGCAGCTGGTCGGCCATGTCCAGTTCGTCGAGCAGCTCAAACAGCGGCTCGTCGGGCCGGCAGACAAAATGGTAATATCGCTCGATGCTGAGTCCATCAAAATCAAAATGGGCCGACATACCACCAAGACGATCATCAAATTCATAGAGATCGACCTGGTGATCCTGTCTGGTCAGCTCGTAGGCCGTGGCCAGTCCCATGGGGCCGGCGCCGATAACGGCGATTTTACTCATAACACTATCCTGTTAATAAAGTTGGCAGTGTGCAGTTGAAAATCATAAGTC
>NZ_JAVLAZ010000077.1:0-11248 GCF_031581315.1 Thiohalophilus sp.
ACCTGTTCGGTGATGGGCATGTCGACGTTGTGGCGTTGGGCCAGGGCGAAGACTTCCTTGCAGGTGTTGATGCCTTCGACCACCTGGCCGATCTCCTCGACCACTTCATCCTTGCTGCGGCCCTGTCCCAGGGCCATGCCGAGGCGGCGGTTGCGGGACTGGTTGTCGGTGCAGGTGAGCACCAGATCGCCCAGGCCGGTGAGGCCCATGAAGGTGTCGTGCTGGGCACCGAGGGCGACGCCCAGGCGCATGATCTCGGCCACGCCGCGGGCGATCAGCGCGGCGCGGGCGTTGGCGCCGAAGCCCAGGCCGTCGGCGGTGCCGGCGGCGATGGCCAGGACGTTCTTGCAGGCCCCGCCGATCTCCACGCCGATGATGTCCTCGCCAGTATAGGCGCGGAAATGATCGTTGTGCAGGGCGCGGGCCAGTTCCAGGGCATAGTCACTGTTGCGAGAGGCGACGGTGACCGCGCCGGGTAACCGTTGCGCCACTTCGCGGGCGAAGGTCGGCCCGGAGATGACGGCCATGGGGATGTTGGTGCCCAGCTCTTCCTCGGCCTGTTGATGCAGCAGTTTCTGGCTGTCCGGCTCCAGTCCCTTGGTGGCCCAGCAGAGTTTATGGTCGTCGCGCAGCAATGGCTTGATGCGGTTCAGGGTCTCGCGAAAGGCGTGGCTCGGGACCACCAGCAGAATTACCTCGGCCTCGGCCAGGGTAGCTTCAAGATCACCGCTGGCACTCAGGCCGTCGGGAAAGCCCAGGCCGTGCAGGTAGCGCTGGTTGGCACGATCACGATTGAGCGTATCGGCCTGCTCGGGGCGATGGGTCCAGAGCGTTACGCTGTGCCCGTTGTCCGCCAGCAGCATGGCCAGCGCGGTGCCCCAGGAACCGGCGCCCAGAACGGCAAAGCGTTGCACGGGACGGGACATGGTCGGTTATTGACTGGCGCTGTCGGTGTCGGCCTGTTGCTGATCGGCCAGGTGTTTGGCGTACAGGGCCTCGAAGTTGACCGGCGCCAGTAACAACTGGGGAAAGCCGCCGCGGGTGGCGATATCCGAGACCACTTCGCGGGCATAGGGGAACAGCATTTCGGGGCAGAAGCTGCCGAGCATGTGGCCCAGTTCGTCGCGATTGAAGCCCTTGATATAAAACACGCCGCTTTGCTGCACTTCGATCAGATAGGCGGTCTTCTCTTCGTGTTTGACGGTGACGGTCAATGACAGAACCACCTCATAGACATCGTCGGCGACGCGTTTGCCGTTGCTGTTCAGCTCGAGGTTGATCTGCGGCTGCAGCTGTTCGGTGAAAATCCCCGGCGCATTGGGTGATTCGAAAGAGATGTCCTTGGTATAGATCTTCTGGACAGCGAACTGTTGTTCAGCGCTCTCGCCGGAAGTTTGCTGGTCAGACGTTTGCGGGGTATCGTTTTCGGCCATGAGTTTATCTTGTGGTTGTGAATATGAAATTGTCCGGTAAAGACCGGAATAGTAGCAGATCGGCGACGGGCCTGGGCAGGGTGCGACTCAGATAAACTGCTGTGCCCAGCGGCTCAGGTTCGACAGATCCATGGCGCCGGCCTGACGGTCCAGCTCACGACCGTGTTTAAACACGGCCAGGGTCGGAATGCTGCGGATCTGGTATTGGGCGGCCAGCTGCTGTTGGGCCTCGGTGTTGACCTTGGCCAGGCGCAGCTTCGGTTGCAATTGCGCGGCGGCCTGTTCGAAGACCGGGGCCATCATTTTGCAGGGGCCGCACCAGGGCGCCCAGAAGTCGACCAGCACCGGAATGTCGTTTTTGCCGATGTGCCGGGCAAAGTTGGCGGCGCTCAGTTCCACCGGCCGGCCGTCGAACAGCGGCTGACGGCATTTTCCGCACTTGCCGCCGGCGCTCAGTTTGTCGGCCGGCAGCCGGTTGATGCTGTCGCAATGGGGGCAAACGATATGCAGTGCGTCGCTCATGATCTCTGCTCAGGCGTTGTTCAGTCCCAGACGCTGATCCAGCTGACCCGCCGCTTCCAGGGCATAGAGTTCATCGCAGCCACCCACATGTTCATCGTTGATAAAGATCTGCGGTACCGTATGACCCTTGCTGCGCTCCATCATGATCTGGCGTTGTTCGTTGTCGCTGTCGACCGGGATTTCGTGATAACTGACCTGCTTGCTGTCGAGCAGTCGCTTGGCGCGCACACAGTAGGGACAGAAGCGGGTGGTGTAGATGGTGACGTCGGGCATGCCGTGCCTCCCTGTTATTTGCTTTGTTTTTGATTGACCAGCGGCAGGTTGGCGTTTTTCCACGCCAGGATACCGCCGCCGAGATTGTAGACGTTGTCAAAACCGGCCTTTTTGAGCGTGGTGCAGGCCTGGCCGGAGCGCTGGCCGGAACGGCAGGCTACGATGATTGGCTTCTCTTTGTGTTTTTCCAGCTTTTTCATCTGATCGTTAAGCTGGCTGAGCGGCAGATGCATGGCGTTGATGATATGCCCTTCCTGATATTCCGTGTCTTCGCGCACGTCCAGAACCAGAGCATCCTCGCGATTGATCATTTTCACCGCCTCGCTGGGCGAAGTGGAGGCATAGCCGCGCAAGCGTCCGCCGATAAAACTGTTGATCAGCAAAATCAGGATAACGATCAGGGCGCCGACCAGGATCCAGTTATTGGTGACGAAGGTGGTGAGTTGATCCACGAGAACTCCTTGCGAAACGGGTTTTAGTTACAGCTTTTGACGCCGAAACGTTTTAACAGTTTTTCCGGCGGACAGAAATTGGTGAAGCCGCTTTGC
Organism: Thiohalophilus sp.; assembly: GCF_031581315.1. Lineage (GTDB taxonomy): Bacteria > Pseudomonadota > Gammaproteobacteria > UBA6429 > Thiohalophilaceae > Thiohalophilus. The sequence continues at coordinate 2,777 of NZ_JAVLAZ010000077.1, forward strand.
AGCAGGTTCAGACTGACAAAGGCGGTCAGCCATAACCAGTGTACGCTGTGATAGACCGGGCTGGCTTCCACACCCAGCGCCAGGGAGAGTAGCAACAGAAAACCGGCCAGGGAACGGATGATTCTTTCAGTCGTCATAGCGGTGGTGCCTCCAGTGTCATCAGAATATTGTCACGATAAAGACAGGGGACGAAATTCAAGCAACGCCCTGCCCTGACTGAAACCAGTCCGATAATTCGGCCGGTTGTCGCAGCCGGATCAGCTGGCGCTGCAGAACACTTCGCGCATCATTTCGATCAGGCGCAGGGTCCGCGCATCGCCTACACGGTAATAAACGCGGTTGGCGTCCTTGCGGGAGTCGAGAATTCCCTTGTCGCGCAGGATTGCCAGATGCTGTGAAATATTGCTCTGCGAGGTACCAACCTGCTCGACGATATCCTGAACGCTGGTTTCCTGGTCGCCCAGGGTGCAAAGGATTTTCAGCCGTAGCGGATGCGACATCGCCTTCAGCGAGCGGGAGGCGCGGTCGATATCCTCGTCGCGGGTCATCAGACCCGTCATTTCCATCGTTTCTGTATTCATAGGACCTTCCGAATGCTATACCTGCGTGTTGTCAGGTCTTGAAATTGTCGTGGCACACTATGGTGCCTTTTATTAATAAAACATTATACAATAATCTACCGTTTGAGAAGGCTTTTCGCAGACGGAGTAGGGATTTTCCGGCCGACGGTGGGCGGGCCCGCTGGCATAACGCTGGCGCCGCGCGGGGTTATCCGTTAGACTTCGTCTAAACTTAAAACTTGTTATAAATCGAGCGCTTACCTCTACTTTATGTCACAGAATCCGAAACCGATGGTCCTGGTTATTCTCGATGGCTGGGGTTACTCCGAAATTACCGAAGGCAATGCCATCGTTCATGCCAACAAGCCGGTCTGGGACCGCCTGTGGCAGGAATGCCCGCATACCCTGATCCGCGGCTCCGGCGCCGAGGTCGGCCTGCCCGCCGATCAGATGGGTAATTCCGAAGTGGGCCACCTCAATCTGGGGGCCGGCCGCGTGGTCTACCAGGAGTACACCCGGGTCAGTCGCTCGATCAAAACCGGCTCGTTTTACTCCAACCAGACCCTGGTGGACGCCGCCCAGCTGGCGGTGGACACTGACAGAGCGGTGCATATCCTCGGCCTGCTCTCTCCCGGCGGGGTGCACAGTCACGAAGAGCACATCCATGCCATGGTCGAACTGGCGGTCAAGCAAGGGGCCAAAAAGGTCTATGTGCACGCCTTTCTGGACGGCCGCGATACCGCGCCCAAAAGTGCTGTTGAGTCGATTGAGAAAATGGAGGCCAAGTTCGCCGAGATCGGCGGGGGCCGTTTTGCCTCGATCATCGGGCGCTACTTTGCCATGGATCGGGACCACCGCTGGCCGCGGATCCAGAGCGCCTACGATCTGATTACCCTGGGCAAGGGCGAGTTCACCGTCGAGACGGCCATGCAGGGGGTGGAGATGGCCTACGCGCGCGACGAGACCGACGAGTTCGTCAAGGCCACCGCCATCGTGCCAGCCGGCAGCGAGCCGGTGAAAGTGAAAGACGGCGATGTGGTGGTGTTTATGAACTACCGTTCCGATCGCGCCCGCCAGATTACCCGGCCATTCATCGAGCCCGATTTCGACGCGTTTGAGCGCGAGGCGACCCCGAAACTGGGCCGTTTTGTCAGCCTGACCGAATACAACTCGGAATACGATATTCCCGTGGCCTACCCCCCCGATCGGCTGAAAAACGTATTCGGCGAATACATCTCCGGGCTGGGCATGCATCAGCTGCGCATTGCCGAGACCGAAAAATATGCCCACGTGACCTTCTTTTTTAATGGGGGGCGCGAGGAACCGTTCGAATTCGAAGACCGGGTGCTGATCAACTCCCCCAATGTGGCCACCTACGATCTGCAGCCCGAGATGAGTGCGCCCGAGCTGACTGACAAGCTGGTCGAGGCGATTGAAGGCGATCAATACGATGTGATCATCTGTAACTACGCCAATCCCGATATGGTCGGTCACAGCGGCAACTTCGATGCCACGGTCAAGGCGATCGAGGCCATCGATGGCTGTCTCGATCGGGTGGTCGCATCGGTCCGCAAGGTCGGTGGCGAGATGCTGATCACCGCCGATCACGGCAATGCCGAGATGATGCAAAACCCCGAGACCAATCAGGCGCACACCGCGCACACCTCCAACCTGGTGCCGCTGATCTATGTCGGGCGCGGCTTCAAGCTGGAGGAGAACGGGGCGCTGTCCGACATTGCCCCGACCATGCTGGAGTTGATGGGCGTTCCCCTGCCGTCCGAAATGAACGGCCGCTCCCTGATCGCCCGCTCCGAGGATGCCGTGCAGGACGCGGTATAACCGGTTAACGACAATAAACGCTGAATATAAGGCGCCGGGTGAAACACTTGAATCAGGTGGTTTTACCCGGCGCTTTATTATTTCCGCTCCTGTCGGGGCTATCGGGTTGTGCGCCCGGCAATGGTATTTGCTGCGATAACAGGGTTAAGATGCCGAACATGTTAGCTGCGCTTTCCCGCTGGATACTCTTGCTGACGCTGATGTTCCCGCTGGCATCAGCGCCGGTCGTGTACGCCGATTCCGCCACGCAACAGCAAAAGGCCCGCGAGCTGGAGACGCTGCGGGCGAAGATCGATCAGCTCAAACAGGAGCTGGCTTCCCGGCGGGAACTGCACAGTGACGTTGTGCGTCAACTGCAACAGATCGAAACGCGTATCGGCCGGCAGGTTAAAAGCCTGCGTAATATAAAAGATCAGTTAAAAGCCCAGAACCGCAAGCTCACCCGGTTGCAGCAGGAACAACGCCAGTTGCAAGGCGAGCTCGCCGGCCAGCGCGAGTTGCTGGGGCAGCAGATCAAGGCTGCCTACATCATCGGCCGTCAGGAATTTCTCAAGCTGTTGCTTAATCAGCAAAACCCGGCGGCGCTCGGGCGGGTTTCCACGTATTACGATTATTTCAATCGCGCCCGCAGCGAACAGATCGACCAGGCCATCCAGACCATCACCCGTCTGGATCGGGTTGAAAGCGAGATCGAAGCGCAGCGCGGCGAACTGCAAACCCTGCTGGCGCGTGAAACCCGGCAAAAAGAGGAACTGGAAAAAAACTTTCGCCAGCGCTCCCAGGCACTGGTCCAGCTCAAGCGGGAAATCAACAGCAAGGATCAGCAGCTGAGCCGCCTGCGGGAGGACGAAAAACAGTTGCAGCAATTACTGCAGGGACTGAATCGGGAGCTGGGCGATCTGTTGACGGGCAAGGACAGCCAGAAGCGTTTTGCCGAACTGCGGGGCCGGTTGACCTGGCCGGCACGGGGCAATGTGCAAAAACTGTTCGGCCAGTCACGCAATGCCGGCAAGCTGCGTTGGAACGGGGTATTGATCGGCGAGAGCGCTGGCAATACAGTCTATGCGGTGGCGCCCGGTCGGGTTGCTTATGCTGACTGGCTGAGGGGCTATGGGTTGCTGATGATCATCGATCACGGCGACGGTTACATGAGCCTCTACGGCCATAATCAGGGACTGTTAAAAGAAGTCGGCGACTGGGTCGAGGCGGAGGAGCCGATTGCCGAAGTGGGCAGTAGCGGCGGCCGGGATGAGGCGGGACTCTATTTTGAAATCCGCCACAATGGCAAGCCGACCAATCCCGCCAGCTGGTGTCGCCGGACCCGTCGCGGCTGAAGATTTGACCGACAAGCCTGATAAAAGGTGTTAAAGTTAATACCTGAAAGTTATCAATGACGTAGCGTTACAAGTTCATGCCGGAATGAACTCTGGCACCAGGAGTTAGAGCAATGAATGCCTTTACCCGTAACACCCTTATTCTGCTGCTTGGCCTGGTGCTGGGCGTTTCCCTCTCGATCACCGGCGGGGTGATTGCCGAGCGCCAGCCGGCGGTCGCCGAGCATCTGCCCCTGGAAACGGTGCAGGCATTGAGCGAAGTCTTCCAGCGTGTGAAAGAGAATTACGTCGAGGATGTCGACGACAAGACCCTGCTGGAAAATGCCATTCGCGGCATGCTGACCGGGCTCGACCCCCATTCCAGCTACCTGGATGAAAAAGCGACCACCGAGCTGCGCATCGGCACCTCCGGCGAATTCGGCGGGTTGGGCATCGTGGTTGGCATGGAAGACGGCTTCGTCAAGGTGGTTTCACCCATCGATGATACCCCTGCAGCGAAGGCGGGTATTCAAAGCGGCGACTTGATCATCCGGCTTGATGATCAGTCGGTCAAAGGTATGAGCCTGGATGATGCGGTCAAGCTGATGCGCGGAAAGCCTGGCAGCAAGATCACGCTGACCGTCGTGCGCGAGGGGGAAGACAAGCCGATGACCTTCAAGCTGACCCGGGACAAGATCCGCGTGGAAAGCGTCAAGGCACGATTGCTGGGAGATGGTTACGGCTATGTTCGTATCTCCAACTTCCAGATGCGGACCGGCTCGGATCTGCGCAAGGAAGTGACCCGGCTGAAAAAAGAAAATGACGGCAATCTCAAGGGGCTGGTGCTGGATCTGCGTAACAATCCGGGCGGTCTGCTGGATGCCGCGATCTCCGTCTCCGATGCGTTTATTACCGAGGGCGACATCGTCTCTATCAAGGGTCGCACGGCCGACAACAAGAAAACCGCCCGTGCCTCACCCGAGGATATTCTCAAGGGTGCGCCGATCGTCGTGCTGATCAATGGCGGCTCGGCGTCGGCTTCGGAGATCGTTGCCGGTGCCCTGCAGGATCATCGCCGTGGCGTCATCATGGGCAGTGAAAGCTTCGGCAAGGGCTCGGTACAGTCGGTGATCGACTTGCAGAACAATACCGCCATCAAGCTGACCACGGCGTTGTATTACACACCGAGCATGCGCTCGATTCAGGCCGAAGGGATTCATCCGGATATCCGGCTCAGCGATGTGACCGTGGCGGCCCGCGAAGAGGGGTTCAAGCCGTTACGGGAGGCGGATCTTGGCGGTCACCTGATGAATGGCAATGGGGAAAATGAAGAGACGGACAGCGAAGGCCAGAAGAATGATAAAGACGATCTTTCCCTGGCCAGCGACGATTATCCGGTCTTTGAGGCGCTGAACCTGCTCAAGGGGTTGCACCTGCTCAAAAGTCAGGAGTAAAACCTGATTAACCTGTTAGCAAAAAGTGCGTTGCTGGGAGGGCTGTTCCTCGGCTCGACCGGTGCGCTGGCCGACAACCCGACCACACCGGTCGCGGTTGACCGACTGCAGCCGGCCGTCAGTATCATCATTGATGATCTGGGCAACCAGCAGCGCAGCGGGCTGCGGGCGATCGACCTGCCCGGTCCGATTACCTATGCCATCCTGCCCCATCGTCCGTTTACTCGCCTGCTGGCCCGCTACGCCCATGGCCAGAACAAAGAAGTGATGATCCACGTTCCGATGGAGGCCGAGTCCGGGGCAGCGCTTGGCCCCGGGGCGCTGGTCAGCGATATGGCCGAAAAACAGTTCAAAACCGCGGTACGCCATAATTTTGAGGCGGTGCCCCATGCCGTGGGCTTCAACAACCACATGGGCAGTCGCCTGACCGCCAGTGCCAGCCGCATGCGCTGGTTGATGCAGGCCGCCATGTTTCGCGATGATCTCTATTTCATCGACAGCCGAACCACACGCCATACTGTGGCCGAGAAACAGGCCAGCCAGCGGCGGATACGCAACACCTCGCGCGATATCTTTCTGGATTATCGCCGCGACGATGCGCAGGTAGTTGCCGAACAATTGACTAAACTGATCCAGCGGGCCCGGCGTGACGGCACTGCCCTGGCTATCGGCCACCCCTACCCGGCAACCCTGACCACGCTGGAACAGTGGCTGCCGGTACTGCAAGCGCATGGCGTGCGCCTGGTGCCGGTGTCCGAACTGATTGAACTGCGACAACAACGGAGGGATTCAACATGGCCAATGTACTCATCCCGCTCGCCCAGGGTTGCGAAGAACTCGAAGCCGTAACCGTCATTGACCTGTTGCGTCGTGCCGGTGTGGAGGTGACCACCGTCGGTCTCGACGATCAGCCGGTCAAGGCCAGCCGGGGAACCGTGTTGATGCCGGATACTACCCTGGAGGCGGTGCTGGACAGGGATTTCGATATGATCGTGCTGCCTGGTGGTCTGCCCGGTGCCGATCACCTCAACAACGATCCACGCATTCACACGCTGTTATTGCAGATGACCGATGCCGACAAATATACCGCGGCTATCTGCGCCGCGCCGAAGGTGCTGGCCAGTGCCGGCTTATTAAATGGCAAGCATGCCACCAGTTTCCCCGGTGCATTGGACAATATACAGACCGACAACCTGCAATACGAACAGACACCGGTCGTCGTGGACGGCAAAGTGATTACCTCGCGGGGGCCCGGTACCGCCATGGATTTTGCGCTGATCCTGATCGAACACCTGCAGGGCAAGGCCAAACGCGACGAGGTGGAAGCCGCTCTGCAACGCCCCGCCGCCTGATGTGCCAGACAAGTAGTCAGCCAGAACAGGCTGGCTACCGCACTAGCGATTCCCCCAGAGATTGGCCACCGCCCGATCGGAGCCAAGCAGGCCTATCGTGAGACAGACGAAAGCGACAGAGAAAAACACAATCACGGGAAGCAAGTAACCAAAGCCACCGTGGCTGATAGCCAGATAGACCGTTCCCAGGCAAAGCACACCAAAAAGCAGGCCAACCACGATCAGTATTTTGCGATTGAGCGGTCTGTAATTGTATGGCCCCTCGCCTGCTTCGAATCGGCGTAGAATAAACCAGAGGAACTTTCGAGCTTGTTGTTGCATAAACGTATTTGTGTCCATTGGCAGTTAGTTAAACGTAAGAAGTTTTGGCATTCAAAGCAGGTATGAAAGTCAAAAACAGACAAATTCAGTGATTGCCCGATTAATAACATAGCCCATCTGGCAACCGGAAAATAGTACGCATCTGATTGCGGCTATAGAACACAGGCCGAGATTTTTAGCCGAAAATCGCGCCGTTTGTTGAACGCAGAGTCAGATGAGGCCTGTAGAAAGAGTTGTGGAACCGGTATAATCGGAAAATAGTATTTGGAAATTTATAATTGACAGCAAACAAGGAGTCCCCATGTCCAAGCCGGATGTGCGTACCGATGAAAAAAAGCAGCATTTCGATGATATTTACGTGGCCGAAAATCCCGTGCCTTTCAAAGAGCGCATCATGGATGCGCTGGAATATGTTTCGGACAATTTCAATCGCCAGACCTTTGATCGTTTAATCCTGCCCTGGGCCCAGCAAAAGGGCAGCGCTGACAAGCCGATGAAGTTTGTGGATCTGGCCGGCTGCTTTGGCAATACCACCATGGCAACGTTGTACGGCATGGATTACGACGCGATTCGCAACAACTGGCGCGACGCCGAGGCATGTCAACAGATTGATGATCAGCGCCGCTTCCCCGCAACCACTACCGGCATTGATATCTCTGCCAACGCCCTCGCCTATGGTCATGCGGCCGGCCTGTACGATGAAACCATCGAAGCCGACCTCAATGCCGCGCCCGCGGACGTACAGAACCAGGTCGAAGAAGTCATGCAAAACGCCGATATTGTTATTTCGACGGCGTCACTGGTCTATCTCGAACCCGAAGCGATTGCCCGGCTACTGGACGCCTTCGCCAAAGGCGACGGGGAAGGTTACATGCTGGTGAACTTCCTCAATCCCTTCGCTCTGGAAAAAGCCGACGAGACCAAGCGCATGTTGCTGGAACGGCTCGAATTCGTCGGCAGCATGGCTTCGCGTCATCGTCGCCTGTCACCGCTGGAGCAGGAAAATTATCCCGGCGAAGAGTGGGCGCTGCTCGAGATCTGGGTGCTGAAGCGCCAGAGTTGACCATAATACCTGAACAGGCGAGGTGTTCCTTCACCTCGCAAGTTCAATGTGGCTGGCTAGTTTGATTACTCAGTAGCCTGGATCCATGAGCAAAGCGACGGATCCAGGTTTTGTCTACGCGGGTATGGGCATTGTAAAGTTTATACAGCACAGTGAGTAATTCCTTCGTGCGAAGCGTCTTCGTTGTGCATGATTAACACCTTCCACGGTCACTCTTTCCCTGCACGATTATCAAGCACTCGGTAATACGCCGTAACGGCGCATGAACAATAAGACTGATTGAAACATTCAATATGAATGCAGTGTCGAATTGTTATAGTGCGAGAAAATTATAATTTTGCATGAAAGAAGCTTTGTTATTTATGCCAAGGCCAACGTCAGATGAGTCGGGTCGCTTTCCATTATTCCTCAACAGCGCGCCACTGAGCTAATTCACTCCTACCAGTTGTTCCAGGCTTTTGAAGCGGGAGACTCCTTCGGGCAATTTGCGCATCCCCTGCACGGCCTCACCCCCGATCCAGATGACCCTATCCGGCGCCAGCAGCTGGCGCAGCTCCAGCACATCCGCAC
>NZ_JAVLAZ010000171.1:0-2166 GCF_031581315.1 Thiohalophilus sp.
CCAGCTCCCAGATCCGTTCGAGTTCCGGATTGGTGCGCTGCCAGCGGCCCTCGCGATCCATCACCCCGACGCCCACCGGTAGATGCTCGAGGATGCTGGCCAGTAGTCGCCGCTCCCGATTTAAATCTTCCTGGCGGGCATGGGCATCGGTGATGTCCTGGACGACGACCACGGCCCTGCTTACTACACCATCCTCGTCGCGTAAGGGCACAGCCGATTGCAGAATGACCCGGCGTTGGCCGTCAAATGCGGCGATCTCGATGGCTCGTGGCTCGACATCCTCTCCCCGCAGCGCACGCACCGCGCCCCAATCTTCACCGACCAGCGGGCGACCAGTTTCCAGATCCCAGCCTCGAAAGCTTTTAAGCTGCTCGTTGATATCGAGCTGCGACCAGTCATCCACACCCCAAATCCGCTTGCCCGCCGGGTTGTGAAGAACGAACCGGCCCTGCGTGTCCAGCACCCAGACGCCAACGGGCAAGGTGTCAAGCACCGTTCGCAGCAATCGCCGTTCACGTTCATGGGCCTGACGTTCCCGGTATTCGGTCGTGATGTCGGCCGCCAACGCCATCCGGCCCTCGTATTCGCCCCGAGGGCCGAACAGCGGAGAGGCGGAGATCCGCAATCGCAGAGACTCGTCGCCCCGGCGCAGGGTGTACTCGTATCGCTCGGCCTGGCCCGCCTCTCGGGCCGCTCTCACCTCCTCGATGCGGCGATTGAAATCCCCGGGAATGAAATCGCGGGCACTCTGCCCGATTACCTCGTCGCGGGAGACGCCGAAAATTTCGGCAGCCTTGCTGTTGACGATCAGGATGCGATCGTGGGCATCGAGCACGATGACCGCCTCGCCGGCCTGCTCGAGGAGTTGGGCGTAATGGGCCTCGCTGCGACGAAGCCGACTGATCAGGGGGTCGGTGGCCCGCCGGAATAGCAGGCCGCCGAGCAGGACCAGCACCCCGCCGATCACGGCAGCGACAGCGGCGCTGCGAATAAAAGGGGCACGAATCTCGGCGAGATCCTTCTTGGCCACCAAGCCCCAGCCGAGGCTCTCCAGCGGTTGGTAAGCTGCAAGCACGGTCTTGTGGAGATAGTCCTCGGCAATCACCGTCCCGGACTGGCCGGCGAGCGCCCTGCGCATGGGCTCGGCGGCAGTGCTGCTTTCGTTGACGTCGTGGGCGTGCTGCCTTCGCACGGATTCAGAGATACGGCTCCCCGGCGGCGCTTCCATCTCGGGGCGCTGGTGGAGAAAGATGACAATCTCGCCATCCTCCTCTCGCCCCACCACCAACTCGCCGGTTTCGCCCAATCCGGGCGAGGCGGCGAAGGCCGCCTCGACTTGGCTTAAGGTTGCTGCGGAGGCGCCATGGGCGAAGGGCCGGGTATCGTCGCCATGCCATTCGGGGCTGGTCATCCGGTCGAAGGCGGCGACCGCCTCGATCAGGGCGGCCTGGGTGGTGACCGTATCTTCCAGCGCCCTGCGCTCGGCCTGAAAGCCTTCCTGGTAGAGCAGAAAAGCCCCGATCACGATCGCCAGCAGGGTCAGGAGCGTCAGCACCAACCCCCACTGAATCAAGCGCCTTATCTCCGACATCACCTGCCTCCCAGGAAGCGATGGGGGCCGGGATTTCCCCGTGCCGCTTCGCTGATGCCCCGTCCGATGTCCAACCCCATGGTGTGGCGAGGGATGGAGGGTGGCGACTGCGCGAAGGCCATGCAGAAACCACCCTCTCCCGCGTCCCGGGCGCAGGCTGCAAAGAACTGGCAACCGCGGCCGGCATTGGTGTGCTGCCCGCCGTGCCGAACCCTCACAAGGCTAGACGATAGACTGTCTTTGGCGACAAAGTTGATCGCCTTTTGCGCACCAGCGGTCTGCTTGGAGGAAAGGAGTCTGATGAAATAGCCATCCATGCTATCGATTTATGCGGGAGCTACTGCCTTTCGAAGATGAGCAATCGTCTTCCCATTATCTACTGGCTAATGTAGCCATTTTCAGGGGAAACGCCGAGACCAGGGGGGCCGTCGAATAAAGCCCCACCCAGCCTAGCCCTCAGCAACACCAGCCAGCCCCCTCCGGCCGGGCCCGGATCGCGTGAGTGACCTACTGGTAGCGGCAGGCCCGGTTCCGCCCGCCCTCCTTTGCCCGGTACATGGCCGCGTCGGCCTGTT
>NZ_JAVLAZ010000078.1:0-11156 GCF_031581315.1 Thiohalophilus sp.
GCTTAACTATTCAGAAGAAGAAAAAGCCTATGCGCTATATTTTTTGACTGTTACTGCCGTAGAGATTGGTGTTGAATCACCAATGAAGTATTTTTTAGATAATTATGATATTGCTGAGCTTCCTATTAATATAAGTATAGCATTAAAGGCTGATTTTGATAGCGATGATAAGTTTTCAAAGTTGTCTATGTCTAAATCATATAATAAAAAAATAAAGAAACTTATGAAGGGAAATAAAAAATTAGTTGATAAAATTAAATATATAATAGATACGCCTATCAAAGATTCTTCGTAAAAGGGGTCGGTGACAAATGATTCTCATTTTCATTCAGTGCTCAACGGGAGAGTTGCGGGAATAACAATACCAATCCGCATGGCCAGGGACGGTTTTTATTATCTAGGCGGTGTGTAAGAGGGTGATGACGATGATGCGATTCTTTATGGCATTGCTGGCGTTGGTGGTATCCGGGGTGTGCGTCGCCTCGCAGGGGTATATCGAAAAAGAAGGCACCCGGATGACGATCCGGGATTCGGTGGCGGTGCACGATGCGCAGGTGGGCAAGCTGACGATTTATCTGCTGCCGACTCGCTTGTCGGCGACGGAGAAGGCGAAAGTCAAGCAGGGCAATGCGCTTATGGTGCTGTTGCGAAAAGGCAGCCCGGACAGCAACAAGTGGGGCTGGTATCCCTATGCCCGGCTGGAGCTGAAAGATACCACGACAAAGTTTACCTCGCCGGATACGTTCTATGGCTATTACCTGATGGTCTACGGGTTAAAGCAGAAAAACTATACGGATAACCTCAATGGTTATTTTCAGGACGATGAGGTCCTGCGCAATTATCACCTTGGGAGCGACCGGCTCGAGTTCGAATTCTCGGGCGGGGAAAAGTCGATGGCTATCAAATGGCGGCTTGATGTCGACGCCCCGCTATTGTGATAGATCGCAAGGTCGGCCCTGACAAAGAGTGATTATTTCAATCACTTCTCAACGGGTGCGTTGCGGGAATAACACTATCAATCCGCATCGCCAGGCGTACGGGACCGGAGAGGAACTATGAACACTAAAAAAATACAGGGTTATTTTGACTGGGTGGTTAATGTTGTCTTTGGCATTATTCTGGTGTTTCTTATTTTCGGTGTGGCGATCGGTGCGGTGCAGCTGTTTGTCACCACCTGGAAATTGCTTGCCTTTGAGGGTATCACTGGCCACTACATCGACCTTATTGCCGATGTGCTGACGCTCTATGTACTCATCGAGCTGTCCCGTTCTCTGGTCGAGTACTTCCATACCAGCCGGCTCAGGCTCACGTTTATTATCGATGCGGCGATTGTGTTTGTTATCCGGGAGATGTTGATTGCCCTGTTCAAGCATGAATTGAAGCCCGACATGATCTATGCTTTTTCCGCCTTCCTGCTGGTGCTGGGTCTGATTCGCCTTGGTTCGGTGCTTGTCTATCAACGAGAAAAAATCATAGCGAAGGATATGAAGGACTAACCAGGGCCGTGAAGCCGTTTAGTTTCAGACAGGTTTATTCGGGTTCAACGGGAGCGTTGCGGGAATAACAACAATACACCGCATTGCCAGGGATGGTTTTTAATTCAGAAGGGGTGTTATGCCAAAACATGAATCCAAACAATGTGCGCGTTGCAACACGCTGTTCGAATGCAAGTCCGGGTCGATCATGCTCTGCCAGTGCCAGACGGTGGTGCTGAGTACGGAGCAGCTGGAATATATCTCCGAGCAGTACGAGGATTGCCTGTGCAGTCGCTGTCTGCTGGAAGTGCGTGGAGAGTACAACCAGCTGCAGCACGCCCGTAAGATTCGGGCGTTGAGCAGGTCGTAACGCTCATGCAGGCCAAATTGCCACAGCGCATCGTCTGCCTGACCGAGGAGCCGACGGAGATTCTGTATCGGTTGGGTGAACAGGATCGGATCGTGGGCATCTCGGGGTTTACCGTGCGCCCGCCGCAGGCGCGTAAAGAGAAGCCGAAGGTGGCGGCGTTTACCACGGCGAAGCTGGACAAGATCCTGGAACTGGAACCGGACCTGGTGGTGGGCTTTTCCGATCTGCAGGCGGACATCGCCGCCGGGTTGATCCGCGAGGGCGTGCAGGTGCTGATCACCAACCAGCGCGGGGTGAACGAGATCCTGGATAACATCCTGCTGCTGGGTAACATGGTCGGCGCCGGTAACCGTGCGCAGGCACTGGTCGACGAGCTGGTGGCGAACATTGAACAGGCCCGGGAACAGGCCGCCAGTCTGTCACGCCGGCCACGGGTCTATTTCGAGGAGTGGGACGAGCCGATGATCTCGGGCATTCGCTGGGTGTCGGAGTTGATCGCCATCGCCGGCGGCGAGGATGTCTGTGCTGATCGCGCGCAACATCCCGACGCCAAACGGCGTATCATTGCCGATGATAATGAAGTGATTGAACAACAGCCGGAAATCATTATCGGTTCCTGGTGCGGCAAGAAGTTTCAGCCGGCCACGGTGGCCGAACGTCCCGGCTGGGATCGGATCCCGGCGGTGCGGGACAATCAGTTATACGAGATCAAATCGCCGTTGATATTACAGCCCGGCCCGGCCGCGTTGTCCGATGGTCTGGCACAGCTGTCGGCGATCATCCACCAGTGGGCCACGAATCCGGTCGGTCGAACCGCCACTTTGTAACGGAAGCAATGCTTATGTCCGCCAGTGCCACGTTATATTACATCTATGATCCCATGTGCAGCTGGTGCTGGGGCTTTCGGCCGGTCTGGTCGCAGGTGAAAGCGGCACTGAAGGATAAAGTGGATGTTGTTTATGTGGCGGGCGGGCTGGCGCCGGATTCGGACGAGCCGATGGAGCCGGAAGTATGTGACTATCTGCAAAAGACCTGGCGTCGGATTAGCGAACAGTGCGGGGTGGAATTCAACTTTGAATTCTGGACGCAAAACACGCCGGTGCGTTCCACCTGGCCCTCTTGCCGGGCGACGCTGGTGGCACGGGAGTACGGCCGGGAAGTGGCCCTGTACGAACGTATCCAGCGTTTTTATTACCAGGAGGCGGGCAATCCGTCGGACTATGCCAGCTTGTATGATCTGGGCGAGGAGCTGGGGATCCCGCGCGAGACATTTATCGAACGTATTCACTCGGAAGATATCGAACGCCAGCTGCAGGAAGAGATGGCGCTGGCAGAGTCACTGGGTGTGCGCGGTTATCCCAGCGTGGTGTTGAAGATCGGTGATCAGATCCATTTCATCCGACACAGTTATACCGATGTCGATGCCAATCTGCAGCAGATCGAGGCATTGCTGGCGGCGTGATGCGATGTTTGGCCATTGGACGCTTTACGGGTTCAATGGACCGGCTGCAGAACCGGGACAACCCGGAACCGTCGCGTGGCGCCTTGATTGAGGCGACACGGGGAGTCGGGTTTTCGGTAATCCGGTGCGCGGCGCGTTATTCCACCATCGGGACCCAGCCGGGTTCGGCTTCAACCCGTTGCAGCCAGGCGCGGATTGCCGGGTATTCTGCAAGGGAGACGTCGCTTTCCTCGGCGAGGGCGACGTAGGGGTAGCAGGCGATGTCGGCAATGGTCAGGTGGTCTGCCGCCAGCCAGTCGTTGTCTTCCAGGTGCTGTTCCAGTGTTTCGAGCCCCGGTTTGGCATCGCGGTGGCACTGTTCCAGATCGAAGGGCTTGTTGAAGCGCAGGGCGACCCGGGCGCGGGCCAGGCCGTAGAGCAGTTCGTTTTCCGACACGGCCAGCCACTGCATCACATGCGCCTCGCCCAGGGCATCGGTGGGCAGCCAGTGCTCGTCGCCGTAGCGCCGCGCCAGGTAAACCAGGATCGCCATGGAATCCCAGATCAGCGTCTCGCCATCCTGTAGCACGGGGATCTGCCCGCGCGGGTTAAGGCGTTTGAACTCGGGGGTCTGGGTTTCACCAACGCTGCTGTCGGTCGGGATGCGCTCGTAATTCAGCCCCAGCATGGCCAGAAGCAGACGGATCTTGTAGCAGTTGCCGGAGCGATCGAAGTCGTAGAGTTTCAGGCCGGTCATGGGACTGTTCCTTGTTATAAGCGCCGGGCCGCGTGAATCGGCCAGAGGGGATCAAGTGTAGCGGATCCACCTGAACCGGAAAAACCCGGATCCGTCGCGTTGCTCCTTGATCCGGGCTACGTGTTGAACTCAGGATCCGTCGCGTTGCTTCTTGATCCGGGCTACATGAGGAACCCGGCTTTAGGGGGATTCGGGCTGTGGGTTGTTACTGGATCGCGCGCAGCATCCAAGCGGTTTTCTCATGAATGCGCATGCGATCGGAGATCAGTGCCGCGCTGGATTCATCCCCGGCGTCCTGGGCTTTGGCCAGGGCGTCGCGGCAGGTTTTGACCACCTGTTCATGACCTCGGGTGAGGATCTCGACCATCTCTTTGGCCTGGGGTACGCCGTCGACTTCCTTGATGGCACTCAGTTCGGCGAAGGCCTTGTAGGTGCCGGGGGCCGGGACGTCCAGGGTGCGGATGCGTTCGGCGATCTCATCCACGGCAGTGGCCAGTTCGGTGTAATGCTCTTCGAACATCAGGTGCAGTTCGCGAAACTGCGGGCCGGTGACGTTCCAGTGGAAGTTGTGGGTTTGCAGATAAAGGGTGTAGGAATCGGCCAGCAGGCGTTTGAGGCCTTCGGCGATGTTGTTGCGGTCTTTTTCGTCGATACCGATATCGATAGTGGTTGTCATGATTGCTCCTTTGCGTCGGTTAATGTCGTGTTAAAAAATGTGGTGCCGGAAAGCAGAATGTCAGGTAGCGCTGCGCACAATCTAACCTGCGCCTGAGTCCGCTAATTAACGCGAATAAACGCCAATCATTTTAAGCGCACATTAACAATCATTGGCGTTGATTTGCGTGCATTTGCGGACTGAAAAAAGCTATATGGAGAATGTCAGGTAGCGCTATGCGCAACCTGACCTACGCCTACAAATAAAACGGTGCCGGAAATCGTGTTTTCCGGCACAGTGTCATTGCCTTTCTCAGACCAGATCGAAGCGATCCGCATCCATCACCTTGCTCCAGGCTTTGACGAAGTCATTGACGAACTTCTGCTGGTTGTCGTCCTGGGCATAGACTTCCGCGTAGGAACGCAGGATGGCGTTGGAGCCGAACACCAGGTCCACCCGGCTGGCGGTCCACTTCACCGTGTCGGTTTCGCGGTCGCGGACTTCGTACAGGCCTTTGCCGGTCGGCTTCCAGGTGTTGTTCATGTCCGTGAGATTCACGAAGAAGTCATTGGTCAATGCGCCTTCGCGATCGGTGAACACACCGTGTTTTGTGTCACCGTGGTTGGTGCCCAGCATGCGCATGCCGCCGACCAGGACAGTCATCTCGGGCGCGGTGAGGCCCATCAGCTGGGTGCGATCCAGCATCATCTCTTCGGCACTGACCACGTAGTCCTTCTTGAGCCAGTTGCGATAGCCGTCATGCAGGGGCTCCAGGTACTCGAAGGAGTCGGCGTCGGTCATCTCGTCCGTGGCATCGCCGCGTCCGGGGGAGAAGGGCACGCTGACATCCACCCCGGCGGCTTTGGCGGCCTGTTCGACACCGACATTCCCGGCCAGCACGATCACATCCGCGACGCTGGCGCCGGTCTCTTTGGCAATGGGTTCCAGCGCCCCCAGCACCTTGTTAAGCCGCTGCGGCTCGTTGCCTTCCCAGTCCTTTTGCGGCGCCAGGCGGATACGCGCGCCGTTGGCGCCGCCACGCATGTCCGAACCGCGGAAGGTCCGGGCGCTGTCCCAGGCGGTGGCGACCATCTCGCCGATAGCCAGACCGCTGGCGGCAATCTTGTCCTTCACGGCCTGCACATCATAGTCACGCTTGCCTTCCGGTACCGGGTCCTGCCAGATCAGTTCTTCGTTGGGGACATCCGGGCCGATGTAGCGCGGCTTCGGCCCCATGTCGCGATGGGTCAGCTTGAACCAGGCGCGGGCGAAGGCGTCCTGGAACGCCTGCGGGTCGGCGCGGAACTTCTCCATGATCTTGCGGTACTCGGGATCCATCTTCATGGCCATGTCCGCGTCGGTCATGATCGGGTTGTAGCGGGTGGTCATATCCTCGACGTCGACCGGTTTGTCTTCTTCGGTGATATCCACCGGTTCCCACTGCCAGGCGCCGGCGGGACTCTTGCGGGATTCCCACTCGTGATCGAGCAGCATGTCGAAGTAACCCGAGTCGAACACGGTCGGGTTGGAGGTCCAGGCCCCTTCGATACCACTGGTGACGGTGTCACGGCCGATGCCGCGCTGGGTATGGTTGTTCCAGCCCAGGCCCTGTTCTTCCACATCGGCGGCTTCGGGTTCCGGGCCGAGCAGGGCGGCATCGCCGTTACCGTGACATTTGCCCACGGTATGGCCGCCGGCGGTTAGGGCCACGGTTTCCTCGTCGTTCATGGCCATGCGCTCGAAGGTGACGCGCACATCATGGGCGGTCTTGAGCGGATCCGGGTTACCGTCCACGCCTTCGGGGTTAACGTAAATGAGGCCCATCATGACCGCGGCCAGCGGGTTTTCCAGGTCGCGCTCGCCGGAGTAACGGCTGCCTTCGCTGCCGGTGGGGGCCAGCCATTCCTTCTCTGAACCCCAGTAGGTGTCCTTTTCCGGGTGCCAGATATCTTCGCGGCCGAAACCGAAGCCAAAGGTTTTCAGGCCCATGGATTCATAGGCGATGGTGCCGGCGTAGGCGATCAGATCGGCCCAGCTGAGCTGGTTGCCATATTTCTTTTTAATCGGCCAGAGCAGGCGACGTGCCTTGTCCAGGTTGGCGTTGTCCGGCCAGGAGTTGATCGGCGCAAAGCGCTGGTTGCCGGTCCCGGCACCGCCGCGGCCGTCCGCGACACGATAGGAGCCGGCCGCATGCCAGGACATGCGAATCATCAGCCCGCCGTAGTGGCCCCAGTCCGCCGGCCACCAGGCCTGGCTCTCTTTCATGAGCGCGTGCAGATCCTTTTTAAGCGCATCGAAGTCGAGTTTTTTGACCTCGTCGCGATAGTTGAACTCTTCACCCAGCGGGTTTGTCTTGGTGTCGTGCTGATGCAGAATGTCGAGGTTCAGGGCTTTGGGCCACCATTCCATGTTCGACTGGCCGGTTTCGGTGGCAGCGCCGTGCATCACCGGGCATTTGGTTGTGTCATCCATCGTGTTCTCCTTGAATTTGCTCTGTCGTGTTTCCCGAGTTCGACGGGAATAAGGTTGACTCTAGTTAAGAATCGATAACGGGGAAAATCGTTTGCTTCGATACCGCCGATAGTGCGTGACTATCGTGCGTCATAACGGTTTTCTCGTGGTTCGATGCAACGGACCAATACAGTTCCTGCGTCGTCTATTGGACACCGAACATGTTGCAATCAGGTTAAGTTCTCTTCTCCGCGTGTGGTTTGGCATTTTGTTGACAATGCTTTGTCAGGCGCGGCACGGCGCAAACCCGTCAAAACAGATATCAAAATAGTGCCGGTTAACCGGGTTGAATGCTTCTGACACGAGCGAGGCGTCAAGCTTCCTATTCAGTGTAGTTTAGATTGAGTCTAAATCCATTGATTAAAATCAGTTAACGTAAAAAAGACCGGCAGCGGGCTCGTACACCTGCAAGAAATCGGGGTATTATCCAGGCTGACAATATCCCATCGTGACCCGGATTTGACGGTGATGGATGTAAAAAGGAAAGGTTGGGGGCTGGCTCAGGCGTCGCGCGGCAGGATGAGAATCATCAGCGTGGCGAAGACGATCAGGCCGATAAAGGCGTAAAGGAAACGCTTTTTGGCCCCGGCCGCAAGACGCTCCTGCTCGGCCGGTGTCGGGGTCCGGCAGTGGGGGCAATGGGGTTGCGTGTCATCGAAGCGATGGCCGCAATGTCGGCATTGGATCTCGCTCATACAGATAGCATAATCGAGCCGGGTCGGATTGTCAGGTCAGTCTGTGTTATCCGGCCAACGAATATAAAACAGGGAGACGAGAATGGAACTACCCGGCATCAAGCTGAAGATGGGCGAGTCACTGGATCTGTTGCAGGCGCTGGGGCTGGTGCTGATTGCCGTGGCCACGGTGATCGCCTTCGGCATCGAGATCGGGGTGATGGTCGAGGCCCGCGCGGTGACTCTGGCGGATCTGCTGCTGATGTTTATCTACCTGGAGGTGCTGGCCATGGTTGGCATCTATCTCAAGTCCGGCAAGCTGCCGATCCGGATTCCCCTGTATATCGCCATCATCGCCCTGGCGCGTTATCTGGTGCTGGACATGAAAGCGATGGAAGACTGGCGCATGCTGGCGGTAGCCGGCTCGACGCTGATCATCGCCCTGACGGTGCTGGTGATCCGCTTCGGGCATGTTCGCTATCCCTATGACTCGGACAGCAGCGGCTGATGGTCATCATCTATACTGCCAACGACTATATCGAGGGCAACCTGGTCAGAGGCCTGCTCGAATCACAGGGAATCGACACTTACGTCAACGGCGAGTACCTGCAGGGCGGTATCGGCGAGCTGATGCCGATGGGGCACATCAAACTGAGCGTGGATGATGAGGACGAGTCGGCCGCATTGCGAATTATCGAGCGTTACGAGAACGGTGAGTTTCAAATCGGGGACGAGGAGGAGGTCTAGGTGTCTGTATCAAGCAAGCTAACGTCAAAATATTACGGGATTACGCTGTCGGTACTGGGTTTGATGCTGCTCAGTTTTCAGGTTTCCGCGGCGGGTTATAACGTCAAGCCGGGCCTGTGGGAGATGACCTATAAAATGGAGCTGAGCGGTGTGCCGAAGGAGATGGCACAGATGATGAAACGTGAACCGCAAACCAAACGCCAGTGCGTGGAAGGCGATGAGATCGATTTCCAGCCGGATGACATGGGTCAGGGGTGCAAATTTACCACGACCCACGAAAGCGCGAACCGGGTTGCCTGGGATATTCAGTGTCAGGGGGAACATGGATCTTCCAATGGTCAGGGCGAAGTCAATTTCAACGGAACCACCACGCAGGGCTGGTTCGAGATGAATATCCAGGCGGGTCCGATCGGCGAGATGCAGATGCGCAATACCTTCGAGGGGGAGCGCGTGGGCTCCTGTTGAGCCTGTAATCCTGTCCAATCCTGAAAGTGTAATCGTAGCTGGCACAAAGAATTGTGTCACAAGCTGGATGGTGTTTATTGGATATGCCCGGTCTGGGAGGGACATATCCGGTATAAAATAAAGAAGTCAGGATACGACTTCACTGATAACGAATAATAAAATCAACAACAGGGAGAGTATAATGACTCTGGTCTATAAAAACGAAAAACCGCTGTTTATTATTTCTTTAGTTATTTCGCTGCTGGTCTGGTTGGCTTTGCTGGCTGGAACGGTCGGGATTTTACTTGTCTGGGTGCTTATCGCTTTTCTTATTTACCTGATTGTACACTCCGGGTTTATTGCCTATCTCAAGGGTAATGCAGTCAAAGTCAGTGAAGAGCAATATCCCGATCTGTATCGGATGCACAGGGAGAGTTGCGAAAAGCTCAAGATGACCACGATCCCGGAGCTGTATCTGATCTGTTCTGACGGGATGCTCAATGCGCTGGCCACACGCTTCCTGCGTAAGGACTTCGTAGTGCTTTATTCCAACATCGTTGATGCGCTGGAGGAACGGCCTGAGGCCGTACGCTTTTATATCGGGCATGAACTCGGACATATCCTGCAAAAACACCTGGTGTACGGGCCACTGTTGCTGCCCTCGTCGATACTGCCATTGCTCGGCGCCGGGTATTCGCGCGCACGAGAATATACCTGTGATTTGCACGGACTCGCCTGTTCCAATAACAAGGAAGATGCCATGCACGCCATGGCTGTGCTGGCGGCCGGTGAACGGCGTTGGCGGAATTTAAACTTCCAACACTATCTTGGGCAGGTTGCGCTGACTTCCGGGTTCTGGATGTCGTTTCATGAACTGGCAGGCGATTATCCGTGGCTTAGCAAACGCATGGCGCGGATTGATGCGGAGGCCTCTGGCGAGAAGATCGAACTGCCGCGTCGACATTTTTTTGCCTGGATGTTGGCCCTGTTCGTGCCCCGCACCGGTGCTGGAGCCAGTGGCGGGGTAATCAACATTATGATCGTTGTTGCCGTGATTGGTATCCTGGCGGCAATTGCTGTTCCCTCCTATATGGGCTATGTCAGCCGGGCACAGGTCGAGCAGGCGTGGGAGGTTGGTCAGGACGCCCAGCAGAAACTGGAGGATTACATCATCGAGCATGGTGAGCTGCCGGCCAACCTGGAGCAGGTCGGTTTCAAGGTGGGCGATCGCCAGGTAAGGGCAACTTATTCTATGAATAACGAGGGTGCCATCGTGATTACCTTTACCGGGGCGGCACCGATCGCGGGCAAGACATTGCTGATTCAACCGTATATCGAAAACGAACGGCTCTATTGGCACTGCCAGGAGGGGACGCTGGGGAACCAGCAACGTCCTCAGGAGTGTCGTTCCGAGGAGTAGGTGAGTCTACCCCCTGCCAGGGAGGGTGGGGGATTCCCTTTAGCGCGCTTGCTCCACCCCACAGGGGTTGTCGGATATTGAGAGTGGGTCGTATCGAGTACGGTGCTACAGTACCTGACCATCCTTCTCTGCCTTTTGAGTGTTTACATTTTTGTAACGTGATCGTTACTGCTGATAGATCATAGTCGCAGTGACATTGCGTATAATGCCGCCTCGTGATCGGACTGCCAGGTCCGAGATGTTCACAAACCATCTGAGGGTATTATGTCTGCAGGAAATCCCGCGCCGTCCAACGGCGACAATTATGATGATCTTCACCAGAGTTACGGCCGCTGTTTGCACAACGGCGGATTTATCGAACGGTTTTACGCTATTTTTCTCGAGAGTCACCCGGAGGTGAAGGCGGCGTTCGCCAACACCGACTTCGATCGCCAGCGACGTCTGCTGCGTCGTACGTTGTCCAATTCAATTATGTTTGCCGCTGGTAGCAATATCGTACAGCGGGAGGTAGACAGGATGGCCGAGGTGCACAGCCGGCAGGGGCATGCTCCGGTCCAGCCGCATCTGTATGATTACTGGCTCAACAGCCTGATCGCCGCGATCGGCGAATTCGATCCGCAGTTTACACCGCAGCTGGAAAACCGCTGGCGCGAGGCGATGGG
>NZ_JAVLAZ010000079.1:0-8367 GCF_031581315.1 Thiohalophilus sp.
AACTCGTCATCAGCTCAGGGTTTACCCTGATACCGTGTTTCGCCAGGGATGGCATGGCTAGAGAATTGTTATATGATTAGAATAGAAACTAACCACTGATCGGACACGGAGGCCGACGACTGTCGACATAACAGAACTGACGCCATGCTGTTTACAACAAAATCGAGAACTGACAAACCAGCCCCTGACCTTGATAGCAGCCAGTTTGGCCATTTCGGCAATCTCACCAAACCTTACAAGGATGCCGAGCGTAAGGAACTCGACAGGGAACGCTACCTGCAGACGCTGACCAATTACCAGCGGGCGCCAGTGCGGCTGCTGGAAGAAGCCGTGCGTATCCAGGCGAATCTCAATCGCCTGAAAATGAAGCCGGAAAAACGCGAGCAGCTGACCCAGGCAGTATTGGGGCAGATTTATCCGGTGGTGGCCATGTGGTATGAGAAATTTCAGGCCGAGCAAAGCAGCCTGCCGGAGAGTAACGAGCGGCGTAATGCGCTGGAGGCCAGTATCAAGGCTGTGGAGCAGGTGGCGATCAGTTACAAATTGCTGTTTCACGCCGATTACAACGCCAGTCCGTCGACGTTCGCGCGTCATCAGCAGCAACTGTATGCCTGGGGCCTGCGGATTATCGAGTTGTTGCGGCTGATTCAGCGGTTAAAGGCCCTGCGTTATCAGAAGATGAGCAAAACCGACTGGCTGGATGTTAACCAGGTTTTTTTCTCCATGCTGTTGCACAACGCCGTGAATGGCCAGCTGAATTTGCTGGGCACGGTCGGGGTTCGAAGCCGGCAGGATAAGTCGGAGCGCAGCAGCACTCCGAAGGGGTCGATGCAGGAAATTTATCTGTCCATTCAGTTATTTGGTTTGCTGGAGACCAACAGCTGGCCGACCGGCATGTTGTATGTGCCCGATGCCTATCTTGCCAGCCTGGGAACGGAGAGTTTTCAGATCAAGGCCGATGATCGCGCCCCGTTGCAACCGGGAACGCTGGTGACCTATCTACACAGCAACGGCCCTCCACAATTTCAGCGCCGGGAAGACATTGGCGGCCCGAGCATCCTCATCGACTATACCGGTCTATATAACGCCCTGGTCAGGGAGCATGAAACCATCGGCAAAATGAAATTCCTCGGTAACTACGATGCCAGTAAACTCAGCAAGCCGCTGCAGGTCGTCAAAGAAGAGGAGCGCCTGCCGGTACTGGAGTCGATGCTGATCGGGCTTCGCCAACGAAACCGACAGCAAAAACGCCATCGGGTACATACCTATGATGCCCTGCGGGTGTACTTCGGACGTGAAGAGGTGATGCGACTGCTGCGCGATATCTCTTCCCGGGATCTGCAAAAAATCATGGATTCCCGCCAGTTTGTCGACAAACTCGCACGCCAGTCTTCCCTGTTAGCGGAGGATGACAGGTCACACATGGTGACCCAGTGGGCCATGATTAATTTCAGCTCGGGCGGCCTGTTGATCGGTACTGAAGAGACGGCATTCAGTACGCCGATTAAAATCGGGCAGCTGGTGGCATTCGGTCCGGTCGATGCCGAATTACACCGGGTAACCCTGGGGTATATCAATCGTTTGCACCGTACCGACGATCACCGCGTGGAAGTGGCTATCGTTCGTCTTTCCACACACGCTGAAGCGGTGGTGATTCAAAACGAGAAAGACATGCAGGAAAAATCCGGCCATGCGGCCATCCTTGTGAAGGATCTGGATAACCAGTGGAAGCTCATCGTTACTCCGGGATTGGAAGTAAAAAGTGGCGATCCCCTCAAATTGATTCGTAACGACGGCTCGCGCTTGCCCGTCAGGCTCGGGGAAGTCTGGATCGTAAAAAAGGAATTTACCCAATATGAACTGCGTTCGCCGGGACTTGAATAAGTACCGAGTTCTGAGTACTAAGTACTGAGTTTTGAGAGGGTAGGCCGGACATAGCGAAGCGGTGTCCGGCAATCCGGATGTTGCCCGATACCGCTGCGCTATATCGGCCTACAGCTGAATCCCGCCATTCCGGCACCGGCTCCGGTTGGGGTATATTCTTCCCGCTTACAGTACGCACCGCTGGATTCCGGCGTTCGCCGGAATGACAATCTGCTCAGCACTCAGCACTCAGCACTCAGCACTCAGCACTCAGCACTAATTTTCTTTGATTCGCATCGACAGATCCACGGCCTGAACGTCCTTGGTCAGGGCGCCGACGGAGATGAAGTCGACGCCGGTTTCGGCGACATCGCGAATATTATCAAAGGTAATCCCGCCGGAGGCTTCCAGTCTGGCCCGGCCGCTATTGAGTGTAACGGCTTGCCGGAGTGTCTTGAGACTCATGTTGTCGAGCAGGATGCGCTCCACGCCGGCCTGCAGGGTCTGGTCGAGTTGTTCCAGGTTTTCGACTTCCACTTCGATCTCGAGTTTCGGCGACAGTCGCCGGGCGGTTTTGACGGCGTCGAGTATGGAGCCGGCAGCAGTAATGTGGTTCTCCTTGATCAAGACCATGTCATACAGACCGATGCGATGGTTACTGCCGCCCCCACAACTGACCGCGTATTTTTGCGCCAGGCGCAGGCCGGGCAGGGTTTTACGGGTATCCAGCACCTGCGCGCCGGTACCGGCAATGCGATCGACATAACGGCGGGTCGTGGTGGCGGTGCCAGAGAGTGTTTGTAAGAAGTTGAGCGCCGTTCGCTCGCCGGTGACCACCGGTCGCACCGAACCCTGCAACTCGCAGACTATCTGATCTTCTACGACACGGTCACCGTCGGCACAGTGCCAGCGGATCCCGACGGACGGGTCGAGTTGCCGAAAGACCTCCCCGAACCAGTCACAGCCGGCGAGCACGGCATTCTGTCGACTGAGCACTGTCGCGGTGATCGGTTTATCTTCAGGCAACAGTGCGGCTGTTACATCACCGCTGCCGATATCCTCGGTCAGGGCCTGTTCGACCTGCTGTTGAATCAGTTGCGAAGAGACGGTAAAGGGCATAAACGACCTTTATTTTGTGTCGGCAAAGCCGATGATAACGTTGCGCAACTCACGGCTGAGTCGTTTGTTGAGATTATCCATGGCGCGTTGGCGGGCCAGTAACGGACGACTGGCGGCCTGCTTGACTTCCCAGCGATGGCTGCCCTGCACGGCGTCGTCGCTTAGCGAGGTCAGGACAATCTGCAAGGTGCCATGAATCCAGTGCCAGTTCTGCTCGGGGAAGGTGGAGAGATCGAGATAGGCATCGAGTCGGAAGTTGGCGTTTTGATCCACCTGGCTGAAACCGGCTTCCGCCAGCGCGCCGTCAATGAGAGCCGGTAACTGTCCGCTGGAATCTTGCCGGATGCGGGTTTCGATGCGGATACGTCGGGCCAGTTCGTGGCGATCCTGTAACAGCTGGCCGAGGTCGTAGCGGTTACGTACCCCGACACCGGCCGGATCGATGACCTGTAATTGCCGTTGCAGGGCGCGACGTTGTAACTGGGTTTCGACAGCCCGGTTGGCCTCGCCCAGTTGCCGCAGAATATTATCCTGGCCGCGGGCTGCCTCAATGGCGCCGGCGGTCAGGGTATCCAGGTGCTGGATCTCTTCGCGTAACTGTTGTCCGGCCTTGAGTCGATCCAGTACGGCGAGGGCGTAGTGACGCCCGGTTTCAGGGTCCTGCCAGATCTCGGCGATTTCAATATGCGACAGGGTCTGATCGGTGCGGGTACTGATCTGACGCGAGACAGCGGATTCCAGACTGGCCCGGGTCTGTTCGCCACTGCCTGTGGTGCGGCTGTATTCGGTAATGTCTTGACTCTGTTCGCTGATGCTGACTTCAAATACCTTGGCCAGATCAGCGCGGGCCCGATCCCGTGCCACAGCGGCATGATCGGCCTCACCCCGACCGATCAGATACTGTTCGGCCGGATAGGCCGGGCTGTTGCCGTTGATCCATGCCGGCATGCCCGAATCCGCATCCGGTGAGGCACAGCCGCCAAGTGCGGCGAGCAGTGTTGTAAAGATGAATGGATAAATCACACTGGCAGGGGTATGCATGTTAATGCCTCGTTGTTGGATAAGCCGGGAACCATAAATAGGAGAGATAACGCTTGCTGCCACGAGTCAGGTTGACCTGCCCCAGTTGCCGGCTCTGGGTCACCTGGCCGCTCACTCCGATCAGCTCCAGATTCACATTATAGTCCCCTGGCGGGAGTGTGACACGCGCCATCTGGATTTCACCGGGCAAAGTTAACCAGCTACGCGTATCGGCCTGTTCGGAGACAACACCCGCGATATTCATCAACAACCCGGCCAGGCCGTCGTTTTCGCCCGCCTGGCGCGACATCTTGTACTTGACCACCGCCCGTGCCAGAGCCCGGGCGGTAATCGCGGGCATGTTCTCCTGCAAGGTTCGCAGCGCAATGCCGCTGATATCTTCCATTGGTTCGGTCCGCACCCGTTGCCCGGCGACCACAACCCGGGCGTGGCTCAGATGGCTGTTACGCGGTTCGTACACGGGCAGGGCGAAATGTACCAGATAACCGGTGCCGGGATGCACCTGGGCGATACGTTGCGAGCGTTTTATCGGCGCCAGATCCTTGTGAAACAAAACAATCAGCTCACTCTGTTCGCGGTCGAGAGTCCGGGCCTTGACTTCAAAGCGTTCCCGGTAGCGTTCATACTCTTCGTTCAGGCCCAGTTGTCGGCTGAAGCGTAACAAATCCTGTTTGAGTATCCGGGGGACGTTGATGCCGTAGGCCTTTTGATGTTCCAGGTAGGCGTGATAGGCCTTGCGATAGGCGATCAGGGCATTGTCGATTTCACCCTGTTGCTCGTAAATCAGGCCGGTGAGATAACGCACAAAGGGATCGATACTCAATATGGAATCCGGATCGGATTCCTGTAACTGACGCAGGCGCACATCGATCTGCAGGGCTTCCACACGCGCCGCGTCTGTCCGGTTTTGCAGCAGATAGTTAATCGCCGCGTAGACATGCAGCATCAGCTGTTCCAGCGAGGAGCCGGTATAGGTTCGGGT
The DNA here is from genome assembly GCF_031581315.1 of Thiohalophilus sp. Classification (GTDB taxonomy): domain Bacteria; phylum Pseudomonadota; class Gammaproteobacteria; order UBA6429; family Thiohalophilaceae; genus Thiohalophilus. Next base: position 5,006 of record NZ_JAVLAZ010000079.1, read on the forward strand.
GCCGTCGTTAATGAAAAAGGCGGCACTTTCCTCACTTATGCTGGTCGCCTGGTATTGCTCGATCACTTGCTTGGCCTTTTCGAACTCATCATTGCTGGCAGCGTAATCGCCAAGCATGTGCAACAGCATGGCCCTGTTCAGGTGATAGAGCAGGCGGTTACGTTCGGGATGGTGTTGCTTGTCCAGAGCAGTTAGCGCGGCGGCAGGATCCTCGCTGGCCAAGGTCTGGATTTCCTGCTCGAAATTACGGCTGTAGCTGGCACAACCGGCCTGCAGCAAAAGCATTACGCCGGCCAAAAGACAGCCGGCGTAATGGAACGGGCGTTGTAACACGCGCGTTAACATGGGTCAGCCCTGACCCGCTGTTTAAAAGCGTAGTTTGCTGTTGGCGACCTCTTTTTTGATCTTTTTCTGACCAACCCAGACCTTGCGATTGTCCGCCAGGCTGATCAGGGTCAGATCCACCTGGTAATAACGTACCTGGGTGCGGCCTTCCATGTCGATGATAGTATTGATCTGGCCGCTGAGCATGAAATCCGCGCCATACTCCTGGCCCATGGCCTTGCGGGTTTCGGCACTGGCGTGAATATCCTGATCCAGGCGCTCATCGCGGATCTCCTGACGTTCATCGCGCGAGGCGACGAAAGTCACCCGTCCCGAATTGGTCAGCTCACGCTGGATATCGTTGACAAAGGTATTGGTATTGATGTGTTCGTGGCTCAGGTTGCGCACGGTGCCGACGATAACGACCGGTTGCTTGCCGGTACGGCGCTTGAAGTCGTTGACCCAGGGACGCGATAACATGTCATTGATCATCTCTTCGGAGACCAGGCGTGAGTCGGTATCGTTCCAGGCGCCGCTGAGGTCGCGCACCTCGTCGGCCTCGAGTCGTTCAACCCGGGTGCCACAACCGGTGAGTCCCGCCACCAGTGTCATTCCGGCAAGTAAAAAGGCAAATGTTTGAATCGTACGATACGGCATACTCAGTTCTCCTGCGCCAGATTATCGAAAATGTTACCGCCCTGATCGCTGATATAACGTTTCAGATCGGCGTTCATGTCGTTGACCCTGTCCAGCGTGTCCTGCATTTTTTCCATGTCCAGTTCGGCAATGGACCAGACATTGCCTGTTTCCTCGTCCTTCCAGCGGCCGATGATCTTCACCCCGGTCAGGTTCACTTTGGTCAGGTTATCGATTTGTCGCGAGACGGTTTGCCGGTTCACCGAGCGTCCCGCACTGGCGGCGTGATCGCTGTAATCCCTGCTGACCACATCCATGTAGGAGCTGAGAATCCGCGCGACTTCGGCCCGGGCCCGGTTATCGGCGGTGGACATTTGCAGCGCATTGTCACCCATTGGCGGCGCATGCCCGACCCCATGAAACAGACGGCCGTCACGATCGTTTAGAAACTGGGTGCCTTCGTTGACCCAGTCGGGCGCGCCACGAATACCCAGATCACTTTCCACCTGGGTCTTGCCGCCGCAGGCCGCGAGCCCCACGACGAGGCTGAGGAGCAATCCCTGTTTCAGGCGTTGCAATGTGTTCATAGGTCGATCTCCTTGTCGATAGATGCCGCAGCAGGCCGGGTTCATTCTTCCATTCTAGCGTGTTCAGCCCGGCATGCGACTGAAATAATCGTCGGACACTTTTTTCGCCAGCCCGGCCAGCAGGATCAGGCTGATCAGATTCGGAGCCGCCATCAAAATATTGGCGATGTCGGCGAAGTTCCAGACCAGCTGCAGCGGCACATAGGCACCGACCACCACCAGCACGGTAAATACAATGCGGTACGGCATTACCGCCCGTTCGCCAAACAGGAACTCGGCGCTGCGATCGCCGTAATAGGACCAGGCAATCATGGTCGAATAGGCGAAGAAGACCAGCCCGATGCCAACCACCCAGCTGCCGATGGTGCCCAGCCCCTGTTCGAAGGCATAGGCCGACAGGGCCGCGCCTTCCAGGCCGTCGGGACGTGCGTCGCCCCAGGCGCCCATGATCACGATCACCAGCGCGGTCATGGTGCAGATGACGATGGTATCGATGAACGGGCCCATCATGGCGACCAGCCCTTCGCGGGCCGGCTCACTGGTACGCGCCGCGGCATGGGCCATGGGGGCCGAGCCCAGTCCGGCCTCGTTGGAGAAGACGCCGCGTGCCACCCCGTACTGAATAGCCGCGCCGATGGCACCGCCGCCGGCGGCCCAGGGGTTCAGGGCCAGGTTGAAGATGGTGGCAAAGGCGCCGGGAATTTTGTCGAGGTTCAAAAACAGCACCAGTAAGGCCGCGCCGCAATAGAAAACGGCCATAAATGGCACAATGCGCGAGGTGACGCGGGCGATGCGTTTGATCCCGCCGATGATCACCAGGCCGACCAGGATGGCGATGATGACGCCGATCCCGAGCCGGTAATCGATAATCCCGGGAAACACATAGGCGAGGCCGTCCACCACCGAATTGGCCTGCACCATGTTACCGATCCCGAACGAAGCGATCAGGGTGAAGGCGGCAAACAGCACCGCCAGAGTTTTGAAGTTGAGGCCGTAGAGCAGGGTATACATGGGGCCGCCGGAGACCGAGCCGTCGGGATGAAAGCGACGAAACTTCAGTGCCAGCGAGCAGGAGGCAAACTTGGTGGCCATGCCCACCAGCGCGGTGATCCACATCCAGAACACCGCCCCGGGGCCGCCGAAGGCGATGGCGGTGGCCACCCCGGCGATATTGCCGGTGCCGACGGTCGCTGACAGGGCGGTGGAGAGCGCCTGAAAATGCGTGACTTCGCCGGGATCCACCGGCTTGTCGTACTTGCCGCGAATAACTTGCCAGGAATGTTTGAAGCCGCGGATTTGTATAAAACGCAGCCGAATCGTCAGATAGAGGCCGGTGCCAACCAGCAGGACGATCGAGGGAATGCCCCAGGCATATCCCGACACGGTGCCGGTCCACTCGGTCAATCGGGCCAACAGGTTATCCATGCGATTTCTCCCGTGATTATTGTTTTATTCCGTCAGAACAGGGGTGCGAATCCGCTTCTGATATTAACAGCCTGTGGACAATGGTGTAATGTAAAGCGCACAAATTTGCGCCCTCCGGGATATACGTCACCCGCTGCAGGACTATTAATCAAGGACATCGGATTATCCAATGCAGATCGATCCCCACACCGGGCTGTTACAGGGCGCGCGCCAGTGTCCCTCGCCCAATTACAATGCCCGGCCCGATCCCGGTGATATCTCCCTGCTGGTGATTCACGGTATCAGCCTGCCGCCGCAGCAGTTTGGCGGGGATGCGATTGACCGTTTTTTCACCAACTGTCTGGACCCGGCCCGGCATCCCTATTTTCAGGAGATCTGCGATCTGCAGGT
>NZ_JAVLAZ010000079.1:8467-11073 GCF_031581315.1 Thiohalophilus sp.
CCCGGCCCGGCTTTTGACTGGGCCCGCCTGATGGCGGCGTTGTAGAATGACGCAAAGCTTGATATTTACACCTTTTATATAGACACTTGGCATCATGAATCTGATAAGTATATTGCTGGCATTGGCGGTGGAGTTCTTCTACAAGCCGGTGTCCGACCTGCGCCGTTTCGACTGGTTCGATCGTTACCACGAAACCCTCTATCACAAACTCGAGGGCCAGCCCCTGCGCGACGGGCCGGTGGGGGTCATCCTGCTGATCGGGCTGGTGGCGCTGGCGGTGTGGATCGTGCTGGCGGCGCTGGGCGCCCTGACCGGGTTACTGGCGTTCCTGCTCGGACTGGTGGTGCTGATTTTTACGCTCGGCCCACGCGATCTGGATGAGGATGTTCAGCACGTACTGACCGCCCTGGAACGGGACGATCCCGAAGCGGCCGCGCTGTGCGCCCGCCAGCTGGGTGATGAGACGGAAATCACCGCCGAATCCACGGTCGAACTGGTCCAGCAAGTGCGCGATCGGATTCTGGTGGAGGCCAACACGCGGATGTTCGGCGTGCTGTTCTGGTTTTTGATTCTCGGGCCGATCGGGGCGGTACTGTTTCGACTCAGCTGCCATGTCCGGCAGCAGGCTTCGGTCACGGACGAATATCGCAATGCCACTTACGATCTGTATCAAATTCTCGCCTGGATCCCCGCCCGCCTCACCGTCTTGTGCTACGCCCTGGCCGGTAATTTTGTCGACACCCTCAGTCGCTGGCAGAGCCCCGCCGACATCTGGCAACGCGACAGCGACGCCTTTTTGATAGAAAGCGGCACGGGTGCCATTGCCGGCGAATACCAGGAAATCGAGGAGGCGACTCCTGTCGATACCGCCCCGATACAACATGCCCTGGGACTGGTCAAACGGGCGCTGGTCGTCTGGGTGGTCCTGCTGGCGTTGTTGACCCTGATGGGTCTGATTTTCTGATTCCTGTTCCAACTCATGCAGCAATTAATCCTCGGCGGTATCCGTTCCGGTAAAAGTCGCTATGCCCAGCAATTGGCCGGGCAGAGCAATAAACCTGTCACACTGATTGCAACGGCCACGGCCGGCGATGAAGAGATGGCCGAGCGCATTCGCCGTCATCAACAGGAACGCCCCGCCCATTGGCAAGTCGTTGAAGAACCGTTGGCATTGAGCGATGCCTTGCAAAAAAGCGATGATCCCGACGCGATCATACTGATCGACTGTCTGACCCTGTGGCTGACCAACCTGTTGCTCGACCGCGATCCGCAACGACTGGAACAGGAACAGAACAACCTGCTGGCCTGCCTGCCGTCATTGCAGGCCGATCTGTTGTTTGTCAGTAACGAAGTCGGGCAGGGCATCATTCCCGCCGATCCGCTTTCCCGCCGCTTTGCCGATGAAACCGGCCGCCTGCATCAGCGTCTCGCCGGGGTGTGTGATCGGGTGACGATGATCACCGCCGGACTGCCGCAAACCCTCAAAGGATAAGTGATGACGTTGTACTGGTGGCAACAGCCTGTCAAAGCGATCGATGCCGACGCGCAACAGGCCGCGCAACAGCGTCAGGGTCAACTGACCAAGCCGCCCGGTTCGTTGGGCCAGCTGGAATCCCTGGCAATACAACTGGCGGGTCTGCAGGCGAACGCCACGCCCGTTATCGAACAGTGCTGGGTGGCGGTCTTTGCCGCCGATCACGGTATTGCCCATCAGGGCGTGTCCGCCTTTCCGCAAATTGTCACCACCGAGATGGTGCGCAACTTTGCCCGTGGCGGTGCCGCGATCAGCGTCATGGCGACAGAACAGAACGCCCACCTGGAAGTGGTCAATGTCGGCACTGCGCACGATCCCGGTGAACTGCCGGGGGTGGTCGATCAGCGTATTGGCGAAGGCACGGCTGACTTCAGCCAGCAACCGGCCATGACACCCGAACAGGGACAGCAGGCGCTGGCGGCGGGGCGCGATTCGGTACAACGGGCGCTGGACGCGGGAAGTCAGTTATATATTGGTGGTGAGATGGGCATTGCCAATACCACCTCGGCTGCCGCGTTGGGCTGTGTGTTGCTGAATCAGCCGGCCCAACAACTGGTCGGACCGGGCACCGGGCTGGATGATGCCGGCGTGCGACACAAGGCCGAGGTGATCGATACAGCAATCACCCGGCATGCGATTGACCCACAGGATGCGCAGACCGTGCTGCATTGTTTTGGCGGTTTTGAGATCGCGGCACTAACGGGAGCATACGTGCATGCCGCCCAGCAGGGCCTGCCGGTGCTGATAGACGGATTTATCTGCAGCGTGGCGGCGCTGATCGCCGAGAAATTGTTGCCGGGCAGCCGACAATGGTTCATCTACAGTCATCGTTCCGCCGAGCCCGGTCATCGAGCGATCCTGGATGATCTGCAGGCGGAGCCGTTACTCGACCTCGGCATGCGCCTGGGCGAGGGCAGCGGCGCGGCCGTGGCGCTGTCATTGTTACGTCATGCCTGCGCTTTGCATAACGGTATGGCGACTTTTGAAGAAGCCGCAGTTTCCGGTAAAGAAAGTGACTGATTTAAAATGTCCGCTAATTAACGCGAATGTACGTAAATAATTTATTAAAGAT
>NZ_JAVLAZ010000080.1:0-11020 GCF_031581315.1 Thiohalophilus sp.
TCGGCGTCTTCGAAGGTCAGTTCGTTGCGATGGGTTTCGGTGATCTTGCCGTCGCGGTCGACGATGACGGTGTAGGGCAACACGCCCATGCGGTTGCCGTAGTCTTTGGAGAGGGCAATGCCGTCCTTGTCACCGATCAGGATCGGGTAGTTGACGCCCATGGGGTCGACGAAGTCCCTGGCATTTTGCTCGGTGTCGATGGCGATGCCGATGATGGTAAAGCCCTGATCGCCGTATTTATCCTGTAATTCAATAAAGGCGGGAATCTCGCGGCGGCAGGGCGGGCACCAGGTGGCCCAGAAGTTAATCATCAGCACGTCACCGTCCCATTCGCTGACGTGGCGCAAATTGCCCTGCAGATCCTGCAGGCCGAAATCGGGGCGGATTTCAGGCGGGCCGGCGGCATCGCTGCTTTGCGCAGTTGTTTGACTGTCCGGGCTGTCAAACAGCTTGTTGGCGTACATGCCGGCCAGCAGACTGATGACCGCCACGACGATGATCAATGCGATTAAGACTGAACGTTTCATACGGCTGTTCCGTTCGTTAAAGGTTAAATGAATTCATTCCGATATCCGGCCCGCCACCGGGGCGGGCCGGTTACCTAGAAGGACATCATGTTGAGATGGTTATGAAACTCATCGGCGTTCATGGCCCCGACCAGCCGCCGGCCGTGGCGTTCCTCGCCATCGGGGCCGAAGAACAGGATTGCCGGGGGCGCAACGAGATTGAAGCTGCGCAGTAACGCCTTGTCCTTGTCGTCGTTATCCGTCACGTCCGCCTTGAGCAGGACGAAGTTATCCAGTCGCTCGATGACCCGTTGATCGGTGAAGACATATTTCTCGTAATCCTTGCAGTAGATACACCAGTCGGCGTAGAAGTCGAGCATCACCGGCTTGCCGGCGGCTTTGGCCTGGGCCAGCTTGTTCTCGAAATCCTCGACGGTCTTGATCTTCTCGAACTGCAACGACTGCTGCTGAGCGCCGCCGCTCATGCCGGCGCCGGCAAAGACGCCATGCAGCGGCCGGAATTTGTCGTTGCTGCCGGCGCTGGCGCCGATCACCAGCAGGATGCCGTAGACCAGCACGATGATCCCCAGCCCCTTCCAGAGCCGGTGCCAGCCGGAGGTGTCGGCCGGTAGCGGTTCCAGGGCCTTCATATAGATACCCGAGATGATCAGCAGCGCGGCCCACAGCCACAGGGCGACAAAGTCGGGGATGATCCGTTCCAGCATCCAGATGGCGACGGCCAGCAGCAGCACACCGAAGATGGCCTTGACCGTATCCATCCAGCCGCCGGCGCGGGGCAGCAGCTTGCCCGCCGAGGTGCCGATGGCGATCAGCGGTAGTCCCATGCCCAGGCTGAGGGCGAACAGCGCCATGCCGCCGAGTACGGCGTCACCGGTCTGACCAATATAAATGAGCGCCCCGGCCAGCGGCGCGGCCACGCAGGGCCCGACGATCAGCGCGGAGAGAAAGCCCATGACGGCCACGCCGGTGAGGCTGCCACCCTTCTGACGGTTACTGACCTCGGAGAGCTTGCCCTGGATGGAGGCGGGCATTTGCAGTTCGTAGAAGCCGAACATGGATAATGACAGCAGGACGAACACGGCAGCAAAACTGCCCAGAATCCACGGATTCTGGAACGCGGCCTGCAGATTCTCGCCCAGCATCCCGGCAATGACCCCGGCGGCGGTATAGGTGAGCGCCATCGCCAGCACATAGACCGTCGACATGGTGAAGGCGCGTCCGGTGGTGATCTTGTCGCCCTGGCCGATGATGATACTGGAGAGGATCGGAATCATCGGGAACACGCAGGGCGTGAAGGCCAGCAGCAGACCGAAGCCGAAGAAGGTCAGGATGACCAGCAGCCCACCGGCTTGCAGCGAAGCGGCGATGGTGTCCTGCTCGGAGACAGGCTGTTGCTGGCCAGCGCTCTGCCCGGCCGGCTCGGGATCATCGGCCATGGCGAATTGATCGGTGGCGGCCAGTGTGACGGTCTCGCTCTTGCGAATCGGGGGGTAACAGATCCCGGTTTTTTCGGCACAGCCCTGGTAGACAAACGCCAGCTCAACCTCGCCGGCCTCGCCCCGGGTTCGTTCCAGGGGAATATCCACGACCAGGGTCTGTTCGCCCTCGAAGACCCGGATCTTGCCGAAGAACTCGTCTTCTTTTTCCTTGCCTTTGGGCAGCTCGACCTTGCCTACCCGGGCGTCGCCCTGCTTGACGGAAAATTCGAATTTATCGCGATACAGATAGTGGTCGGCCATGATTTGCCAGGTGGCCCGGACCGTGTTGGCGTCCATGATTTCGGTGTTGAAGGCAAAGGCCTGATCGGGATGGAGGACTTCATCGTCGCCCTGGTTCAGGCCCAGATCGTCATTCAGATCCTGCAGGGAGCGCTTGCCGTCCGTACCGGTTGTGGTGCCGGTGGCGGTCAGCTGCACGTTCTGGCGGTGCGGGGGATAACAGACGCCGACGTCGGCGCAGCCCTGGGAATGGGCGGTCAGGGTGAAATCACCGCTGCCGGATTCAATCGGAATGGTAACCGGCACGCTGCCGCGGTAGATTTCGACCTCGCCGAAGAACTCGTCGTCCTTGATCTTGCCGTCGGGCAACTGCGGTTCGCCCAGAGAGATATCGGGGTTGTCCACTTCAAAGCGGATCTTGCCGCGATACATATAATAGTTATCAGCCACATCCCAGCGGGCCTGGACAGTGCCATCGACAACCTCGGCCTGGAAGGCGAACGCCTTGTCCGGTTCCAGCAGCTCTTCTTCGGCAGCCACGGGGAAAACAAACAGAAATAACAGGCCGGCAAACAGTTTTTTCATCATCATTATTATTCCAGTGCGTTATCAATCCACTGCAGGTAATCCTGCAGTCCTCCATCCAGAGAGACCCTGAGAATTTCAGGAAGTTCATACGGATGGTGTTGCTGCAGGGTCTCTTCCAGCTGGCCGTAGCGGTCCTGCCGGGTCTTGATGATCAGCAACACTTCCCCGTCGCGCTCGACCTTGCCCTGCCATTCGTAGACCGATTCGAGCCCGGGGACAATATTGACGCAGGCCGCCAGGCGCTCCGCCACCAGCCGGTCGGCCAGTTGTCGCGCGGTGTCGGTATCGGGACAGGTGCATAGCACCAGGCACTGGGAAAGCTCGCTCATGCCGTGCAAGATAACAGCCCGTCGCACAGCTGGCAAAGCATCGACCTGTTACAATAGTACCGTATACACATGCTGATTAAGGACGCTGCCGTTGTTCCGTTTATTCCTGCTCTTGTTTATTGCCATCCCGCTGGTCGAAATTTATTTTCTCATCCAGATCGGCGAGGTGATTGGCGCCTGGCCGACGATTTTGCTGGTGGTGCTGACCGCGGTCATCGGGGTCGGTCTGCTGCGCTGGCAGGGCTTTTCCACCCTGATGCGCTTCCAGACGCAGCTGGCCCAGGGCCAGGTGCCGGCTATGCCGCTGTTCGAGGGGTTGCTGCTGGTGGTGGCGGGCGCACTGTTGCTGACCCCCGGGTTCGTCACCGATGCGGTGGGCTTCGTCTTACTGGTACCGCCCCTGCGCCAGGGACTGATCCGCTGGGCCATCCAGCGCGGTGTGATACGGACCGGCCCGCCGGGCAGCGGTCCCGGGGAGCCCCCCGGTGGCGGGCCGCGTACCATCGAGGGCGAATTTAAGCACCGGGATGACGACTGAGCCTTGAATTTTCCCACCATCACCCCATCAAGAGACTGGTCTTGACAGTACGGCCGTGACCGCTATGATTAGCACTCGTCGATGCCGAGTGCTAAAAGGCCGACTGATATTCCCGCCCGGACAGGGTTCTGTTCGGGCCAACTATTTGAAATCCAAGAAATCAATAACATTCAGGAGACACTGAGAATGAAAATCCGTCCTTTGCATGACCGCGTGATTATTCGTCGCATGGAAGAAGAACGTACCACGGCCGGCGGTATCGTCATTCCCGATTCCGCCACCGAAAAGCCAAGCCAGGGCGAAATAATCGCTGTGGGTAATGGCAAGATTCTGGACAACGGCGAGGTCCGCGCGCTGGACGTCAAAGTGGGTGACAAGGTGCTGTTCGGCAAGTATGCCGGCAACGAAGTCAAACTCGATGACGAGGAACTGCTCGTCATGCGTGAAGAAGACATTATGGGTGTGATTGAAGCCTGATACGGCGTTCAACCCGTCAACATCGTAAGCTTATCTATATTAAGAGATAGTGAGGAAAGAACATGAGTGCAAAAGAATTGAAATTTGGTGACGACGCCCGTCACAAAATGCTCAAAGGCGTGAACACCCTGGCCAATGCCGTCAAGGTTACCCTGGGCCCCAAAGGCCGCAATGTCGTGCTCGAGAAGAGCTTCGGCGCGCCGACCATCACCAAGGACGGCGTTTCCGTGGCCAAGGAAATCGAACTGACCGACAAGTTCGAAAACATGGGTGCGCAAATGGTCAAGGAAGTCTCTTCCCAGACCTCCGACGTTGCCGGTGACGGTACCACCACCGCGACCGTGCTGGCCCAGTCTATCCTGACCGAAGGCATGAAAGCGGTAGCCGCCGGCATGAACCCGATGGATCTCAAGCGCGGTATCGACAAAGGCACCACCGCAGCCGTTGAACAGCTGAAGAAGCTGTCCAACCCCTGCGCCGACGACAACGCCATTGCCCAGGTGGGCACCATCTCGGCCAATTCCGATGAGGAAGTCGGTGGCATCATCGCTCAGGCCATGGGCAAGGTCGGCAAGGAAGGCGTTATCACTGTCGAAGAAGGCACCGGTCTGGAGAACGAACTGGACGTGGTCGAAGGCATGCAGTTCGATCGCGGCTACCTGTCCCCTTACTTCGTTAACAATCAGCAGAACATGAGCGCCGAACTCGAAGAGCCCTACATCCTGCTGCACGACAAGAAGATCTCCAACATCCGCGAACTGCTGCCGGTTCTCGAAGGTGTTGCCAAGGCCGGCAAGCCGTTGCTGATCGTCGCCGAAGACATCGAAGGCGAGGCCCTGGCCACGCTGGTGATTAACAACATGCGCGGTATCGTCAAGGTTGCCGCCGTCAAGGCCCCCGGCTTTGGTGAGCGCCGCAAGGCCATGCTGCAGGACATCGCCGTTCTGACCGGTGGTACCGTGATCTCCGAAGAAGTCGGTCTGCAACTGGAAAAAGCCACCGTGGAAGATCTCGGTCAGGCCAAGAAGGTCGTTGTCTCCAAGGATGAAACCACCGTTATCGACGGTGCCGGTCCGCAGCACGACATCGAAGCCCGGGTCACCCAGATCCGCGCCCAGATCGAGGAAGCTTCCTCGGATTATGACAAGGAAAAACTGCAGGAACGCGTGGCCAAACTGGCCGGCGGTGTTGCGGTCATCAAGGTCGGTGCCGCGACCGAGATGGAAATGAAGGAGAAGAAAGCCCGTGTGGAAGACGCTCTGCACGCCACTCGTGCCGCGGTGGAAGAAGGCGTCGTACCCGGCGGTGGTGTGGCCCTGCTGCGCGCCCGTACCGGCATCGACAGCCTCAATGGTGACAACCACGATCAGGACGTTGGCATCAACATCCTGCGCCGCGCCATGGAAGAGCCCCTGCGTCAGATCGTGACCAACACCGGTTCCGAGGCCTCCGTGGTTTGCAACAAGGTGGAAGAAGGCAAGGGTAACTTCGGTTACAACGCCGCTACCGGTGAATACGGTGACATGATCAAAATGGGTATTCTGGACCCGACCAAGGTAACCCGTACTGCCCTGCAGAACGCCGCCTCGATCTCCGGCCTGATGATCACCACCGAAGCCATGATCGCCGACAAGCCCGACGAAGACGGCGGTGCCGGCGCCGGCGCAGCCGGTGGCATGGGCGACATGGGTATGGGCGGCATGGGCGGCATGATGTAGTCGCCCGGCCTGAAAGAGGCCGGAGATGAGCGTCTGCGGCGTTCGCCAAATGCTTCCGTTGCTCACTTACGTTTAATGTAAGCTCCGCTACGGGTCATTTGGCTGCCTTGCAGCCATCTCCTCTCCGTCCCTTTCAGCCCAGGCTTTGCTTGCCTTAACCCAGGCGCAACAAAAAGCCCCGCCAGTAATGGCGGGGCTTTTTTCATTTCTGATTGACGGTGGAATTAACGCGGAGGGTCGCTCTCGGCTTCCTGCCTCCCGCGACACTTGTACATCCCTGTACATCGCGCAGAGGCGCGGAGGCGCAGAGAAAAATTAATTGGTATTCGTTGACCAGCCAACAGTGGTTCAAGACTGATCGGATTCAGCAATGCCATGCAGCGTCATTCTGGAATTGCCGTTGCTGAAATTCATCCTGAATCAACGGCACACTGCAAAACGTAAAATAATATTTTTTAACTACTCTGCGACTCCGCGCCTCTGCGTCCTCCGCGATTTTTTTCCCAGTGCAGGAAACAAGAGAACTATTGTGGTTGTGACGGCAGGCGGTTTTGGTCATAGTATCCGGCACACCCACCCGATTTTTTGTTTATGAGCAGCAACGTCGATCAGGTTATTTCACAGTTACCCGGGCCGCTGGCCGATCAGGTCATGCACTGGTGGGAGGAGTTTGGCCCGAAGGCGGGCGATACCGTACTGGATGAGGCGGTCGCCGGGTCGCTGCCGACGGTCTGGGCGGCGAGTGAGTACGTGGCGCGTCAGTGTCTGCGTTATCCCGACGATTTTTCTGCCCTGCAGTCGCGGCTGTTGCAGTCGGCTGACCGCGAGCAATTCGCCGCGCAATGGGCGTCGGTGATCGCCCCGGTGGAGGATGAAGCGGGCCTGATGCACGTGCTGCGTCGTTTTCGTCAGCGCGAGATGGTGCGCATTCTGTGGCGGGACCTGGCCGGCTGGGCCGAGCTGGAGGAGACCTGCCGGGATCTGACCTATCTGGCGGAAACCTGTATTGACGGCGCGTTGGACTGGTTATACCCGCGCTTTTGCGATCAGTATGGCACGCCCTGTTATGAAGACGGCTCACCCATGAACCTGGTGGTGCTGGGCATGGGCAAGCTGGGTGCGTGGGAGCTGAATGTCTCCTCGGATATCGATCTCATCTTTACCTTTGCCGAGGAAGGCGAAACCCGTGGTGAGGGGCGCACCCTCAGCCACGGCGAGTTTTTTATCAAACTCGGACAGAAGCTGATTACCGTGCTGGATCAGCAGACCCCCGAAGGCTTCGTATTCCGGGTTGATATGCGTCTGCGCCCGTTCGGTGACGGGGGACCGCTCGTGACCAGCTTCGATGCCCTGGAGACCTATTACCAGGCGCACGGTCGTGAGTGGGAACGCTATGCCATGATCAAGGCACGCGTGGTAGCCGGTGATCAGGCGGCTGGCAAGGAACTGATGGACATGCTGCATCCATTCGTCTATCGCCGCTATCTTGATTACGGTGCCTACGAATCCCTGCGCGACATGAAGGGCATGATCGCCAAGCAGGTTAAACGCAAGGGACTGGAGCAGAATGTGAAGCTCGGGCTGGGCGGCATTCGCGAGATCGAGTTTATCGCCCAGGTGTTTCAGTTGATCCGCGGCGGCCGGGATCCGGCCTTGCAGGAACGGCGGGTGCTCATGGTGTTGCCCCTGCTGCAGAAAATGGACGTCCTGCCCGAGTTTGTGGTCCGCGAACTGGAAGCCGGTTATCGCTTCCTGCGCGATGTGGAGCATCGCCTGCAGGGGGTACTGGATCAGCAAACCCATGACCTGCCCGATGACGAGTACCCGCGCCTGCGACTGGCCTGGAGCATGGGCTTTGACAACTGGCAATCGTTTTACGGCGAGCTGGAACATCATCGCCAACACGTGCATAACCATTTCGAGCAGGTCTTCGCGGCACCGCAGAACGTCGAGGAGGACAATGAAAATATCTTCTACGATCTGTGGTACGCCAATCTGGATGAGGAACAGGCCACCCATGCGCTGGAAGAGGCCGGTTACCAGAAGCCTGCCGCGATCCTGTCGCGCGTGACCGATTTACAGGGCGGCCGGCTTTACCAGTCGTTGAGCACCAACGGCAAAAGCCGGCTGGATCGGTTGATGCCGTTGCTGCTCGGGGCTGCCGCGCAGGCGGACGATCCCGATATGACCTTCGAGCGGGTGCTCGAGATCGTGCGGACCATTGCCCGGCGCAGCGTCTACCTGGCCCTGCTGGTGGAAAACCCGCTGGTGCTCTCCCAGCTGGTCAAACTTTGCCAGGCCAGCCCCTGGTTGTCGCGGTATCTGTCGCGTTATCCGCTGCTGCTCGACGAGTTGATGGACGTGCGCAGCCTCTATGCGCCGCCGGCCAAACCCGAGCTGGCCGCGGAACTGGCAAGCGAGCTGGCCCAGCTCGAAGCCGACGATCACGAGCAGGCGATGGAAGCGCTGCGCCACTTCAAACACACCAACGTGCTGCGCGTGGTGGCGGCGGATGTCTCGGACGTGCTGCCGCTGATGAAAGTGAGCGATCACCTCTCCTGGATTGCCGAGGTGATCCTCGAAGAAGCCCTGCAGCAGGCCTGGCGGCATCTGAGCGAGCGCCACGGCCAGCCGGTTGCCAGCCGCCAAAGCGGCGAGAAGGCTTTTGCGGTGATCGCCTACGGCAAGCTGGGCGGTTTCGAGCTGGGTTACGGCTCGGATCTGGATCTGGTGTTTTTGCATGCCAGCGAGGATCAGAACGAGATGACCGACGGCCCCCAGCCGCTGGCGGTGCCGGTGTTCTATGCCCGGCTCGGCCAGCGACTGATTCATATTCTCACCACCCATACCCCGGCCGGCGTGCTCTACGATGCCGATCTGCGCCTGCGCCCCGACGGCGCTTCGGGCATGCTGGTCAGCAACCTCGCTTCCTTTGAAGGCTATCAACTCAACAAGGCCTGGTTGTGGGAACACCAGGCCCTGGTGCGGGCCCGCGGTGTGGCCGGCGATCACGACATCATCGACCGCTTTGGCAAGGTGCGCCAGACCGTCCTCGGACGGGAACGGGATCTGGACCAACTGCGTGCTGAAGTCGTCAAGATGCGCCAGCGCATGCGCACCGAGCTGACCAAAAAAGAGCCCGGCTGCGTGGATCTGAAACAGGGCCAGGGCGGTATGGTCGATATCGAATTTCTGGTCCAGTACTTTGTGCTCGGCTACGCCCGCCAGTATCCCGACCTGCTGACCTGGACCGACAACATTCGCATCCTCGACACCCTGGCCGACACCGGCCTGCTGGACGCGACCGACACCGAACAGCTCAAGGAAGCCTACCGCGCCTACCGCGGCCAGGCCCATCGCATGGCGCTGCAGGAGCAGAAGACCCTGGCCCCGAAAGGTGAGTTTGATGAGCACCTGGCGCTGGTGAAACGGATCTGGGATCAGGTGCTGGGCCCTGCCCCTGTCGGGGAGGGACGAGGGGCGAGGGACGAGTGACAAAGCCCTCCGGGCAGGGACGAGGACCAAGTGCCGAGTGACGAGGCGGGTTTGCTTGGGCTGATATACTATCATCCCACCCTGGCCGTTATTCCGGGCTTCCCTGCCTCCACCTTCCGGACCAGCCTTCGGCCGATCAAATCCGTTTTCGACGGACTTGTGCCTGGAAGGGGAGGGAATCTGCTGACAGCAAAGATCCGTTTCCCCTCCCACAGGGAGGGGTCAGGGGGAGGGGATATAAAAAACCTCGTCACTCGTCCCTCGTACCTCGTCCCTTTTCTAGAACGACAAACCCGCTGATTTCGCTTAGAATAAGCCTCTTTGGCGATTTTTACTGAATTTACGGATTGAGGAGTGGCGTGGTATGTCGATGGCCGAGCGTGACGGTGTCATCTGGTTCGATGGTGAAATGGTGCCCTGGCGCGAGGCGCAGGTGCATGTGCTGACCCATACGCTGCATTACGGCATGGGGGTTTTCGAGGGGCTGCGCGCCTACAAGGCGGAGCAGGGCACGGCCATTTTCCGCCTGCAGGAGCATACCGACCGGCTGTTTCGCTCCGCCCACATCCTCAACATGAAGATCCGTTTCGACAAGCAGACCCTCAACGATGCCCAGCTGGCGGTGGTGCGCGAGAATGGCCTGGAGTCGGCCTATATTCGCCCGATGTGTTTCTACGGTGCCGAGGGCATGGGGCTGCGTGCCGATAATCTGCAGGTCCACACCATTGTCGCCGCCTGGGAGTGGGGCTCCTACCTGGGTGCCGAGGGGATGGAGAAAGGCATTCGCATTCGCACTTCCTCGTTCACCCGCCATCATGTCAACGTCACCATGTGCCGGGCCAAGGCCAACGGCAACTATATGAATTCGATGATGGCGCTGCAGGAAGCGGTGCGCGACGGCTACGACGAGGCGCTGCTGCTGGATGTGGACGGCTTCGTGACCGAGGGCAGCGGCGAGAACTTTTTCCTGGTGCGCAACGGCGTGATCTACACCCCCGAGCTGACCTCGGCGCTGGAGGGGATCACCCGCGATACCTTGTTGCACCTGGCGCGGGATCTGGGTTACGAGGTGCGCGAAAAGCGTATCACCCGCGACGAGGTGTACGTGGCCGACGAGGCCTTCTTTACCGGCAGCGCCGCCGAGGTCACGCCCATTCGCGAACTGGACGGCCGGCCCATCGGCTCGGGCGTGCGCGGGCCGGTCACCGAGCAGTTGCAGAGCCACTATTTTGATCTGGTCCACGGTCGTGTCGACAAGTACACGGACTGGCTGGCCTACGTAAAATAAAATAATAATCTGCACAGCAGGCAACAGGAGGCAAAGGCAGTGAACCAGAAATCGACCCCCAAATCGGGCCAGAACTCACCGGCGGCCCGCAAACCGGTGCAGGCCAACGCGGCCAGCCGCTACGAAGTGACCCGCGCGGAACTGCCGCTGCACTGCCCGATGGATGACATGACCCTGTGGAATTCCCATCCCCGGGTCTATCTGCCCATCGAAGAGCAGGGCGGCGAAGCCAAGTGCCCCTATTGCGGCGCGGTCTACATACTCAAGGATCTGTAAACGCCGCGCATGACGGCGAGTCGCTGATGAAACTGCAACTTCCCCAGTTTGAACAGGCCCGGGTGC